>JAJXWR010000078.1 GCA_021781515.1 Pseudomonadota bacterium
ACTGATGGTGATACATCAGGTTATGTCGTATTGTTCATATAAACATCATATAATCAAACGTATAACAGAAAATAGTGCAACCTCAGGTCGCACCGCTCAGCCCATGGCTAAAGCCAGGAGCTTGCGCTCACACTTTGGTCAAAAAACCCTGCTATGAACTGTAACAGAATTCTGCCGCTTTGAAAGGATAAATACCGAGGCAGATGTGTGTGGTCTATAATACGGGTTTACTGACTCAATTTTCTTGAACCTACGGCATATAATTTGCGAACCATGACTCATGAATGCGCATCATTTGCGCCATAAAAAACTGGGCGGCACCTCCAGAAAAAAAATGCAGGTGCCGGAGGTGACGCTGCTGCATCAGGCGGTGCAGGCGGTCAATGCTGGGCAATGGGCGGTTGCGGAGCGCCTGGGTGCGCTACTGTTGCAGGCTTTGCCACAGGAAGCAGGGGCCTGGATGGTCAAGGCCATGGTGGAACGTCAGCAAGGCAGGTATCCCCAAGCCATTGAGGCGGCCCAGCGTGCGGAGCAACTGGGGTATCAGCCGCGCTTGGCGGTGCTTAACCTGTTAGGGCGGTTGTTGCTGGAGTCCGGAAATGTCGCTGCGGCATGGCGTTGGCTGCAGGAAGCCTGCCAGTTGCCTGGTGCTCCCGCTGAAGCATTTTTCAGTACCGGGGCGGCCTGTTTTCTCTTGCAGCGTTTTGTTGAAGCAGAGCAGGCGTTTTCCCGTACCCTGGAAATGGAACCGCAACATGTAGAGGCGCAGTTGAGTCGGGCGGTGTTGTGGCGGCAAACCGGACATGTCCGCAAGAGTCTTAGGGCTCTGGAAGCGTTGGCACAGGCGGTTCCGGGTCAGCGGCGGATTGAAAATGAATGGGCAAAATCTGCTGGTGCTGCTGGGGACTTCGCCACTGCAGAGTCGGTGTGGGCTGCCATGCTGGCGCGTGATCCGGAAGATGCGGAAGCGCTCAGTGGCCGGATTTTTGACTGGAACTATGTGGAAGAGGCGGCCGAGCAGCGTTTTGCAAGGACATGTGCACTGATGCAGGATTATGAAAAACGCATGCGTCAGCGTTGGGCGGTGCCTCAGGCACCGAGGCCGGTGGATCCGGAGCCTGAGGTACTGGATGTCGGGCTGGTGTCGGGTGATTTTGGTCAGCATCCCGTGGGCTATTTTCTGCAAGGTTTTTGGGCACATGTGGATCGTCGACAGTTAAGGCTGCATGTCTTTAGTACCTTTGCCCGTAATGATGTGTTGCGCGATCAGTTAAAAGCGCAGGCCTGCACGTGGACGGAGGTTGACAGGCTGAATACGGCAGCGCTGGCGGCGTTGATTCGTGAGCGGGGTATTCATCTTCTGGTGGATTTAAGCGGCCATACCCGGAACAATCGTCTTGATGTTTTTGCGCTGCATCCGGCCCCGGTGCAGGTTAGCTGGCTGGGTTACTTTGCGACGACGGGGTTGCCGGCCATGGATTTTATCTGGGTGGATAAGGCGGTGTGCCCTGTGGATCAACCGCAGTGCTTCAGTGAACAGCGGGTTTATCTGGAGCCCAGTTACCGTTGTTTCAACCCGCTGGAAACAGACTGGGCCGTGGCTCCTGCCCCTTGTCTGCACAGTGAATGGGTGACGCTCGGGTGTTTTAATAATTTAAGTAAACTCAACGAAGGTGTCGTGTCGCTGTGGGCGGAATTGTTGCATGAACTGCCCGTTTGTCGCCTGTTTCTCAAGAGTTCCCAACTGGCGCAACCGGAGGAACAGGAATGGATGCGGCAACGATTCAAGGGTTATGGGATTTCCGGCGAGCGCTTGCTGCTGGAGGGCAGTGAGAGTTATTCGGCGTACATGAATGCCTATGCACGGGTGGATCTGGCGCTCGATCCTTTTCCCTATACCGGTGCGACCGTCAGTCTGGAAGGAATCTGGATGGGTGTGCCGTTGGTAACCCTGGCGGGTAGCGATTTGTTAGGACGTTCGGGGGTGAATATTTTAACGAACATAGGGCTTGACTGTCTGATTGCAGAGAATAAGGCAGACTATAAACGGCTAGTGGGTGAATGGGTGCAGCACCCCGAGCGTCTGGCAGCACTGCGCCATGGTCTTCGGCAACGGGTACAGGCATCAGTCTTGATGGATGGGGCAGGGTTTGCCCATCGCTGGATGCAGGCGTGCCGGGATCTGTGGCGAAGACAGTCGGCAGGTCCACGGGGTGCAGAGGGGTAAAGGCAGTGATGCAGACTGGAAGAAATGCGCCTTGTTCGTGTGGTAGTGGGCGGAAGTTCAAGCATTGCTGCGGGAGGGGGTCGCCGCCGGCGGTGGCTAAAGCTTCTGCACAGACGCTGCTGACAACGGCGGTACACTGGATACAATGCGGAGAATTTACCAAGGCCCGGTCCACAGCGCATACCTTGTTGCAGCAATACCCTGAGGAACGAGGCAATGCGTCTTTTGTGATGGGTTTCAGTTTCGCACAGGAAAAACAGTGGCAAGCGGCGCTTCCCTGGGTGGATCAGGGGATAAAGTACGGTACGACGCTGATGCAGCCGCCAGAACTGTTTTGTTTGCAGGCAAAAGTCAGGCAGGAACTGGGGTTAATCAATCCGGCACTGCAGTCATTGCAGGCCGCTTTGCAACTGCGGCCAGAGTGGCCTGAGGTCAGATTGCAGTATGCGGGTCAGTTACTGGCGCAGCGGCATTTTGCAGAGGCTGAACAGCACTACCGGTGTCTGTTGTTGACACCGGAGCCGGAGAAGGAGGTGTGGGTTGGTCTGGGGCTGGCACTGAAACAGCAGGGTGACCTGCAAGGCTGGTTGCAGTGCTGGAATGAACTCTGTCAGCGTTTCCCGGAAGATATTGCCGCCGCACATACGTTCGCTCGGCTGGCGTTGGCTTATGGATTCTATGCTTTGGCAGAAGAACGTTTTGCCAGGGCGGCGGCTGTTCGTCCCGAAGACTGGACGTCGTCTTCGAGTCTGTTGTATGTGCAGAATTACCGTAGCGACCGTAGTCTTGAAGAAAAGAAACAATTGGCCATCGAATGGGGCGATCGGTGTTCACAACAGGTACAGGCACGGCTTGGGCCTGCGTGTGACCGTTGGGAAGTGCCGTTGACGCCGGTGCGTTTACGGGTGGGTCTGGCCAGTGGGGATTTGCGTCGGCACCCGGTCGGGTATTTTCTTGAGGCGATGCTGCCGCATCTGGATTATACGCAGATTGAACTGTACGCCATTGATAACTCTCCTGAACCGGATGCCTTGACGGAGCGTATCCGTCCATATTTCAGCAACTGGCAGCGGGTTACGGGTCTGGAGGAAGCGGTTATCCGGCAGCAGATGCAATCCATGCGGCTGCACGTGTTGCTGGATCTGGCAGGACATACCCGACATACGTTGATGCCGCTGTTTGCCTGCCGGCCGGCTCCGGTTCAGGTGGCATGGCTGGGGTATTTTGCCTCTACCGGTTTGCCGGAGATGGATGCGGTGCTGGTGGATCGCTGGGTGGAGCCTGAGACAGCCCTGAGCAGTTTTCGGGAGAAACGCTGGTATTTGCCAGAGACCTACCGCTGTTTCTCGGCACCGGAAGAAACGGTTGAGGTGGCACCATTGCCTGCACTGGAACGGGGGTATCTTACTTTTGGCTGTTTTAATCACCTGAGTAAACTGCATGAAGGCGTCTGGAGATTGTGGCAAAAAATTCTTGAGGCGCTTCCCGAGGCACGATTGATTATTAAAACCGGTGCCCTTGATGGGAGTGATGAACTGCACAGTTATTACTGCTATCTGGAGCGGTTACAATTACCGATGTCGCGTATTGAATTACGTTCTGCATCGCCACGTCGGGACTATCTCCAAGCGTTTGCGGATATTGATATCAGTCTGGACCCTTTTCCATTTACCGGCGGTACCGTAAGTATTGAAAGCCTGTGGATGGGTGTGCCGGTATTGACACTGCAGGGCCATGATTTTTTGTCTCGTTCAGGAGCGAATATTCTGGGGCCTCTGGATCTGGGCTCCTGGGTGTGCCCCAGTGAGGCGGCTTATCTGCAAAAGGCCGTGAGTATGGCCACGGCGTTGCAGGAACTGGCCGAATTACGGCGGCGGTTGCGGCCAAGCCTGCTGCTGTCGCCATTAATGGATGCGCCGCGTTTTGCAAAGCACTGGCAAGCGGCACTCTGGTCGTTGTGGCAGCAGTTAGGGATACCTCGCTGTCAAGGCACTGCCAGTCTGGGAGAAGCCGATGTCCGGTGAAGCGCAGCAGCGTTGTTCCTGCGGGAGCGGCAAACGATTTCTGCGCTGTTGTGGGGTGCGGACACCGCAGGGAGAAACCGTGGCCGTGGTGTTGCAACGGGCACTGACGGCGTTAGCCGCCGGACAGTTGCTGCAGGCCAGACAAAGTGCTGAAACGCTCTTGCGGGTTAATCCCCGGCATGGGGAGGCCTTGCTGATTCTCGGCTCAGTGGCCTTGCAACAGGAACAGTTTGCCGATGCAGTCCGTCTATGGACAAAAGCCCGGGCGATCTTACCCGAGAAACAGGAAAAAATTGCTTATGGGCTGGCGCTGGCCTGGCAAGGTCTGAAAAATCCCGAACGTGCCTTGAGTTTTTTTACTCAGGCGACGGAGGGCAAGGAGGCACCACTGGCGGCCTGGTGGGGGCGTTCCGTGTTGCTCCTGGAACGTGGGCAGGCCCGTGAGGCAGAAGTGGCATTGCGTCAGGTGCTCGCCCGTCAGCCGGATCATGTTGGGGCGCTCAGTAATCTGTCCGCAGCGCTTAAGCAGCAGAACCGCTGGACTGCGGCGTTGACGTATGCAGAACAGGCCGTTGCGTTGCAACCGGCCGAACCGGTGCTCTGGCGTAACCTGGCATTACTGTGTCAGGAATGGGGGGCGCATGAACAAGCCAACAATGCGTTTGCTCAGGCTATAAAACTGAATCCCTACGATGACTTGAGCCATAGTTCCCGGTTGTTTGGCCTCAATTACCTGATGCAATGGACGCCAGCACAACGTTGTGCCGAAGCACAGGCCTGGGGACAACAGCTACAGCAACAGGCGCAACAGGAGTACCCCGTCTGGTCGTCCTGGCCGCAGCCGCAGCAGAAGAAAGTACTCACTATCGGTCTGGTTTCTGGAGATTTGCGTCGGCATCCGGTGGGGTATTTTCTGCACAGTGTGCTCCACACATTGCAAGCATTGCAAGACGCCACTGCGAGAGAAAATCCGGGGCTAACACTGCGGGTACTGGTATACATGACGGCTGCTGAGGATGGGTTGAGTCTGCAATTACAGAAGTACTGTCAGGGTTGGCTTAATGTGACTGAATTTTCGGATCGGGCACTGGCTGAACGTATTTATGCGGATGCTGTGCAGATTCTTATTGATTTGTCAGGACATACCCGGCACAACCGCCTCAAGGTATTTTGTTGGCATCCTGCGCCGTTGCAACTGACCTGGCTGGGTTATTTTGCGACGACCGGTCTGCCTGCCATGGATTATATTCTGCTGGACCCGTGGGTGCAGCCACCAACGGCACCTTATCCGTTTACCGAGCGCCCGCTGTGGTTAAAGGACACATATCGTTGTTTTACGCCGCCAGCGCCGCAGTGGCTGCCTGGGCCTCTGCCGATGCAGCAGGCTGGACAGATAACATTCGGTTGTTTCAATCACCTGAACAAACTGAATGATCAGGTGCTCACGTTGTGGGGTTCTATTCTTCGGGAATTGCCGCAGGCCAGGTTGTTGCTGAAATCCCGGCAAACGGGAGACGCAGCGGATCAGCAAGCGTTTTTGCAACGGGCGCAGCGGTGTGCCTTGCCGACGCAGCAGTTGATACTGGAAGGAGTTTCGGAGTACGCAGAATACCTGCGGGCCTATGAACGGGTGGATCTGGCACTGGATCCGTTTCCCTACACCGGAGCCACCGTGAGCCTGGAAGGGATCTGGATGGGGATCCCCATGCTGACGCTGCAAGGAGAGGATATGCTGGGGCGCTCTGGTGCGCAGATTCTCCAGCATTTGCAATTGCCGATGTTTATTGCTGAGAATCAGGAGGACTATCGGGATAAGGCGCTATGGTGGGCACAGCAACCCGAGGCTTTGGCCGGATTGCGCCGGGAATTGCGCCAACGGCTGTTGAATTCGGTGCTCTGTGATGCGCAGGCTTTTGTGAAAGAGTGGTCACAGGGGCTGGCGTCTCTGTGGCAGGAATATTCCCACCGGCAGGGAGGCCTGACGTGATTGTGAATGCGAAAACGCAAAAACGTCTGGTTGAGGCGATCCATGCCTATCAACAGCAGCGCTGGCCCCAGGTACAGGCGGCCTGCCAGTGGGTGCTGGATAAAATTCCCGATCAGGTGGACGCATTGACGCTATTGGCACAAACGCATCTGCAACTGGGCGCCTGGAAACGCGCCGGATTTTATTACACCAAGGCTTACCAGAGTATTCGTGCAGCGGCACTGCAGCAACAACTTGTGGATACGTTCTGGTTGGGATGGGCACAAGTGCAGGTGATGCTGGGGCACTGGGAGGAGGCCGAGTTCAGTGCCCGTCAGGCGTTGTTACTGAAGGAGAGTGAAGCCGCCTACCGTTATTTAGGGGTGATTGATCAACACCGGCAACAGTGGGCATCGGCCAGAGCGCATTATGAACAGGCGCTGCGCTGTGGCATTTCTTACGAGTCCTGGCTGAATCTGGGCGTGTTGTTGCTACAGATGCATGAGTATCCTCAAGCAGTGCAGTGTTTGCAGCAGGCGATTGCGCTGACCCCGGATCAGGCCCTGGCGTGGCGTAATCTGTCGTTGTGTTATCAATATCTGGGGGAGTGGGCGTTGGCCGAAGCGGCCATTGACCAGGCGATCTGTCTGCGGCCAGATGATCCGGTGGCTATCAGCAACAGGTTGTTTTTGCTTAATTATTGCCAACAGTACTCCCCGGAGTATCGTTTGCTGCAAGCACTGGATTCCGGAAAAAAAATACAGGAAACAGTACGACGTTCCGGGATTGCACCCTTAAGCCACTGGCGTTGCCCGCACACACCGCAGCGTTTGCGAGTGGGTTTACTCGGCGGGGATTTTTGTGCGCATCCAGTGGGGTATTTTCTGGCCGGGCCATTGCAGTACCTGGGAAATTTTCCGGTGGATTTGTTTATTTATGATAATTGCCCGCAGGAGGATCCTTGGGCTGAGCGGTTGCGGCGGTCAGTGGCTGCCTCGGGTGGTGCATGGCATGATGTGAGTCAGGTGAGTGATCGACAGTTAATCCAGCAGATCAGTAAAGAGGCATTGCATGTACTGGTGGATTTGTCCGGGCACACGGCGCACAATCGCCTTCCGGTGTTCACGGCCCGTCCGGCCCCGGTTCAGGTCACCTGGCTGGGTTATTTTGCAACCACCGGACTGCCGGGAATGGATTATATTCTGGTGGATGCGCAGGTGGTACCGCCCGGTACGCCCAGTTGGTTCAGTGAACAGCCGGTTTATTTACCCCACACGTACCGCTGTTTTACTACACCGGACATGGATGTAGCGGTGGGAGAATTGCCCGCTGATCATGTTGGCGCACAAGGAGCACAGACTCCGCAATCAACCCCGTGGGTGACCTTGGGTTGTTTCAATAATTTTTCTAAAATCAATCAACGGGTACTCCACCTGTGGGCAAGTATCCTGCGGGCCGATCCCAATCTGCGACTTTTTCTGAAAGCGCCTCAACTCGCCAGTGCCGGATTTCAGGAAACACTGAAAGCGCAATTTCAGCAATTGGGGATTGAAGCGCAGCGCTTGTTACTGCAAGGGCCCAGTGATCGCCAGTCTTATCTGGAGGCCTATCGGCAGGTGGATATTGCCCTTGATCCTTTTCCTTATACAGGCGGAACGGTGAGTATTGAGGCGTTATGGATGGGCGTGCCCCTGCTCACGTTAGGCGGAAAGGACATGTTATCGCGTTCTGGTGAAAACCTTTTGAGAAATATAGGGATGCAGGACTGGATTGCCGATGGCGAATCTGATTATGTGGCCCGGGTACTGGCGTTTTCCCGTGATCGGGACTTATTGCGGCAATTACGCCGCACGTTACGCCAATGTCTGGCAGACTCTCCCCTGTGTGATGCGGCAACGTTTGCCGATCATTGGCAACAAACCTTATGGCGTTTGTGGGAGCAGCATCGCCAGGCTCGACAGCGGTAATAACGCTTAAATAATCGTGGAGCAAATTCATGTGGCCAATAGACTCGGAAGCTGAACTGATCGTCAAGAAGCAAGGGGATATTTTTCTGGTGCTGATGAACCGCCCGGGTTTCCGTAATAGTGTGAATCAGCCGCAGGCGGCTGCTTTAAGCGAAGCATTTCAGGAATTTGAAAATGATCCCTGTCTTAAGGTTGCTGTATTGGGAGGGATTGGCGGGCATTTTTGTGCTGGAGCCGATCTGAATGCCTGGGCCAATGATACTGACGCTTTGCAGCGTCTGTCGGCGCAAGGCGATGGGCCACTGGGGCCAACGCGGATGCAGATGTCAAAGCCTGTGGTGGCGGCTATTGAAGGATGTTGTGTGGCCGGAGGGCTGGAACTGGCGGCATGGTGTGACTTACGGGTAGCGGCAGAGACGGCGTATTTTGGGGTACTCTGCCGACGTTTTGGTGTTCCGCTGGTGGATGGAGGTACGGT
Source organism: Pseudomonadota bacterium (assembly GCA_021781515.1). Lineage (GTDB taxonomy): Bacteria > Pseudomonadota > Gammaproteobacteria > Pseudomonadales > Moraxellaceae > JAJXWR01. The sequence continues at coordinate 8,663 of JAJXWR010000078.1, forward strand.
ACGGTTACCCCGACTCATCGGGATGAGTCATGCGCTGGATATGATTCTCACTGGACGTTCAGTCAGTTGTGAGGAAGCGTGGCGTATGGGGTTGATTAACCGTCGGGTGGCGGCTGGACAGGCGTGGCAGGTGGCTCTGGAACTGGCAGAGCAATTGTGTCGATTCCCGCAGCATTGTTTACGCAATGATCGGGCGAGTGTTTATCAGCAATGGAACGGTTCGATCGAAGAAGGGATGCGTCAGGAATTCAGTCTGGGACTGCGCACGATAGCCAGTGGTGAAACGGAACAGGGTGCCCTGAAATTCAAGGGAGGTTTGGGGCGGCATGGCCGGTCTCTGGATAATCCGGCCGATTGAACAGTACACTGTTTACGATGCCAGAACAGGCGAGGTGGCTGGTTGTTGCTTTCTGGTATTGCTCATTGGTGTTGCTCATTGGCAGTGGTCTGAGCAAATACCCAATAATAAGTTCAGTGTGCTGCGTGAGTTAGCACACTGGTTTAGTACAGTGGTTTAGCACAATCTCCTGCCTTTTAAGTTGCGTTAGCCACTGATGTTGTCCATGCTTAGCGGATTAAAATGCAGGGAGTGTCGCATGCGGATTCTGGTCAGTAACGATGATGGAGTCATGGCTCCGGGGTTAAGGGCGCTGGTGGAGGTCTTAACGCCCGTGGCAGAGGTAACGGTGGTTGCTCCCGAGGGAGAATGTTCAGGGTATTCCAGTGCGCTGACCCTGCATCAGCCGTTACGGGTTACCCAACTGGAGAATGGTCATTTCTCGGTGCGGGGTACACCGGCGGACTGTGTGCATCTGGCACTCAATGGTTTTCTGGAATTTGAGCCTGATCTGGTGATTAGTGGCATCAATGCGGGGGCCAATCTGGGGGACGATGTGATTTACTCAGGAACGGTGGCGGCAGCGCTGGAGGGGCGTTTTTTGGGAAAAGTGGCGTTGGCCGTATCGCTGTGTGGATCGCATGTGCGCGAACATGATTCTACCGCTTTTATGACGGCTGCATTGTGGGTGCGGCGTCTGGTGGAGCGGGGAATCGCAGGACAGGTGTCGGCCGGTTCGGTATTGAATATCAATATTCCGGATGTGGCTCCTGACCTGATTCAGGGGGTGCAGGTGACCCGCTGTGGGCATCGGCATCGGGCCATGGATTTGCGTCGTGACCGGGATCCGCGTGGACGGACGGTCTACTGGATTGGTATGGCCGGAGAACCGGCCGATGCCGGAGAGGGGACAGACTTCGCTGCGATTGCTCAAAATTATATTTCCATGACGCCGCTGATGACGGATATGACGGCGATTGACGCTTTACCGGGATTACGACAATGGTGGGAGGCGCAAGGGTGAGTGATTCGTACACCGATTTGGAGATTCAGGGTGCAGGGATGACGTCGCAACGTACACGGGATCGGATGGCGGAGCGCTTACAGGAACAGGGTATCCGGCATATGCAGGTGTTGAATGTCATGCGTCGGGTACCGAGACACTTGTTTATAGAGGAGGCACTGGCGCATCGGGCGTATGAAGATACCGCATTACCGATCGGTTTTGGTCAGACCATTTCACAACCGTGGGTGGTGGAACGTATGACAGAAATACTGCTGGAGTGTGGTCCGGTCGGCGGGCGGGTGCTGGAAATTGGTACGGGATGTGGTTATCAGACGGCGGTTCTGGCGGAATTTTTTTCGCAAGTGATTAGTGTGGAAAGAATTCAGGCCTTACAGAAAAAAGCCAGTGTACGACTGCAACGGTTGGGACTGGAACACTGTGAGGTGATTTTTGCAGATGGTATGTCAGGATGGCCTGCGGGAGCTCCCTATTCGGCCATTTTAGCAGCAGCGGCTCCCTGGGGGATACCTGAGTTCCTGCTGGAGCAACTGGAGCCTACAGGCTGTCTGCTGTTGCCTGTTGGCAAAGGCGAGTCTCAGGAACTAACGTTGGTCCAGTGGTCAGGCCAACGCTGGGAGTCTAGGACACTGGGGCAGGTCAAGTTTGTTCCCATGTTGGGAGGGTTGAAGGGTGCTTAGAATATTTATTTATTAAAAAAAATTATTTAATTATTTTTTTTACTTTTTTTGTTGGAAATTTGTTAGGGATTCCAATACAATGCTGCAAATTGTCTGACATGATTCGTGCGATACGCCCAGGTTTGAATGCAATATCATTGCAAGCGGCTGTGATTTTTTTGACGCTTTCGGGGTGTTCGTCGGTCTCTCCATCCTATCCAGGGACAGCGCCGATACAAGCCAGTCAGAGGCTGGCACCGGCTGAGTATCGAGTGCGTCGCGGCGATACGCTGTATGCAATATCTGTTAAGTTTGACAAAGATTACAGAGAGTTAGCAAAAATAAACAAACTGGGTCCACACTTTCGCATTCACGTGGGGCAACGCCTGAAACTAACGGAGGCGGCGGGGAAGATGGGGAAATATTCCCAGTCCCCGGCGAGCGGTGCAGTCTCCGTACTGCCAAAAAAACAGGAGGGCAAGGAGGTAAATAAAGGAAATCCGGCCAGTCACCCAGGGGCAGTGTCAGGGGGGAAGAGTGCGTCGACCGCTGCAGTTGCGTCGGACAAAATGCACTGGATTTGGCCGGTGCATGGCCCCGTTATTCAGGGATATTCAGCACGGCCGTTAGGAAACAGGGGTATAGACATTTCCGGTAAAAGAGGCGAACCTGTACAGGCAGCCGCAGAGGGGGTCGTCGTCTACCGGGGAATGGGGTTGGTAGGCTATGGACGGATGTTGATAATCCGGCATGGCGAGCGTTATCTGAGTGTTTATGCGCATAATGACAGGATTCTTGTGAATGAGGGCACAAGGGTTCAGGCAGGACAAGTGGTTGCAACATTAGGTTCAAGTGGGTCTGATCGTGATTGCCTGCATTTCGAGATCAGAGTTGAGGGGCATCCGGTGGATCCTCTGACGCTTTTGCCACGATAGGTTCACGGGTCGGGTGTAAAATATCAGAACAATATGAGATCACCAGTACGGTGGATAACCGTTTGAGGAATGGTGGTCGAGGGAGGAGCAAAATGCAGGTTCGCAAAGAGTCCAGGTACAATCGCACTATATCTGATGGAAACAGCCAGTCCAAAGCAGGGGGGGAGGCGACATCGGCGCTGTATGGTCAAAAGCGGGGCAGTGACGGAACCTCGCAATCGGTTTCTGATGCGACGCAGATCTACTTGAATGAAATCGGTTATTCGCCGTTGTTGTCGGCGGATGAAGAAGTGTACTATGCCCGGCGTGCCCGGCGTGGTATTGAAAGTGCGCGCAAGCGGATGATCGAAAGTAATTTGCGTCTGGTGGTTAAAATTGCCAGGCGTTATATCAACCGCGGCCTGACGCTGCTGGATCTGATTGAAGAAGGTAATCTCGGGTTGATTCATGCGGTGGAGAAATTTGATCCTGAGCGGGGTTTCCGTTTTTCAACCTATGCGACCTGGTGGATTCGTCAGACGATAGAACGGGCGTTAATGAATCAGACCCGTACCATACGCTTACCCATTCATGTGGTTAAAGAACTGAATGTGTATTTGCGTGCGGCGCGTGAACTGACCCAGAAGTTGGATCATGAGCCATCTGCCGAGGAAATTGCGGATCTGGTGGATCGGCCAGTGGAAGAAGTCCATCGCATGCTGGGCCTCAACGAACGGATTTGCTCGATCGATATGCCTGCGGGTCCGGATTCTGACAAGACAATGGCGGAAGTGCTCACCGATGGCCGGATCAATGATCCGTCGGAGTTGCTGGAAGCGGAAGATATCCGCGGTAGTCTGGATATCTGGATTGATGAATTGCCGGAAAAACAGCGGGAAGTTCTGGCCAGGCGGTTTGGATTGCGTGGTTTTGATGCGGCGACGCTGGAAGAAGTGGGGGAAGAAATTGGTTTGACGCGTGAACGGGTACGGCAAATTCAGGTGGATGCCTTGCGCCGTTTGCGGGATATCCTTGAAAAACAGGGATTGAGCAGCGAGGCGTTATTTAGCGAGTAACGGTAATTTCAGTAATATCAGTAATTCCTGTTCTATGCGAGTGTCGGGTTTATTAAGGTTCAGCTCAAGGTTGGATTTTTGGGCTGAGCCTTTTTTCTGGCACATTGTTTTTCATCACATCGTGACTTTCCGACTTTCTGCTTTGAAACGCTGGGGTATTGTGTGTAAAATGTCGGGCCTTATGCCCCGGTAGCTCAGTAGGATAGAGCGGTCCCCTCCTAAGGGACAGGTCGCACGTTCGAATCGTGTTCGGGGCGCCATGTCCAGTGCAGCTGTTTTTGTTGTTTTCGCTGTTACTCCCTGTTTTTTAGTAACAACTAAGGTATATTCAGTCTATTGGGTCTGCGATGCAGTCGCTTGCCAAGAATGATCCGTTGTAGTTTCGACAGGATGTCTGTTATCTATCCGTATAACCGTAACCTGCTGTAGTGATTCATTTTATGAAAAGACAACCAAAACAGCTAAAATCTGAAAAATCAAATACTATCAGTGGGTTGTTGTCAGAAAAAGCGATGCCGGAAAAAGCGGTTTCAGAGAAAGCGGGAATTGGGACGGTGAGTAGCCCGGTTCAGCAGCAGGAACTGTGGTACTGGCAGCAATTGTTGGGAGCGGTATCGGATGCAGTGATCGGGCTGGATTTGCAGGCAACGATCACGTATCTGAACCGGGCAGCGCAAACGTTGTTCTGTTGCACAGAGGCCGCACTGATCGGCAAGTCA
>JAJXWR010000079.1 GCA_021781515.1 Pseudomonadota bacterium
AAAGCCCGACTCCATGACCCGGATATCGTCCGGTTCATGCCGCACACCGAAGTGCGGCGGATTCTGCTGGCGCGTTCCTCCGGCGCAACTGAGCGTCAAGAGGCTTCAGTTGGGCGGCGAAAGCCGCATCAACGAAGTACGGATAAATCCTATGAGCAACTTTGCTCAAGTTTTTAGGAGCAGTAATTGCATGGCACGTATTGATCTGCATAGTCACAGCAGTTGTTCAGATGGAAGTTTCAGTCCCCAAGAACTGGTGCAACGGGCCGCAGAACGAGGGGTAGAACAACTGGCGCTGACGGATCATGATACTGTCTCCGGAGTTCAGGAGGCAATAATTGCAGCTTCAACCTGCAATATCCGGTTGATACCTGGTATTGAGCTGTCAACGATGTGGGATGTACACACAATTCATGTGTTAGGTCTGAATCTGCATATGGAGCACACTCAACTCCACGCTCTGGTGCAGCAGCAGGAATCGTCCCGTCGATCCAGAGGGGAGCAGATTGCCGAACGGCTGGTGAAGCTCGGTTATTCTGGAATTTATGAGGACGCTATACGTCTGGCTGATGTTCCGGAACATGTTAGCCGTGTGCATTTTGCGCAAGTACTTGTTCAGCGTGGTGTTACTGCAACTGTCCAACAGGCATTTGACCGCTACCTTAAGGATGGAAAAAAAGCAGCCGTGCCTGCTCACTGGATAAACATGGTTGATGGAATTGATTTATTAAAAAAAACCGGAGCACAGGTGATCCTGGCGCATCCGCTGCGCTATGATTTAGGGAGCACTAAATTACGCACTTTGTTGGAGGTTTTTGCTGACGCTGGGGGGGCAGGGGTTGAATTGGCCACGGCACATGATGACTCCCACAAGGAACCGTGGCTCAGTGCTCAGGCAAAGCGCCTTAAACTGTGTGGTTCCCAAGGGAGTGATTTTCACGGGGCGGCCATGCCATGGGTGGACATCGGCCGATGTTTTGAACTTCCTTCTGACGTAGAACCGGTGTGGAACCGATGGTCTGCAGAACTTTAAATCATCAACATCTGTTAGTGATTCAGGAAATATCATGGCGCAATATTTTTATATACATCCTGAAAATCCGCAACTGCGCTTAATACAGCAGGCAGTAGCGATTATAAAACGAGGCGGGGTGATTGCTTATCCAACAGATTCTGCCTATGCCTTGGGTTGTCAACTGGATAATAAAGAGGCATTAGAGCGTCTGCGCAGAATTCGCCATCTGGATGAACATCATCCAATGACACTAATCTGTAAAGATTTGTCGCATCTTTCAACTTATGCCCGCGTGGATAATCAGGTTTATCGGCTGCTGAAGGCGCATACGCCCGGCCCTTACACGTTTATTCTGCAGGCAACGTCTGAGGTGCCGCGACGCCTGCATCACCCAAAACGTAAAACGATTGGTTTGCGAGTACCCGATAATGCCATCGTGACGGCCTTGTTGCAGGCATTGGAAGCGCCTTTGGTGAGTACCACTCTGGTGTTGTCGGATCAGGACGGACCGGCAGGTGATGCGGAAGTGCTCAAAGATTTGTTGCAGCACCAGGTGGATTTGATTATTGACGGTGGTCATGTGGTGGTGCATCCGACCAGTGTGGTGGATTTGAGTACTGATCTTGTGGAAATTATCCGGGAAGGGGCCGGTGATTTGTCGGCGTTTCGTTGAATCACCGAGGATCTCTTGCGACACTAAACCGACTAATGTATATAAGGTAGATCGCAGAAACAGGAACAGAGAGGGTATACAAATAATTCAACCCATCTCTACGAGAATCCCCCTCGCTTCAGCCATGGGGGAAGAAAGCGGGAAGTTGGTTTTAATTTAGATTTGTCTTGTGTTATATGTAGCGTATTTGTATAATTAAAATATGAGCGATTACACTATAAAATTCAAGAGCAATCTGAATGTAGTTTACTCTTGCAAATATCATGTTATCTGGTGTCCGAAGTATCGGCGCTCTGTTCTGGTAAATGGTGTTGACGTTCGGTTGAAAGAAATTATACAGGCTGCAGCCACTGAACATAAATCCGAAATATTGGAGCTTGAGGTTATGCCAGACCATGTGCATTTACTGGTTGAGGTTGACCCGCAGTTCGGTATCCACCGGCTGATTAAGCTGATGAAGGGCAGGTCATCGAAACTGATACGCGAAGAGTTTAAGTGGATAAAGTCGCGGCTTCCGACCTTATGGACGAATAGTTACTTTGTATCGACGATAGGCAGCGTACCGCTTGAAGTGGTTAAACAATACATCGAGCAGCAAAAACACAAATGAAACGCACCGCTACGCCCACCTTTGTTCTCAGTATTCCCCTGGTTGTAAAGCCCGGCGAAGACCGGATACTGATCGGGCGTATGGAGTCTGGAAGACGTTTATACAACGCCACGCTAGGCGAAGCATTGCGCCGACATGGACTGATGAAACAGTCGAAAGCATGGCAGTACACCTGTACTCTCTCAGATAAGAAATTACGAAAAGGTATTGCACCGTCCAAGCACGCTGTTGCGGGAGGTTCTATTGTTGGTTTGGACATTGGCCCGGGTACCCTGGCTGTCGTGGGTGATAATTCCGCCTCACTGGTAAAATTCTGCGAAACCGTTGTTCAGCCATGGAAAGAAACTCGCCGCTTACAACGTGCCATGGACAGGTCTAAACGTGCCACAAACCCACAGTGTTTTAACGCCAATGGCACATGGAAAAAAGGCCAGAAGTTCACGCCTTCCAAACGTTATATGGCAATTCGCACCGAATATGCTGAAGTCGAGCGCAAGCTGGCCGCCGAGCGCAAACGCGCCCATGGAGAGCTTGCCAACCAGATTCTTGAGCTGGGCCATGTCATCCAGTCCGAAACCCTATCTTACCGCTCTTTCCAGAAGAATTACGGCAAGAGCGTGAAAGTCAGAGCACTAGGAATGTTCGTCGAACAATTGTGTCGCAAGGCTGAAAGTGCTGGCGGCAAGTTGGTTGATTTGCACACCTGGTCGCTAAAGATGTCGCAGTACGATCACACCACTGAAGTTGGCACAAAGAAGCCGCTCAGTCAGCGGTGGCATGTGCTGGGTGATGGATCGGGAGTTGTGCAACGGGATGTGTACTCTGCATTCCTCGCACGCAGCGTCATGGGCAACACGCACCACCCATCCCATATCGAAGCGATGTGGGCGGCTCAGAAACCCGTGCTGCTGCAAACGGGGTGGCTGCGTTTAGAACCTGCGAAGATAGAGCCTTCGGGCAAAATCACGGTGGCAACACCGTTAGATCGGGTCGTTTGCAAAAGAGGGCTTGCCATCGGTCACAGTCGGGATGTTGTAGCGGTAATGCGAGAGCCCGATGGGTTCGCCCTTAGAACCCCCTGCCTTTAGGCATGGGGAGGTTTAGCAATGGACTTCCCTGGTGGTTCTGGTTGGTAACGTCCCTATGAAAATCCGGGCACTGATGTATAACGCTGTCAATCACTGTGCATCGGGCTTCGGATTGGCTGTGTTTGCGGCTATCATTACACTGCACCTGAGGGAGTGGTAGTGGGAAAGTGTACGGATGTATTAGGTCAGGCAGGACTTTTGCAGACTGCAATACCTGAATTCATTCCTCGACAAGCACAGCTGAAAATGGCCATTGATATAGAAATAGCCCTTAAACAACGGTCAGTGTTGCTGGTGGAAGCCGGTACCGGAACCGGAAAAACCTTTGCCTATCTGGTGCCTGCCCTGGAAAGTGGTCTGAAAATAATCATCAGCACGGGCAGTCGACAACTGCAGGATCAACTCTATCAAACAGACCTGCCGCGGCTGATGCAGTTGTTAGGGCATGTAACACGCTCGTTATTAAAAGGCCGAAGTAACTATTTATGCCTTTATCGCCTTACGCAAACAGTTGATTATTATAATAATCAACTGGTACAGAATTTTGCAGATCTGGATCGGGTCAAGCAATGGTCTTACGCTACCCAAGTTGGAGATATTGCAGAACTTACTGACGTTTCTGAGGATGCAGCCGTCTGGACCTCGGTTACCAGTACAATTGAAAACTGTCTGGGGGGAAATTGCCCAGACTTTCAAAACTGCTATGTGGTCAAGGCGCGGCAACGGGCTCAGGAGGCACAACTGGTGGTCATCAATCACCACCTGTTTATTGCAGATAGTTTGTCCGATGAAAACAATACCTTAATTCCGCATGCGGATGCCTATATCATTGACGAAGCCCATCAGTTACCCGATATCGCCACCCGCTTTTGGGGTATTGAGCTAAGTGCGCATGCCTTGCAGGATTTTATGCGAGATTTTCGCACCCAATGGCGAGAGGATGCGGGAGATGTGGCGGTCAAGGAGGAATGGTTTGTAGCCATCTCGGCGCTTAGCAAGCAGATTCATCAACAACTTCCTGAAGATTCTGGACGCAGCCGCTTTACTGCGGAAGTGTCAGCGCAATTAAATGAAGCAGAACAGAAATTCAAGTCAGTGATGCGCCAGATCGTTGACTGGCTCCAACTGATGCAGGCCCGTAGTCGAGGTCTGGAACGACTTTATGAACGGGCTCTGAGTATCCTGCTGAATGCCGAACAACTGCTGCATCTGGGGCATGAGGAGGATGCCGTTCACTGGTATGACCGTAGCCAGAGTGGATGGCGTCTTGGAATCACTCCCTTGGCTATTGATAAGAAATTTCAGGATTTTATGCAATCCCGCCAGGGAGCGGCCTGGGTATTTACTTCTGCAACACTGGCGGTGCATCAGGATTTTTCGTATTATGCCGGACGCTTGGGTCTGCATGATTTTTGCTCTAGCGTATTTGCCAGCCCGTTTGATTATGCTACCCAAGGGTTGCTCTATGCCCCACGCAATTTACCGAACCCCAGACATCAAGAATATTCCCGATCGTTGTTTGCTGAAATCCGCTGGTTGATTACCGTAAGCCAGGGACGCACTTTTTTGCTGTTCACCAGTCACCGTGTTCTCAAAGAGGCCACCGAAGCGCTGGCCGATTTACCATGGCCATTACTGATACAAGGACAAAAGCCAAGGCATGCCCTCGTTGAAGATTTTAAACAGTCGGGTAAGGCGGTTTTACTGGCCACTGGAAGTTTTTGGGAAGGAGTGGATGTTCCTGGTGAGGCGTTATCGTTACTGGTGATAGATCGCCTGCCATTTGCACCACCTACCGATCCATGGATTGAAGCCAGGAGCCGATCTTTGAAAGCGCAGGGATTGTCAGCATTCAATGAATTACAACTGCCAGCGGCCATGATGATGCTGAAGCAAGGGGCAGGTCGTCTTATCAGAACCATGAATGATCGGGGGGTACTGGTCATCGCTGACCCTCGACTATATATGTGCAACTATGGTCAGCAGTTCCTTCAGGCACTGCCGCCCATGCCACGCACCCATGAACGTAATCGGGTACAACAGTTTTTTGCAGACACGGCAATAAAAACCTCTGCCAATAATGCGCCTGAACTACAGGCGCTGTCTCAGGAAAACCGGCAAATTTAGTTGAAGTTTATTGCATAATAAATTGAAAAAAGGAGGAATAGCAGTGAACATCCTGGCCATTGAGACGTCTTCAGAATGTTGTTCAGCGGCCTTGTTAGTTGATAATTCCTGTATCAGTAAAATACAGCACGCTCCCCGGCAGCAAACCCAATTGTTGTTACCGATGATCGAAGCCTTACTGTTGGAGTCCGGGATGGTGTTGGCGCAGATGGATGGTATTGCCTATAGTGCCGGTCCAGGGGCATTTACCGGTGTGCGTCTGGGCGCAGCAGCAGCACAAGGACTGGCACTGGGGCTGGATTTGCCAGTTGTTCCGGTTTCTTCCCTGCAAACCCTGGCACGAGGTGTCTGGCGGCAGCATCAACAAGAGCGCATCGTCATAGTCAATGATGCGCGTATGCAAGAAATCTATGCGGCCGCATTTATTGTCCAAAACGCCGTCTTTGCGCCAGTAGTTGCCGATGTACTGCTTAAACCCGAAGCACTCACCCTCCCAGAGGGGCGCTGGTTTCTGGCGGGTAATGGACTGATCTATCGCACACAACTGACAGTAGAGGATTGTGGTACAGATGCCGATATTATGCCCGCCGCAGAGGATGTCGCTCAACTGGCGCTCCCTCAGTTCAAACAAGGACGTGGACTTGACCCGGCCGCTGCTTTGCCGGTTTATTTACGGCATTCTGTCTGGAAGAAATTGCCAGGCCGCTAAAGCGTCGCCATAATAAGCATGTTTGCACCTTGTGATCTATACTGTCCTCAGATTCTGGGTGGTCGGATATGCAAATAACGCCGTTGATTCCATACCTTCCCTCGACGCCGTCGGGGAATCGTACGTACGTTAATAATCAGCGTATGCCGGCTGCTCCTGCGCCAGATTCCGCATCTACGACGAATTACACGCCTTTCTTATCCGATACAGACTCGGAATCTGCGACATCGGGGAACGGTGAATCTACACATTCAGGTTCCAGTTCTGCTCCATATGCAACACCCGTAGTGATAGATGCCGCAACGCTCGAAGGGTCGACCCGTCAGCAGAAGAAAGCCATTAAATCCTATCAAAGTATCGGCAACTATGCAGTAACACCACATAACGTGGTAGGACTGGATATACGTGCCTGAAGTCAATCCGGCTTATTTCCTTTGTTATGAAGCAGCCGCAGCGGAGTTACCTTACGATCCACTGCAAGTATTGCCGGGGATCAAGGTTCAGCAGATCACTGATTTTCGTCATTTTTGCAAGGCGCTCTTACAGCAGCCATCGCCAACGGTGCGCTGGGTGCTGTGGCTGGATGCGCAAGGCCTGGGCATTAGAGAGGTCGCTGCATCACCTCCTGGGCCGGTACGTGTGGATTTGCTGGATACCAGAATGCAATGGCGACTGCATCATGGTGGTGTGCGTTCGGAACTGCTGGCACGTGCATGTGGGCTGCATCGTCAAACACAAGACCGGCCCGTCAGCATTTGTGATGCCACCACGGGATGGGCCACGGATGCCGCTTTGCTGGCATGGCACGGTGCAGAGGTCTGGTTATGTGAACGTTCACCATTGATGCGTTTATTGTTAGCTGACGGTTTTCGTCGGGCAAGTCAGCATGACTCTTGGAAAACGTGGGGAGAGCGATTGCACTGGGTCGGACAGGAAGCCTGTGCCTGGCTAAATGCTCAGCCAGAAAAAAATGTGGATATTGTTTATCTGGATCCGATGTTCCCAGAGCGGCAAAAAAAGGCACGGGTTAAAAAAGAAATGATTGTACTACAACATATGTTGGCAGATGAGTTCATGCCTGCCAATGAATCAGAATTGCTACAGGCTGCCTTTCGGGCAGCGGCAAAAAAAATCGTGGTCAAACGGCCAAAATCAGCGCCATTTCTGACAAATCTTCCACCTGACCAGCAGATTGAAGGTCAAAGTGCTCGATTTGATATCTATCTGCCGTCATTGCAACGGATTAACTGCTGAGACCTCATCCTCTATTTTCCAAGAAGTTCATGGTAATGATTACACAATCAGGAAAAATCAGAAATTTTATATTTCGCCTGAAGTGTCCGACATCACCTGTCCGATGCATCCAGTATATTCTGCGTCACTGAAGCTGAAACTGAATGAATTAGTGAGGCCACATCATGGAGCTACTGGAAATTCTGATCCCGATGTTTATTGCTTTTGCGATCATAGGCGGAGTGATCAGCGTATTTCAGCAATTATATAATACATTCAAAGCCGGTGATTTACATGGTGTATTTGCATTATTTATCAATATACTTAAAACTGTTGTTATCGTGGTGGTATTAATAGTTGTATTTGTAATATTCGAGGAATGAATTTATTCAATCAAATCTCTGTATTTTTTATCAATTACCAGATATTTTACGGACAGTGAGCAATATAAATGAATAGTAAAATGCAAAATTTAGAGAAAATAAAGATAAGCATTAATCATCCGAGTGAGATTTATAGCGGAATTTCCAGGTCGTTCAGTAAAATGCTTGATGTAATTGAAAGTTCTTCAAGAAATGAAGATCTGGTAAAATTACAGAATGAAGCTAAAAAAAATCTCAAGGATTTCAATAAAAATATAAATACTGCAATTAGTCAATTGAATGAATATTCCGAATGGGATAAATTCACTATTGCAATGTTTGGTATGACTAATGCCGGAAAATCAACAATCATTGAATGCCTGAGACTTGGTCTTGGAGAACAGACAAAAATTAATGAACAGGAAAAATTCAAGAAAATGCAGAAACAGCAGCATTCTATTGAAGAACATATCAGACAGCTTGATACTGAGCTTGTTGCTGCCGACACTATTATCCGTCAGTTTGAAGATGATGCGGGGGCAGAACAAGTCAGGATGAGCAGAATAATCCTTGATTTTAATAAAAATATGAATGATTTGAAATCCCGTGTTGTCAGAAAAAAATCCATGTTTAAGTGGTGGCAAAAAATTATATTTTTTTTCGTGCGATTACTGGAAGAAAAGCAGTTGATTGCTCTGGTTCCACAAATAAAACAATCTATTGCTGATCAGGAGCTAACAAAAAAAGCACAGTTGCATAAAAAAAGTTTGTTACAGAAAAACCGGGATGTTATCGAACAGGCTAAAACGCACACATTGAATCAGCTTAAAATGCATCTTAAAGAAATGCAGCCTTATGGAGATGGTTTTTTGGTCGGAAATGGGGCTATGGATTTTACCAGAAAAATTCATAGTTATGATTTTAATATTAATGGAAAAACGCTTACTTTACTTGATGTCCCAGGCATTGAAGGTAATGAAAACAATCTCGTTCCTGAAATAACCAGGGCTGTAAAGAAATCACACGCTGTTTTTTATGTTACATCCAAGGACAGCACTCCAGAAGAAGGTACATTAGTAAAAATTAAAAATTATCTTAATGATCAGGCTGAAGTATGGAGTATATATAATAAAAGAGTAACTAACGTAAGTGCGCTGAAAGAAAATCTGGTATCCGGTGATGATGTAAAAAACTCATTAAATAACCTTGATAACAAAATGCAGCAAGTACTGGGAAATGCCTATAAAGGACATCATGTTTTAGCAGGGTTGCCTGCATTTTATGCGCTCGCTACCTGTTTCGACCCCTGTGCCGAGGTTAATGCGAAAGAAAAATTTTTGAAAACCCTGTCGGCTCAGGAAGTGCTTAACCGCTCGAAACTGCGTGAATTTGTGTCCTTGTTGCATGATCAGATTGTCTTTGATCCAAAATTAAAGATCAATAAGGCTAATTTTAAAAAAGCGGCAGTGTTGGTGGGCAATGGTGCTGAAGTTGTCAATAAAATATGTGAGGAATATGTTTTACTGAAAAACAGACTTGAAAATATACATAAAGATTCATCTGCGAAAATAGATAATTTAAAGGGAGCGCTCGTGCCTAAATTAAAGGCTAGCAGTGAATGTGAATTAAAGAAATTCAGAGAAACAGCCAGAGCTGAAATACATGGAATAATTGAGACCGATATTAACAACGATATTTTCAAGCGTCGCTTTACGGAGGTTGCTCAAAAAAATATTGAAAAATTGCAGGGTGAATTAGAATTATGCAAAAGAAATGTACTTGTTGAATTCGATAAAAATATTAAAGAAACAGTAAACGACATGGAATCACGGATGCAATCCACTATAGGCATCTATCAGCAAAAATCCACATTAGCTGGCATGAAGCTGGATTTTTTGAATTTTAAATTTAACAGTGGCATCAACAAAATTGGATTAATTACGGTGGCTATTAGTACAGCAATTGCTATGTGGTGGAATCCGGTGGGGTGGGTAGCGGGTGTTCTTACAGCAGCCGGTCTATTATTTAGTTTTGCAAAAGCCATCTGGGGATTTTTTGATTCAGATTTCAAGAAAAGCCAGCAAAGAAAAATTGCAGATGAAAATTTACGAAAAATTTCCGAAAAAGTACAGGAGCAAATTGATGATTCATTTGATAAATTAAAGCCAGTTATCAATAATGAGGTAAAGGTTTTTATTGAAAATTTATATAAACCAGTCAGTGATACCAGTATGGTGCACACAGAACTGGCTGACATAGCCAGCCAGTTCAAACAGTTAGCAATTGCTATTGCCGCAGAATATGGAGATTGATCATGAGTCAGACCGTTAATGTTTATAAAGAGAACCAGGCCGGGATATTAAATCTGTTACAGCGGCTTGAAAGATTTGTGAATTCTGGTAAGGAGTTCGAGATTGAGTTTTCTGAAAGTGTGCGGCAAAAAATAGCTCATGCTATTAATGAGACCAGCCGTTCCAAGCTGAAAATTGCATTGGTTGGTGGTTTTTCCGAAGGGAAAACATCAATTGCTGCGGCCTGGCTCGGCAGAGTGGATAAAACCTCAATGAAAATCAGTGCCTCTGAGTCTTCTGATGCAGTTAGCGTTTATAATATCGATAATGAATGTGTGCTGATTGATACTCCGGGGCTTTTTGGTTTTGAACAACTGGAGAATCAAGGTACACATGAAATTGAAAAATATAAGGAAATTACCAAAAAATTTCTGAGTGATGCCAATATTGTATTATATGTCATGAATCCGGTAGTTCCCGTTAAGGAAAGCCATAACGAAGATATTGTCTGGATGTTCAAAACCTTGAATCTCTTGCCCCGAACGGTTTTTGTACTGGGACGTTTTGATGAAGTAGCCGATGTGGAAGATGAAGCAGAATACCAGAAATTTTTGGCTATAAAACGGCAGATTGTCATTGATAGATTGACTGATTTTCTCAAGCTTGGCCCCGAGGCCAGTAACAAGATTGATGTGGTTGCAGTATCCTCGGATCCATTTGAACAAGGTATTGAATACTGGCTAAAAAATCCGGTTGAGTTTAATAGGCTTTCGCATATGAGTCTGTTACAGGAGGCGACCAGAAATTCAATTCAGCGCAATGGAGGTTTTTCTGATATCATCATTCAGACACAAAAATCCATTATCGGTGATATATTAAATAAACACATGAGCAGTGTTGATGAAAAATTTGCAAATAATAATGACGTGTTAAGTGAGCTTAAAAATATCTACGAGTCGCTAAATAAAGAACTAAAGAAAATTGAAAGCAGTATCAATGATAGCAGGATCAGTCTCCTCAATTTTTTTAAGAGCTATTTTTCAGATCTGGCATTACAGGCGACTGGCACTGACATGAATACGATCGAAACTTTTCTTATTAGGGAAGTAGGTAATGAAGGCTGTCTTATTTCTGCGGAAATAAATAAAGCATTTCAGCAGGCCAGCAATGATATACAGTTTTCATATGAAAGTGCAGCAATAAGTTTCTCGGCTGATGTAAATAGTTTTGATACGGAATTATCCGACCTTAAAAACAAGACGGCTGCAGGGTTGTTAAAAAATATTAAATTGAATAATACAATGATATTTGCAGGAAGAGATGCAATTAAATCGGCAGGTAATTTTTTAGGTCTGGGGAAAGGTTTTAATGATATTCTTAAATTCAAACCCTATGGTGCTATAAATTTGGCAGAAGGTCTGAATGGTGCATTTGCTTTTATCGGCATTGGTCTGGAGGCATGGAATACGTATGATAATATTAAACGCAAAGAATTATTCGATAAAGCAAAAAAACAGCTCATAGAAGATATGCAAAAACAGCAGAAGGATATTATTGCACTGATGAATGCTTCTGATTTCGCTGAAAAATTCTTTCCTCCATTTACCGAACTGAAATCCAGTCTTGAGAAAATCGATAAGTCCATGAAAGATCAGGTGGCTTATCTTCAGCGTTTTGCAGGCTGGAGAAACGAAATTAAAAACATTGATATGGCGTTTAAACAACTGTCAGGTGCAATGCAGTAAACCCTGAATCCGAAGCAGCACATTAATGGCTCAGGATACAGAGACATCGCACACTACGCCGGATGCAGCGGCGTAGTGTGCAGAGTTACCTTAACGTCCAGGGGCTGAAAACGGCTGAATGAATTTGAGCAACTCCATGATCAAGTCTTCAGGCCAGGGGGATTTTCCCCGGGGAAAACCGATCCGGTGCAAAAAGGAAGACAATGTTTTTCCATAGCTCAGTGTTTGTTGCATAGGAACAGATAACTCAATCGATTGAATTTCATCGAGCAGAATTCGTTCAACCGCTTTCGGTAAGGCATTCAGCGAGCGGATAGGTTCAGCAGCACCAAGGCTGGTGAGCATGGCGTTATCTCTGCCTGCAAATGCGGAACGGATATCGTCTTTAAAAAAAAGCACGGGAATCCCTGCTGCAAACGCCAATGAGGCTTCGACAATCATGCCCTCATCAGGAACCCGTCCATTAAGATTACATACCACGGCATCACAACAATCGACCAGTTCGTACAGATCCAGCGAGAAGATGGCGTAATCCAGTTGGGCGCGCAAGGGTTGCAGTAATGACGTCCATGCAGCTTTGGCATAGGGGAGGACCCAGGCTTCCAGACCGTCCCGGGCGGGTAAAAACGTACTATAACCTGCGGTTTCCAGGGTGTTGGCAATGGCCGCCATGGCTGCTACTTCTTCTGGGCAGAACAGAGGGCCGGAACAGTAAATACGTGGACTTGTCATCAGCAAACGACCTGTAAACGATTAAAAACCGATGAATTGAAGTTTATGCTAACACGCAGGACTACTGTCGCCTAGGGCTGAATTATTTTTGCCGGGTGTCTGTTGGGCGACACGACCTGTCCAGTTTGCTTGCTACACTGGGTTTAACTAAATTCGGTACGGGTGTTATTTTGAATAGGTGTATTAGATAATGGAAGAACCGCATGATACCTTGGCATGGCGACTGTCAGAGATACTTCGGAAGTTAAATAATGGAGAAACCCTCACGCCTGAGGCGTTGTCTGAGGAATTCAAGGTCAGTCGGCGCACGGTGCAGCGCGATCTGAATGATCGTTTTGCCTATTTGCCACTGGAACGGGTGGACAATGGTTATCGCATGGATGTGGCCTATCTGGGTCAGCTGAAGATGCGTGATCTTGAGCGCTTTGCCCGATTGGCCGGACTTAAAGGGTTATATCCGGTGTGACCGCCGGTGAAGAAATCGAGAGAAATGGCCGGTTTAAAAACCGATACTGGCAGGGTCATGTTCCAGTACTTTAGCGGTGTTGTACGATGGTA
>JAJXWR010000080.1 GCA_021781515.1 Pseudomonadota bacterium
TATCCATCTGACTGAAGTACGCTTTTGTATCTTATTGTTCGCTCAGTACGAACAGGGAATGACGTCATTCGGTGCTTGCCGAACCCGTATGAAGGAAACCATGAATACTATGGATTTTGCCAGCCGTCTCTGGATCTTGTTCCGAGCGTTGATTCTGGGAGCTATGAATGAACTTCAGGAGGAATATGGCGAGGCTACGACCAGAATTCTGGAACTCATTGACCAGAAAGTAAAAGACTATTTTGTGCAAGTCATGCAAATGGACAGTTTCACACTACGCTTGGAAGCCACGTCTGAAGCGACTTAGAGCCAATTTTTATGAGAAAATGAACTCCGAAACTTGAGTAAAGAAGCAGTAAAAAAGGAAACAGTAAAATTCAGTTGCTTGAACAATGGCGGTTGCACCAAGTACATTCCTATCGTCTTTTTTCAAACCACTGCATTAAGTGGTGTCATTGATTCCGGCCAGTTAAAGTAATGCCAGGGTCGCCCCTCCTCGAAACGGCATCAATGTGCCAAAGTGAGGTTTCTGGAACCATAATCGAAGAGAGGGCGACAACATGAAGAATACTACGATTGGTCTGGATGTGGCTAAAATATTTTTCTGGTACATGGTGTGGATGAACGAGGGCATGTCGTGGTGACAAAGCAGCTGAAATGCGATCAAGTACTGGTTTATTTTGCCAATCGCCCTGTCTGATTGCTCCCTGATTCGTGCCGCTTAAATGGGTGTCATCATGCCATCAATTCACGCTGGATCACAACGCACTAAAACATGGTAATTATCTGTATGGGGGAAATGCAGGGCTGTTGCCTCTAAACACAGTTCAGCGGTGTTTGTTGATAACTAATCAGGCGTCTATATAAAAATCAAGTTGTGGTGTATTGCCTTTTTCCCAGGAATATTTTTCAAGGTCGCTGATTCCCTGACTTCTCAACAGGGTTTCATCCAGTAAGTGTTGTCCCCGGGGAGGGGTGGGCATGTGGAGCAAGGCCATGACGGCATCGGCCATGATTTCTGGCGTACGGCTGATGGGGTAAATCGCTGAACCGGCAAACCGTTCCGTGGCGGCAGTGGCAATATAGGTACGTGGCCAGAGGCTGTTGCAGGCGACAGGAGTGTCTTTTAATTCTTCCGCCAACCCGGCGATCAGCAGGCTCATGCCGTATTTGGACAGGGTGTAGGGGATGAATTTACCTAGCCAGGCGGGATTGAGGTTAAGCGGGGGAGACAGTGCCAGTAAGTGGGGATGTTCAGCCCGTTTAAGGTGTGGCAGGCTGTATTGGGCCAGGAGAAACAGTGCCCGTTCATTGACGGACTGCATCAGGTCATACTGCCGTAGCGGCGTATTTTCCAGGGTATTGAGCTGGATAGCCCCGGCATTATGAATGACAATATCCAGCCGACCAAAATGCTGCACGGTGGTGGCAACGGCATTGGCTATTTGCTCGTGCTCGCGCACGTCGGTTTTAATACCAATCGCTTGGGTGCCTGCGGCCCGGAGTTCGTCGCAGACGCTGTCCAGTGTACCTGGCAATTGCGGGTGAGGTGTGTCTGTTTTAGCCGCCAGAGCACAATGGACTCCGGCGGCCGCCAGTTTAAGCGCAATTGCCCGACCGATGCCCCGGGTACCGCCGGTCAGTAATGCGGTTTTTCCACGTAATTCAGTCATGTTACGTTCCTTCATGTTGCGCTCTTTAGGGGTGCCGGTGATTCTTCTCCCAGGGTAATCAGGAGTTGACGTTTTTTGACCTGCGTGGCATTGCTGACGGAAATTGACACCACCACACCTTCCCGATCGGCACGAATCGGATGTTCCATTTTCATGGCTTCCAGAATCATCAGAACCGTACCACGTTCAACCCGTTGACCAACGCTCACACGGATTGAACTGATCTGGCCATCCATAGGGGCAGTGAGCGATCCGGAACCTTGTACCAGATTGCTTTGACTGCGTCGATGGCTGATATTGTAGAAACTGATGACTCCCTGGTGACCGAACAGATCAATGCGTTGTGCCGAGGGTTGTACATGATAATGCAGGCGTTGACGCAAGGAACCGATCTGATAGATCAAGACATGTGTTTGCCGTTCGATGACCTGACAGAGGGTTTCGTGATCCGTCAAACGCAGGGTGAATCTACCGGATTCACCGGCCTGGATATGTATGGTTTCCTGTCGGGTATCCTGTTGCAAAACGATCAGGGAGGGTAAATCTGCTCCCGAACGCCAGCCCGACTGCCACGTGGATTGGGGCAGTGCCAGTAAGGCCGCCATTGCAAAATCGCTGGCCGTGGCTGCAGGCGGACGCAGTGAAACAGCAGTACTTAAATGTTCGTTGATAAACCCGGTATGGGTATGGCCGTTAATGAACGCAGGATGCCGGAGTACATCGAGTAGAAAGCCCTGATTATGCGGAACACCTGCCAGGTGCGTTTCCTCAACAGCACGGGTCAGACGGCGGCATGCCTCCTGTCGACTTTCTCCCCAGGCAATAATTTTCGCCAGCATGGGATCGTAAAAAGCAGACACCTGCGTGTCCTGAACGATGCCATGATCGGTGCGTATGCTTTCCCCGCAGGCAGTGGCAAAATAATCTATGGGCCCGGTTTGCGGCAAAAATTCCTGGGCTGGATCTTCGGCATAAAACCGTACTTCAATGGCATGTCCCCGGAGTTGAACCTGCTCTTGGGTGAGTGGTAAGTCTTCTCCAGCGGCAATGCGTAGTTGCCAGTCCACTAGATCCAGTCCGGTAATCATTTCGGTGACGGGGTGTTCTACCTGTAAGCGGGTGTTCATTTCCAGAAAATAAAAGGCACCGTTGCTATCGAGGAGAAATTCAACGGTACCGGCACCGACATAGTGACAAGATTGGGCAGCGGCGACAGCGGCGCTCCCCATCTGGTGGCGTAATGCAGGCGTCATGACGGGGCAGGGGGCTTCCTCGACCACTTTTTGATGTCGACGCTGGATGGAGCAATCGCGCTCTCCCAGGTAAATGCAGTGGCCTTGACGATCGGCAAAAATCTGGATTTCTACATGGCGTGGATCAATAACTGCTTTTTCCAGAATAAGTTCATCGTTGCCAAAGGCATGACGGGCTTCGGAACGGGCGGTCTGCAAGGACTCTTGCAGGTGTTCCGGGGCATCGACTTTGCGCATTCCCCGGCCACCACCGCCGGCAGAGGCTTTGATCATTACCGGATAACCAATACGTTGCGCCTCGTTAATGAAGCGTTCATCCGTCTGTTCGCCGCCTTCATACCCTGGAACACAGGGAACGCCTGCAGCCATCATGGCAATTTTTGCCTGGCGTTTACTGCCCATGAGTGCCATGGCCTCGGGATCAGGGCCAATGAATACCAGGCCCGCCGCTTGACAGGCCCGGGCAAATTCAGCATTTTCTGAGAGAAAACCATAGCCTGGATGGATTGCCTGGGCTCCGCTTTGCAATGCCGCCTGTAAAATACGTTCTGCATGAAGATAGGTGTGCTGTACGGCAGATCCGGGCAAGGCAACTGCCATATCGGCGAGGGCAACATGACGGGCCTGGTAATCGGCTTCACTGAAAACGGCAACAGTTGCATAGCCTGAGGAACGGGCCGTGCGAATTATCCGACAGGCAATTTCGCCGCGATTGGCGATGAGTATTTTAGAAAATGTCATTCGATTACCTTTAGTTCATCCCAGAGTCTGACGTGCCCAGGCGGGCAGGCGTTTTTGCATAAACGCCAGCGTGCCTTCCATACTTTCATTGCCCTGTACGGCCTGGGCAAAAGCCTCTGCTGCCTGATCCAACAGTGGATCCCAGGAGAGATCGGTCATACTGCGAAGCAGCAAAGCCTTGGTGTGACGATTGGCTTGCGGTGCGCAGCGCAGAATCTGTTCCAGACGGGTGTGCAACAGCGCATCCAGTGTGTCTTTATCGGTGGCGCATTCATGAACCAGTCCCAATGCCTGTGCCTCTGCTGCAGTAAGGCTGCAACCGGTTAACGCCAGCCGCCGGGCGGCTCCTAAGCCGACTCGCCGGACCACAAAGGGAGCAATCTGCGCCGGCAGCAAGCCTAAACCAGTTTCCGGTAAGCGGAACTGGGCGTTGGTATGCGCCAATGCCAGATCAGAAACACAGGCCAGACCAAAACCACCACCGAGTACTGCGCCTTCAAGAACCACGACCACCACACAGGGCAACTGCTCGGTTTCCTGCAAGAGTCGTCCAAAGGCCCGATTCAAACGGACAAAGGCCTGGCCCGAGTGTTCCTCCAGAGATTGTTGTCGGGCGTACACCATGTCCTGAACATCACCCCCTGCACAAAAATGGCCGCCGATCCCGCGCAATACCACGATCCGCCTGTTCTTCTCGACGGCCAGTTGCAGTTGTTGACGCAGTTCTTCCACCATACACAGGTTCATCGCATTGCGCACGTGCGGGCGATTGAGGCTGATATGCAAAATATCTTCCTCCAGAGACAGTTGCAGTGTCTCGGTGCAGGTATCAATGCTCATGCGGATTCTCCGGTTGTTTTGCTGCGGTGCGGTAAAATATCCATCAGTTTGCAAATGATGCCCAACATGATTTCATCAGCACCACCACCGATTGAGACCAATCGGCCGTCACGAAAGGCCCGGCTGACGGGATTATCCCACATATACCCCATACCGCCCCAGAACTGCAGGCAACTATCGGTCAGTTCGCGCATGAGACGTCCGGCCTTAAATTTTGCCATCGAGGCCAAACGGCTGATGTCTTCTCCCCGGACGTGGGCTTCGGTCGCCTGATAAATCAGGGCTCGCAATAATTCTACCTCAGTTTGCAGTTCTGCCAGGCGAAAATGCACGACCTGATTATTAATGAGCGGCTGACCAAACGTGTGCCGTTGTCGACAGTAGTCGATGGTCAGATCGAGACAGGTTTGCATTCCCCCCAAGGCATTGGCCGCTCCCCACAGCCGTTCTTCCTGAAACTGGAGCATCTGCATCATAAAGCCCATGCCTTCGGCCCCGATGCGGTAATTTTGCGGGACACGTACCTGATCAAAAAAAATCTGCGCCGTATCCGAGGAACGCATCCCCAGTTTTTTTAAAGGCGGTGAGAGACTGACCCCCGGGGTATGGGCGGGAACAATGATCAAGGATTTATTAAAATGCGGTTTTCCTTCACTGGTATTGGCTAATACGCAAAAAAAATCCGCCTGCGTGGAATTGGTGATCCACATTTTACTGCCCTGGATCAGGTAATCGTCTCCCTCCTTGACGGCTTTGGTGGTGATGGCGGCGACATCTGAACCTGCTCCGGGTTCAGAAACAGCTATAGAGGCCACCATTGTGCCTGCAATAGCTGGGCGCAGAAATTGATGGCGTAGTTCATCAGAACCAAAACGGGCCAGCGCAGGTGTTGCCATGTCCGTCTGTACCCCGATTGCCAACGGTACGCCGCCACATCCGGCCCGACCCAGTTCCTCGGCCACCACCAGATTATAGGAGTAATCCAGGCCCAGGCCGCCGAATGATTCCGCTTTGCAGATACCCAGCAGTCCCAATGCACCCAGTTTGGGAAAAAGCGCATGTGCCGGAAAGCCACCGGCTTCTTCCCATTCCTCAATGTGCGGGGTGATCTCCCGCTCAACAAACTGGCGGGTTGTTTGTCGTAATGCGGCATGTTCCGTAGAAAATTGCATGATTTCGTCCTCAGTCAGCTAAAAGGATCACATCGGGTGAGCGCCACTAAAGGGATCAGAAGCGAGCGACGCCATAAGTGTTCGGATGCAGGGTGCGACGGCGTGCCTCATCCAGCATTTCCAGAATAAAAATCAGCAAGGTTCGGGTATCACGCGGGTCAATGATGCCGTCATCATACAGATGGGCGGTATTAAACAGCGCCGAAGACTGATTTTCGAGATTCAATGCGGCACTTTGTTCCAGGTAGTCCAGCACATTGGGATCGGGGGTCATGCCCATTTTTTTTTGTTTGGCTTCGGTCACCTGACGCAGTACTTTGCCGGCCTGTGCCCCCCCCATGACGGCCGTTTTGCTGTTAGGCCAGCTAAAAACAAAATCCGGATCCAGCCCACGGCCGCACATTGCATAATTGCCAGCACCGTAAGATCCACCAATAATGATCGAAATTTTGGGAACCCGACTATTGGCAACCGCCTGAATCATTTTGGAGCCGTGTTTTATGACTCCCTGTTGTTCCGAGTCGGTGCCGACCATAAAACCGGTGGTATTATGGAAAAACAGAATTGGCCGTTCGGTCTGGTCACATAGCTGGATGAACTGCGCTGCTTTACTGGCCCCCTGCGGAGTTATCGGGCCATTATTGCCAATGTAACCACAAGTGAAACCGGCAATTTTTAGCCAGCCACAAACGGTTTGTCCATCATAAGGCTGTTTGAATTCCAGAAATTCAGAATTATCGGCAATACGGGCAATGATGTCCCGGGTATCATAAGGAGTGCGACTGTCAGTAGGGATTATCCCCAGTAATTCCTCAGCCGGGTAACGGGGTTCTTGCCAATGACGTGCAACGGCGGCGGGCAGGTGGTCGTTCCATCCCAGGTGACTGACCAGTTCCCGCGCCAACACCAGGGCATCGGCATCATTTTCGGCCAGGTATTCTGCGGTGCCGGCCACTTCGGCGTGCATGGCGGCCCCCCCTAAGTCCTCCTCGCTGGCCACTTCACCGGTGGCAGCCAACAGTAACGGGGGACCGGCCAGAAACAGGGCCGTGCGATTGCGAACGGTTATCATATAGTCCGAAAGGCCAGGTTGATAGGCACCGCCTGCCGTTGCGTTACCGTGGACAATCGTGATTTGCGGCAGTCCAGCGGCGGACAGGCGAGCCTGATTGGCAAAAGTGCGCGCTCCTTCTACAAAAATTTCTGCGGCATAATTCAGATTGGCACCACCACTTTCAGAAAGTACCACGGAAGGTAATTTGTTTTTAAGGGCGATTTCCTGCAGTCTCAAGGTTTTTTTCAGGCCGGCAGGGGTAATGGTACCGCCCTTGATGGCACTATTGTTGGCGCTGACCAGACAGCGAATTCCCTGAATATAGCCAATGCCCGAAATGATGCCGCCACCGGCTTCACTACCGTCTTTGTCATCATGCAGCATATAGCCCGCCAAGGGGCAGAGTTCCATGAATGGAGTCCCAGGATCCAGTAAGCGGGCAATACGTTCGTGCGGCAACAGTCGATTGTTTTTGCTAAAGCGCTCACGCTGACTTTCTGCTTTAAGGTGTACTTTTTGCTGAATCAGGCGTATTTCTTCAATTTTTTGCAGCAATGCCTGCTGACGTTCCTGTACCACAGGATTTTGCAGATCAATAGGTGATTCAATAATAGCCATGTGGCCTACTCCTCCTGTTTCAATACATCTGGAATAAAGGCACGGTGAAAACCGTCGTAGGGAACAGACTGCTGGTGCTCAGGTAATTCCCAGATGCGTGAGCCTAACGAGGCGGCACCGTCAATGCGCAGCGTCATCCCGGTGATGAAAGCACTGGCCGGAGACAACAAGAAACAGATAGCGGCACTGACTTCTGATTCAGTGCCCATGCGTTTGAGAGGAACTTTGGTTTTTAACGTGGGAATAATGGTTTTCATGACACCCTGGTAGGTATCCATTCCAGAAGACATAATCCAGCCCGGTGCAACGGCGTTGACTCTGATACCAAAAGGAGCCCATTCTATTGAGGCGGTTTTGGTCAGATTGTCGACGCCCGCCCGCGCCGCCCCCGAGTGTCCCATTCCAGGCATGCCACCCCAGAAATCGGCGGTCATATTGACGATGGCACCCCCATGTTCTTGCAAGGACTGCTGAAACACTTCACGCATCATTACAAAGGTGCCAGTCAAATTGTTGCGGATGACTGCTTCAAACCCTTTGGTGCTGATCATTCCCAGTGGGGAGGGAAATTGTCCACCGGCATTGTTGACTAACCCATGGATCTGCCCTCGTTGTTGCATTATATCGGCAATAACACCTCGTACCTGCTCTTCATTCCGGATATCACAGGAAAAATAGCTGACTTGGCCGCCATCTTCAAGAATTTCCTGCGCCACCTGCTGCAGCTTTTCCACACGGCGACCCAGCAAGACAACATGGGCCCCAAGGGAGGCCAGTTCATGGGCAGTACAACGGCCAATACCACTGCCACCTCCGGTGATCAGGTATGTCTGTCCGGAGAATAAATCACTGCGAAAAACCGAACGATACTGTGTTGCAGCATGTGCCATTGTCTCAGTCATGAGCAGGGACTCCAGAAGTGATCAGAGATGCAGGAATAGAAACAGGGATTTCCAGCAGTTGTTGTGCGAACGCCTTGCCTTGCGGATCGGTGCGTAAACTGGCAATGCCGCCCCCACCTAAGGCATGGGTAATCAGGAAATTGAGGCCATGAATACCCGGTAACGCATACACTTGCACTTGACTGCGCTCATCCAGCAGATGCGCCATCCAGGCACGTACACTCCGGGCATTGACGCTATGATAAATCCAGGGTAGCCACTGCGCCTGGCGGGCAATGACACCAATGTTGCTGTAATCGCCTTTGTCACCTGAACGTGCCCACGCCAATTGCACCAAGGGGACACAGACCATCGGTTCTGTAGTCTCCATGGCATCAGGATCAGTCAACGGGGCTGACCCTTGGCCATCGCTAAAGACGGTCGTTATTTCCAGGACAGGTACAGTGTGACCGTTGCTATGAATCCGGGGAATAACATGGGTTTTATCCAGCAAAAACGAATAAAGACGAATGACGGGTGTGACCTTTGGGCGACCTCCGACGATACCGGTAATCCCCGGAGCCATGCCAGTAGCTGCCTGTGCAATTTCAGCGGCTAAAAACAGCAGCGTTTCCTTGATAAAATGCCTGGCACTAAGCCGTACGATCACTTCCCGACTGGCCTCAGCCCGGCTGTGGGGGCCGTAAGTCCATTCGCTGCCAAGAATCTCAATCAGAGTCTCAGTGAACGGCGGGGCTCCGCGTCTGGCCATAATCTGTTGTACTTTGCTGAGGATTGCTTTAGCAACCACCTGACCTTTACGCCTCGCCTCAATACCCCCAAGCATAAAAGACGCACTGACCCGATAACCATCCCGGTATGTAGCGCAGACTTTATAGGTGGACGTCGCAGGCCGCCCCCGGGCTCCGGTGACTTCTACCCGGTGCTCACCCACGGCTTTCAAACTGACTTGACTAAAGTCACAGCACACATCAGGTAATAGATAGGCGGCCGGATCACCAATTTCATAAACCAGTTGTTCTGCAACGGTGGCGACGCTGACCAGACCACCGGTACCTTCGGGCTTGCTGATGATAAAATGCCCGTCCGCATAACATTCAGCAATCGGAAACCCCATATTCTCAAAGCCAGGCACCGTATGCCAGTCAGTGAAATTTCCCCCGGTACACTGTGCGCCACATTCAATCAGATGCCCTGCCAGTGATCCTTGTGCCAGCCGGTCATAGTCCTCCATGCTCCAGGAAAAATGATGAATGAGCGGGCCGAGCGCCAGCACAGAATCAGCAATCCTTCCAGTAATCACTATATCAGCACCCTGATTCAAGGCTTGTGCCACTGGGCCTGCCCCTAAGTAGGCATTCATGCTGGTCAGTGCATCAGGCAGAGGCCGTCCGTCAAACATCTCGGTGATGTTTAACATGCGTAACTGATCCAGTTGCGGCAGCAAATGATCACCGTCCACCACAGCAACCTTCAGGGAAAGCTGCGCTGCATCAATCAGTGCCTGCAGGGCTTTGGCACAACCATGAGGATTGATCCCCCCCGCATTACTGACCACCCGGATTTTTTTTTGCGCCAGATCCGCTAGTAAAGGTTGCATGACCCGAGTAACAAAATCGGTGGCATAGCCCTCTTCAGGATTTTTCTCCATGGCGCGTGCCAGAATAGACATAGTGATTTCTGACAAATAATCAAATACCAGGAAATCAATAGAGGCCTGTTTAACCAGTTGAAAGGCGGCGGTATTGGTGTCGCCCCAAAAACCACTGGCACAACCGATACGCAGAGGAGATGGATGCTGTGACATGACATAAACTCCATTTCAGGGTAGTTTGCATAATACCAAGCAAGCGCTTGGTATGTAAAGAGGCAGACAAGCGGGTGACACTAAAAAATTATTTAGGGTTTAGTCAACACGTGCCTAAAAAACACGAAGTTAATAAATTAACGGAACAAAAGTGCATTTTTGTGAGTTTGGAGAATACGCAGCGTATTGATTACTATTATTTCTCCGCATAATGGCTTTGTTCAGCAACGTATCTTGTGCAGGTGCGAAGGGATTGGCAAAGACCAGATGGTTCTGTATACGGATAATGGTTCTGCCATGAAAGGAGCAACTGTTGGCCACCCTTCAGACACTGGGCATCCTGCTTTCGTTAGGTCGGCCTTCAGTGAGTAACGACAATCCCTATTCGGAGTCCTTGTTCAAGACCTTGAAATATCATCTTTGCAATCTTGTAAAACGATTTGATTCTTTAGTTAAAGTATGCGATTGGGCCGAGAAACTGGTCGACTGGTACAACCAATCAGCACAGGCATAAGTGCCTTGAGTTTTGTAACGCCTGCACAACGTCACGCCGGCCAGGATCAAGCGATCCTTGAATTGTTCACGCTTGAACGTGATGCCCGGCCTCTACTGACAAACGCATGCCAACTGTTTTCAAGACAGCAAGCAGTGTTTTAAGCGTTGGGTTGCCCTTCGGAGATAGTGCGCGGTAGAGTGATTCGCGACTTATTCCTGCTTCAACTGCCACAACAGCTAATCCACCGTAGGCTTCTGCAACTGTGCGCAAAGCCAAAAGACCTGTCCCTCGATCATCTGGATTGTCGAGGGATTCCATCGCCGCCTTTAGGTATTCAACGGCGAGTTCATGATCGTTACGTAGTTCAGCAACTTCTGCCTCATGGTGAGAAACTACGCCATTGAGCCTATTCATGATTGCCTCCGTTTCCATTCCAACCACAATATTTTTGCCTGTTTGATATCACTTGCTTGACTGCTTTTGTCGCCACCGCATAGCAATAAAACTACTGACTTGCCATACCGAGCACAGTAGACACGGTATCCTGCGCCGACATGGATGCGTAACTCAATCACACCTTCTCCGACGGGTTCACTGTCTCCAAAGTTACCAGCTTGCACCTGACGCAAGCGCATACGGATGCGGGCTTGAGCGATCCTGTCTCGAATAGACGCCAGCCATTCTGTAAAAGGCTCTCGGCCATCCGATCGCTGATATCTAAGAAGTTCTATCATAAAAATGACTGTATCTTAAAAGATACAGTTCGTCAACCGATTATGAAAATCGGGCAACATGTTGGTTATGATATCTGCTGCCCCGGTTGTATTGTCCGTGATGGACTGATAACGAATAGTAATGGTATGGTCGCCCTCCTTGAAACGGTATCAATGAATCAAAATAATGTTTTTAGAAACACAACCAACTTACATGAATACGAGTTGACGCCCCGGAGGATGAAACTTATCAAGTAACTGTTGTCGCTGTTAGTACAAATCAGAAATTATTGTGAGATTGTTCTATTTTTATGTGATTTTCACGGTAAGATATAATTCGGAAATATATTAATTTGGATCTTCTTGGGAAGACGATCCCTATTTGGGTTTCTCTTTATCCGTCTGAAGGCATTATTAGCGATATGAGGGATATTGCAAAGGCAATTATCGGCTTCGACACGAAACAATCTGAGCATATATTTCTTGGTGACTTGCCAAGTTCCGATGTTATGCTGAAAGCATTGTTGGCATCTGCTGCAATACCGCTTGCATTCCCGCGCCAAGAATTAAATGGCAAAAAGTATGTGGATGGAGGCATCGGAGGCTGGCGCAAAGTTCAGGGAAATACTTCAGTCGCACCCCTCGTCAATTTCGGATGGAATTATGTAATTGTAAGTCATCTTAGTGATGGCAGCCTTTGGAGCCGACAGGATTTTTCAGGCACTACCATTCTTGAGGTGCGACCCAGCGGGATTAGTAGATCCGGCTTTGGCGATCTTCTCGACTTTAACCTGGCATCAATTTCCAGTTGGATTGAACAAGGTTACCAGGATGCAGTACGCTGCATTGAACCTGTTCGCAATGCGATCCTATTGCGGCAGGCGTCGAGTAAGGCAGAGGCGAACCGTGATCGTGCTATCCAGCAGCTATTTGATGACGACTTCCATATCCTGTGAAATCTCCACAATCCCGTCAGATAGGATGTTGCTGTGAGTCAGAATGCATCGTCTAGATGAGCAGGAGCAACTGATCTGATGGTTCAGTATTCACGATATTTGTAGCGGCGGAAGCGTTGTACCGGTACGAGCAGCACGAATGACGCTAGCCATATAGATGAGGGAAGAGGCACGGCGCACAGGCGGCAAGTATCAATGACACTGGCCAGTAGCGCCAGGGAACGGCTGCCGGTTTCCGTTTTAGTACCGTAGGAAAATCGGCGGAACAAAACCTAGTCTGCTCGGCGCATTGTTTGCACCGAGTGTTGACCAGTGCGCCGCCTCGACACCTGCGTCGGACAAAACTGCTACCCAACGCAGCGACAGGTTCATATCGACGAGCAACTTCATGCGGTGGCCAGCACAACCTCTCGTTCTTCGGCTCGCCACGCGGCATATCGAAGCGCTTGCATAATATCTTCGCGCTCAAGGTAGGGATAGTCGGCGAGAATTTTATCAACACTGTGCCCAGCGCCTATTTGGCCCAAGACCATGCCAACCGTGATGCGCATTCCACGGATGCACGCTTTGCCGCCCATTACGTCGGCTTGCTGAGTGATTCGATTCAGTTGTCCCATGCTCTGCTCCTTATCGAAACTCATTTTCATGCTAGGCGTTTGAGAATATTACTCAAGTTTCGGAGTTCATTTTTAAGAAAAAATTTCATATAACACAATGATTTTAATATAAAAAGCAGCCTATAAGTGATATAATTTTTGTTATCTAGACAAAAAA
>JAJXWR010000081.1 GCA_021781515.1 Pseudomonadota bacterium
CGTAAGACCTTGCGACTGAAAATGCCAAACCACAATTCGATCTGATTGACCCAACTGGCATGAATCGGTGTAAAGTGAAAGGTAAATCGTTGATGGTGGCGCAGGTTGAAATTATCCCAAACTGATATCGCACGGTGCGTATTAAGGTTGTCCCAAATGACATGAATGGGTTGGTTCGGATAATGAAGCGCAATTTTTTCCATGAAATCAACCAGGTCAGCCTGGGTGCGCCGATCACGGCACTGCCCCACTACTTCACCCGTGTGAACATTCAGTGCAGCAATCAATGCCTGCGTTCCATGTCGTTGATACTCAAAATCCCGACGCCGTAGATGTTCTGGACAAGCAGGGCGATCTGGGTGCTTACGCTCAATGGCTTGCATCCCCGTTTTTTCATCGATCGATAAAACAATCGCTCCTTCCGGTGGATGTCGATAAAGAGCACAAATAGCATTGACCTTAACTTTGAAATCAGGATCCGGGCTGTGTAACTGTAGCGACTTGCATTTGAAATCGCTCCGACCAGCATTTGAAGCGATTTTGAGCCAGAAATAACTGCAACCTGCACAACAGGCGTTAAGCCCAGTCAGTTGGTGCAGTCGCCTTCTGAAAATGACAGATGCCTGCTTGGAAGGGTCCAAAAAGCCTCCGTTTGTTGGACCCTTCTGGGCCGAGCGACATAAACTGGTTGTTGTGAAAATTAGTTGACTTCGAAACCGTAATACGTACACTGTTTGTGTATTACATTTCTACTTTTCGCCAATGGAAACCATGAAACCGAGCACCGATAAGCCCATGACCGTCCGCCTTCCGGCCGACTTGGCCGGCCAGCTTGAAAAGCTTACTCAGGCCACAGGCCGCAATAAGAGCGCCATCACGGTGGCTGCGCTCCGTGATTACGTCGATGCCGAGGCCTGGCAAATCCAAGACATTGAGCAAGGTATTGCTGAAGCAGACCGGGGCGAGTTCGCAAGTGCCGACGGAGTCGATTTATTCTTCGCAAAATATGGCGGTTAAGTGGACCAAAACAGCGCTGGCCAACCTCGTCGCCATCGTGGAGTACATCGAGAAAGATAACGCCGAACGGGCAAAGTCCCTTGCACTCGAAATACAAGCGAAGACCAACCGCTTAGCCGAGTTCCCCGGCATGGGACGACCCGGCCGTGTGATCGGCACACGCAAACTAGTGATCCACCCCAACTACATCATCCCGTACCGGATGTGCGGGGGCGTGGTGGAAGTCTTGCGGGTTCAGCATGTCGCCCGGCGCTGGCCTCGACGCTTCTAAGTTCTGTTGGCCGACCTCCTTGTGGCGGATGTCAGTTGCATTTATTTCCGGTTTGCCGCAATCAAATGCAGGTCGGAGCGGATAAATGCAGGTCACTACATGTAACCATTGTTGTACCCGATGTGGGCGAATGTCGCCCGCCTGCAAAATCCGATGTAAATGGCTGCGACTAATGTGATCAACAACCCCTCGGGAAAACGCTCGTTCTCGTACCTCATCCAGCGTCGGTGTCACTCGCCCATCTTCCTCCCATGTCTCACAGGCTAATGCAACCACTTCAAGCCGCTGAGCATCAGTAATCCGCCGAGGACGGCCTTGACGTTGACGTTCAACCAGACCTTCAATCCCTTCTTCGGCCAAACGCCTACGCCACATACCAACCGTTTGTACCGATACGCTAACACGTTCAGCAATCACTTTGTTGTTGAATCCATCATGAATCATCAGCGCAATGCGAGCTCGGATCACATCACGCTGGGCAGATGTACGACATGCCAGAACGTTTTGCAATCGATCATAGTCTTCAGAAGTTAAACGTGCGTTACGCACGGGACGGCCACGTAGGTTCATATGCTCATTATACCATCTCATCATCATAATATAATAAATTTATTTGAGAGATGTTGCACTAGTCGACACTAAAGGACTCAGGAGAAAGCCCGGCTGCATAACGTTGCTGCATACGCACATACGCCCGTTCAATCGCCCGGGTAGCGGGATCGGTGGCAAACAGACAGTGCCGGCGCTCGGGTACAGCCAGTCGTCGACGCAGGACTCCTAAAAGTTCCCGATTGGAATACAGCGCAACGGCCATGGCGGCATACTGTTCCAGGGAACTGCAAATCAGTTCCGTCAACCCCACCCGATGCAGCAAACTGGTCGACATCCGTCCGGCAAAGGTATCCCCTGTACAAGTCAGTACCGGCACACCCGCCCATAGGGCATCACTGGTACTGGTACCGCCATTGAAAGGCAACGTATCGAGCACCAGATCGGCCGCAGCCAACCGACCTAAATGCGCACTATAAGTCAATCTGCCCGCCAGTAACAGCCGCTGCGGATCCACCCCGCAGTCTGTTGCCGCCTGCCGCAGATTCACTACCACCTCCGGCACTTCCCCGAGCAATGTCAGCATCGCTTCGGGACAGGCTCGCAGAATCGCCATCCAGCCGTTGAACATCACTGGATTGAGCTTACTGGTGTTATTATGACAGGCAAAGATAAAAGCGTCCTCTGGCCAGCCTAACTGCGCCCGAGTCATTGATGCAGGTAACTCACGCTGATCATCATTGACTTGGAAACACCCCGGCAAATAAACGATTTTTTCCCGATAAGACGCCTGATGTTCAGGTGGCACGATAATCGGATCAGCCAACACATAATCGTAATAGGCCGCCCCCATGCCACCTGGAAATCCCAGATAATGCACCTGCACAGGAGCCAACCCCCGGGAAAACAGACGAGTACGCGCCCCTTGGGTATGGCCATTCAAATCCACCGCAATATCAATATCATGTTCCAGTGCCAACGCCAGTACGGCCGCATCATCCAGGCCACTGACATCTATAAAATGCTCAGCCTCTGCCTGAAACTGCTGATGCAGAATATCGCCCGGTCGCTGCATGGTGGAATATAAAAACACTTCAAACGCAAGTCGATCATGGCGAGCAAACAATCCCCGCATCAGGATAGATACCGCATGATGACAGAAATCCGAAGAAACGTAGGCTACACGCCAACGCCCTGGTCGCCGCAGCCGCTGACCCGGCGTCCGTCGATCCGGGTACTGATCATCCATCCATAGCGCCGCTCCGGCATTCTGTTCCTCGACATTCAGCGGCAACATCAGCAAAGCCAGCGGAATAGCAGCCCGCCGCCCCTGTGAAATGGCCGCACGCACCGCCTGACTCTGCGAAAAATACCCCGACCAGCGGACCAACGACAGGCAATTGAGGACACTGGCCCCCTCCAGGTACTCACCCTCCGGCCGCAACTGTTTAGCCTTTTGTACAAACGTTTCCGCTACCGCCCATTCTCTACGTTCATAATAAATGTTGGCCGAATTGTTATAGCAGAGATAAAAATCAGGTTGCAGACGCAACGCCTGTGCATAACACCCAAGCGCCGCATCATATTGCTTAAGTTCCTGTAACACCCGTCCCTTATTGTATAAATAATCCGGCCGATCCGGCCGTAAAGACAGGGCTTTTTCCATACTGGCCAAAGCCGACTGCATCTTTAACTGATTATTCTGCGCATACGCCAGATTACTCCAGGCGTCGGCATTGCCAGGAAACCGACGTACCGCCTCTTCCCAGGCGGCTTCGGCCGCTTGCAACTGGTCTTTCTTCTGGTAATACACCCCAAGGGCATTATAGGCCTGTGAATCCACTTCCCCAGCGGCACTAAAAAACGCCAGCAACCCCAATGCGGCTGGCAGTTGCTCCTGCTCCAGCAACAAGATCAACAGATTCAAACGCAACCCAGACGTCAGATCCTTCGGCCTGCTCTGATGCACCTGTTGCCAGCATTGCATCGCCACTAACCGATCCCCCTGCATTAATGCCTTCTCCGCCCGTCGCAATAATTGCGCAACAAAAGGCTGAACGGGTTTTGCCATGGTAACACTCCATAATCCTGCATCAGAATTCGCAAGCGGTTGCAGGTCTCTCTACCTAACAACGCCAACAAATAAAATGCACAACGGAACAACACTGAAATAAATCTTTCGACGCTATCAAAAGCCGCATCGAGCAGACCGCGTACATTCTCCAGCATAACAGCTTGAGGACGGCATTCGTCAACTAGGCGGATAACTTCGGGGAAAGGTTGCGCTTGTCTTTGTCTCCGATCTGTTTACCTGCTTTGGAAAACGGAGGGCACGACACCACGCCGACCAGAAGATCGCCTTCAACTACATTCCATTGCGGCCGGTTTAGGCGCAACGTGGCACAAGCCGGTGGTTCAATCTCGACCAATGCGGAGTGCTCAAACCCCGCCATTTCAAGCCCGAGGGCTTGCCCGCCAGCGCCTGCGCAAATTTCAACCGATATAAGCATATTTCTTCCCTTTCAAAATCTGCATGTTACCCTACTGCCCACATCAGATTCAATCACTAATTGCGCTTATTTAAATTGATGCAATGAATGCCAAAAACCGGCATTTCAATCACGGAATGCTGATAGCATAACACATTGCGCTTAAAACAAAAATCCACAAGATAAAATTCATAACTATTTAAATTTAAATGAAAATATATAAATTAATCACTATATTGCATAATAAATATTTGTGTTTTATATTACAAATCAACTTTATTAATTATGATATGTTAATTAAATAAACCTGGTGATAAATTTATAAACAGACAATAACATGCATTATTATGACGCGTGATAACTGAAAATATCAGCACCACTGTTGTTGAACTGTCCGCCTTTTGCCTAACGTCCGAACTCTATGCCGATAGCGGCTTCTATCGAAAATGTCCAACGTTCCTGAAAGGTGGGTAGGGTGAAGACGACAGGCACTAGCTGCCCGGCCAGAAAATAATTGGCCGTGTGGTTGACCATGGGGCCTGGGGCTTCATAGACCCGGGTATAGGCCGGACGCAGTTCATAGAATAACCACGGGCGCCAAAAGCGTTGGTGCAGGGTAATCCCTGGACCCCAAGTCATGAAATGAAATTCCGGGGAAGTTATCCCAGCCACGGAGACTCCTTCAGAAAGAGTAGCCTCATGTGTCAGGGTGTGTGTCCAGGTCAGGGCATGCACCCACTGCTCTCCCAGCAATTTTTGCGGTTGCTGCCAGTCCCAGGTGGTGCTGGCCCGAAATACCGTGATGTACCCAAGCGGTCGCTCCAGTGATGCTTCGCTATACGATTCAGCACGGGTCATGCTGCCTTCTACAAAGGTTTGATGCAGATGCAACATCCACCAGTCTCCCAAGGGGATGTTTTTGTAGTATTGGCCTCTGATAAATAGTTCCGGGCCGCTGCGCACCCCGGCATCAATGGTCAAGCCGCTGAGTGCCTCGATGGTCGAACGCCACTGCAAGGCAATGGCTCCGGCGGTGATGGCGCGGGACTGTTGCTGTAACGGCGCAGGCACGCCAATCTGGTTGGGATTGATGGCCTGCTCATTACTTTCAATGAGCAGTGACAGGCGTTTTTGCAGGGCAGGCAACTGAATCTGTGAGCTGATACTGCGGCTGACATAGCGCCCTTGTATCTGGTCCCAGCCCACGGCATTACGCATGGTTAACAACCAGTTGGCTTCTCCTGGAACCTCTGTTTCTTCTGGTTTGCTGATCTGCGGTACGGTGTGGCCAAACCAGCCATTAACCCAACGGGCGGTGGCATTGGCGCGCCAGGAGACCAGGCAATGGGTCTGGTCGAGAAAACCTTCCATCCAGTTTGGATAGAAAAATTTTAACTGCAGATAATCGTCAATATTCAGGTAATCTTTGGTGGTACAGGCCTCAGCGGTCCGGTAAATGATGGCTGGACTACCATGGGGGGCTTGCAGGGGCAAGGTCACCTGTTGATCATCCGGCAAATGCAACAGGCGCGACACGTCCAGCACCAAGGGATTGGCATCCGTCCAAGCCGCATAAGCGCTGGACGTCAGGCTGAGCCAGAGTATTATCCAGAACCGGCAGGTCACGGCCATGTTACCACCGAACGTAATGATCTTCCCATAAGCCAGAAATGCCTTCCAGGGTGATCCATGGCCCTGCGTCTGCCGCATTACCGCCGCGTAGCGCCCCTGAATAGCGACCCTGATATTGTCTGAAGCGGCTGGCGAGGAGACCGATATTGAGTTTTTCCCCGTGGTCGGCATCCCCGGTAAATTCCAGTTGTACACCGTCGCCACGGATCAGGCAACCTCCCGGCCGGGGATGGAATGATACCGCCGGTAATTTATACAACTGCCCATCGACCCACA
Organism: Pseudomonadota bacterium; assembly: GCA_021781515.1. Lineage (GTDB taxonomy): Bacteria > Pseudomonadota > Gammaproteobacteria > Pseudomonadales > Moraxellaceae > JAJXWR01. The sequence goes on from JAJXWR010000081.1 coordinate 6,235, forward strand.
AGGCATTTTCAGTTTGCCCGCTTTCATTCACCCCTAACGCCAGGTTCACGCCAATGCGTTGCTGATTAACAACGCCCATGAGTGAACACCATTGCCAACTGGTCTCCCGACGCAGCAGCCCAAGGCTCAGATCCAGACTGGCCAGACCGTCTTGCACGCTAAAGCGTTGTCCCTGGTGTTCGTACCAGCCTTGTACGGGCATGGTGGTCTCTTTGCAGGTGTAAGTCCAGCCATCGGCTCCCGTCGGCAAACACAGGGACAGTGGCTGTACCCGTTGCAGGCAAAGTTCGGCCCGCAGTTGCAGGGAACGATTTTCCACGGACAGATGACACTGTTGCGGGGTGTATTGTACCTGCAGGGAAAATCCCGGATTGAAGCGTCCGGAGAGGAATCGGGTACGGCCACTACTGGCACCGTCGGTGTGCGCAACAGCCAGTATAGCGCCCGGCAACAGCGGAATCCGCCGGCTGTCCGACTGCGTCTGACGCTGCTCCTTAGCATGCAGGTACATGAAAAACGCCCGGGCATAACCTAAATCAATAACGGCGATTCCCCACAATTGCGGCCCGACATCAATGGAAAAAAATTCCCAGCGTTTGAAACGCCAAAATTTGCTGAAGCGTCGCCGCTGTCCCCCCATCGGATGCGGTATCTGCAAATTTTCCAGGCCAAAGTCAGCGACTGGGCCATACCACCAGCCATAAGCCACTTCTCCGGCGACGTTAATCAATTGCGGCACGGTTTCTGTCTGCAGATACCACCCCGGTTGTTGACTAATTTGAACTCTCCTCAGAACATCGGTAACTGAAAATCGCTGAACAGCGTTTCTACTTCGAGACGACTATGCAACTGCATGGCCTGGTCTACCCGTTCCCGCGTCAGGTGCTGGGCGAATTCCTGGATAAAAGCGTACATATAGCCACGGAGAAACATACCACGGCGTATACCAATGACCGTAGTACTGGGCTCAAACAGATGCCCGGCGGGAATGGCCTGCAAATCCTGATCATTGTGTTGATCAAAGGCCATTGAGGCGATGATGCCCACGCCCAGGCCCAGACGTACATAGGTTTTTATCACATCGGCATCTGTGGCAGTAAATACCACATGCGGGCTTAGCCCCTGCTGACTGAAAGCGTCATCGAGGCGAGATCTCCCGGTAAATCCAAAGGTGTAGGTCACCAGCGGAAAGCGCACCAGATCGGTCAATGCGATTTTATGCATGCGACTGAGCGCATGTCCTTTGGGGACGACGATGGAGCGGTTCCAGCGATAACAGGGCAACAGGATCAAATCCTCAAAATGTTCCATGGCTTCTGTGGCAATGGCCAGATCGGCACGACCCTGTGCGGCCATGGCAGCGATCTGTTCCGGTGATCCCTGTTGCATGTGCAGCGACACCTGGGGAAAGCGCCGGATAAACGTATTGATGACGGGTGGCAAACGATAGCGCGCCTGGGTATGTGTCGTGGCAATAGACAATTGACCTTTGGCTTCATCCGTAAATTCCAGTGCCACCTGTTTAATGGTTTCACACTTTCTTAATATTTCTCCAACAATCAACAGGATGGCCTTGCCTGCCGGGGTAATGCGCGTCAAGTGTTTGCCACTGCGGGAAAAAATCTCGACCCCCAGTTCATCTTCCAGCAGGCGAATCTGTTTACTGATACCCGGTTGTGAGGTGTACAGACTTTGCGCCGTCATTGAGACATTCAAGTCATGTTGCGCCACCTCCCAGATATATCGCAGCTGCTGAAGTTTCATGACCACCCCCAGAAATACAAATTCAGTTATAAGAATATAGATAAATATCACTTCTCAGCTTATATCATGTTCGTTATGCTCGCCACAGTACAAACAAGGAATTGTCTTATGGCATCGGTGGCGGTTCTCATGGGGGTAGGGGCGTTGGTGGGTGGCTGCATCGGCCTGACGGGCGTCGGCGGCGGCTCGCTAATGACCCCGATTCTGCTATTTCTGGGGATCCCGGCTCCAATAGCCATCGGCACCGATCTGTTTTATGCCAGTTTCACCAAGGCAGGCAGCGCCTTGGTACATTGGCGGCATCAACACGTGCAAAAACAGGTACTGCTGATGCTGGCCACCGGCAGTATTCCAGCCTCCTTGGTCACTGCACAGGCACTCACTCGCTGGCCCCTGCATAATACCCACCTGATGACCAGCACCTTGGCTTTCATGCTGGCGCTCACCGGTGCCTCACTGCTGTTTCGTCGACGCATTCAGCAAACGATCCCTGGCGATGCGCCGCAACCGGTGTCAGCTACCTTCAGTGCAACACGCTTGTGGCTGACCTGGCTGACGGGCAGCATTCTCGGGGTGCTGGTGACCCTGTCTTCCGTCGGGGCCGGAGCCGTCGGCGTATTGCTGCTAACGACCTTGTATCCGCAACTGCGTCTGTCCCGTATCACTGGCACGGATGTCGCCCATGCAGTACTGCTCACCACGACCGCCGGCATCGGCCACTGGCAGGCGCACCATGTGAATTTATCCCTGCTGCTGACGTTGTGCAGTACTTCACTCCCGGCCATGTACCTGGGAACCCGTCTGGGACATCACACGCCAGAGCGTATTTTACGTCCCTTGCTGGGCAGCACGTTGTTACTCGTGAGTCTGCGTTTTGCTTTTTTCTAATCACCTTTTTCTGATCACAATGCACCTGAACCGGTATTTTCCGTTCAGGCCCACAGCGCCGGACCCAACGGCACCTGCGGCAGGCTAAAGCGTGGCGGATAACGGACATCAACGAAATACAGCCCCTCGGCCGGGGCGGTAAGCCCCGCACAGCGGCGATCCTGGCTTTGCAACACGGTCTGCACCCACTCCTGGGGTTTACGCCCTTCACCCACAGGCAACAACACACCTACTATATTGCGTACCATATGATGCAAGAATCCATTGGCCTGAATATCCAACAGGATATAACGCCCACGCCGCTGCAGTGTGAGGTGCTCAACCTGACGCACTGGCTGTCTGGACTGGCATTGTGCCGCCCTGAAGGCACTGAAATCATGCCGCCCCACCAACACCTGTGCCGCCGCCGCCATCCGCTCTACATCAAGAGGCGCATAATGCCAGGTCATTTGCCATCGGCCCAGCGCCGGACGAGTCGGATGATTATAAATCAGATAACGGTAACGCCGCGCCTCAGCCTTGAACCGCGCATGAAAATCCGCTGGAACCTCCTGAGCCCATTGTACCGCCACCGAATCGGGCAAACAGGTATTCGTGCCTTGTACCCAGGCACGCATCGGTCGAACCGCCTTACTGTCAAAATGCGCCACCATCCCGGTGGCATGCACGCCAGCGTCGGTGCGGCCGGCGGCCTCCAGATGCACAGGTTCCGCCGCAATCTGACTCAGCGCTTGCTGTAACACCTGTTGCAAGGTCTGTGGATCATGCCCCTGAAATTGCCAACCTCGCCACAATGAACCATCAAACTCAAGACCCAGCGCCACACGCAATGATTAACCCGCCTGGCTCAATAATCCTTTAGCTTCTTCCTGTTGTTCCTGACTGCCTTCTTGCAGAACTTCCTGCAGGATATCTTTTGCGCCTTCCATGTCCCCCATGTCCATGTAGGCTTTTGCCAGATCCAGCTTGGTCGCATTTTCGTCGGTATCGGCAAGGAAATCAAAATCATTGCCCAAATCCATGTCACTGACATCTTCAGTCGCCAGTGCGGCGGGAACTTCCGCTGCCGGCGCTTCTTCCAGAGGCAGGGACAGATCAAAGTCCTCCGGCAGTTCCGGCATAGGTTCAGCAAAGGGATCAAAATCAGCCCTGTCTTCAGGCATAACTTCGGCGACTTCTGGCGCTGGCGTACTCAACTCGGCCGACAGCTGATCCATGGCCCCAGCGTCAAATTCAACGGCATCCGCATCCGGTGTTTCAGCGGGTTGAACCTCCAGTTCCGGCAGTTCATCCAGATCTGGCAATTCGGGGAGCGCCGCAGAAAGTTCGTCTTTGGCAGAGAGTTCCTCTTCTGCTAGTCCTTCTGTTTCTGTTTCTGGCCAGTCAGCCAGCATACTGTCGTCGAGTTCGCCAAAATCCAGAGAGGATTCTGGTGCGGTGGCCGCTTGATCTGAGACGCTTCCTTCAGGCAATTTTTCTTCAGGCAAACCTGTCTCAGGCAACCCTACATCAGGTAACCCTACCTCCGAAAGGTCGTTCGTTGCAGCCTCTGTCTCTGTGCTGGACAATCCCGAACGTACCAGTTCCTGCTCCAGTTCATCCAGACTGAAATCCAGATCATCCGCCAGTGGTTCTGGAGTAGTGACGTCGGCAGTAGCCGGTTCTGCCGCCAGCAGATGATCCATATGTTCCACTGAAAAATCACCCAGATCCAGATCGTCCAGTTCCGGCATTTCCAGATCGGCGTGTTCGTCAACCACTGGACTCCTGGATTCACTTCTAGATTCACTCTTGACCTCAACCGGCGTCGGAGTGGGGGCCTCGGCAACCGGTGACTTAAAATCAATCGAATGCGCAAAATCAACGGCATTATCCTGAGGTGCCGCCGCTCTGGCTTGCACGGGAGCCGGCGGCGGTGCTGCGGGGGCATCGAACATGGAATCCGCAAAATCCAGATCCAGCGGCGGTAATTCAACATCCCCATCCAGATTCTGCAAGGTCGAACCGGCTTCTGGTAGTTCGACTTCAGGAGTTTCCGGATCAATACGCGGCATTTGCGTCTGGGTCAGCGAACGGCTGAAATCGTACTCCATCGCTTCCAGTGAATCTTCAGAACCATGAACCTCAGTCGGCCGCAACCGTGGGTATTTCTGCCGCAAGGCCTCCACTTTGGCCATGACTTCTGCATCACCGGTGTTTCTCAGCAGGGTTTCGTTATCCGCAAAACTCTCACTGTCACCCATTTCAGCCTGGCATTGCATCAGCCGCAGGCGGGCATCCACCCGATCGGGATCAGTTTTGAGAATTTTGTGCAATAACCCCGCCGCCTGCGGAAAGCGGCCTTTCTGAAAATAGCCACCGGCCTCTTCCCACAAATCCGGCTCAGCTTCCGGTTGGGGGGCAAAAAGTGAGCTTAAATGCGACAGATCGTTGGTATCTGGCAGTGCATCAATATCAATATCAGCCGTACTCAGTGGCCCCCCCAGATCGCCAGGCCCATGGTAGCGCTGATCCAGAGAATTCAGTTCCTGGGTTTCATAGCCATCGCGATAACGCCGATAGGCAATCAGCCCCCCCACCAATGCGGCCAACCCTCCCAAACCCAGTCCGCCCCACAATAACAGGTTGGGAGCACTGGAGGCTGTGGATGCAGCTGCCGGGGTCGGTGGAGTCGGTGGGGTCGCAGGTTTCGCAGGTTTCGGCGCTTCTGGCATCGGCGGCGTGGCCACTGGTGCAGCCACCGGATGCGCTGCCGCTGCTACCGGCTGCGCCGCTGCCATCTGTTTGACCTGTTTAATGGCGGCTTCCAGTTCAGCCAGTTTCTGGTCTTCCAGCGCCAATAATTGCTGCTGCTGTTTAATCTGTTGCTGATCACTGTCCAGTTGGGCTTTCAGCAAGGCATTTTCTTTCATCAATGCCGCCGCCAGCTGATTATTCTCCTGAATTTTAGCACTGCTGGCGGCTGCCAGTTTATGCGCTGCGGCCCGGCCTGGTGCCAACAGGTGAACTTCGCCCCCGTTAGCCGCCACCGGTACTTCTTCTACGGCCTGGCGCCCACTGGCATTCACCTGCGCCGCCGCCAGCGGCGTATTGCCTGCCGCTCCTTGATGCTGGTGCCAGGCTTGATCCTGTTCCGCCACCGCCTGGGCGGCTTCACGGGCACCCATACGTCTGATTTCATTCGCCGAGGGAATCTTCAGTGTCTTGCCGGTGACCATGTCGTTGACATTTCCCCCGGGAAACGCTGCAGGGTTGGCTTTCTGGATGGCCAGCATCGTTTGCGGCACGGTCAGTTGCGTGGAAGGCCGGGTCTTGCTGGCCACCGACCACAAGGTTTCCCCCGCATGCGTCCGGTAATGATCCGGCGTTGCTGTTGATTTTTCCGGGTGCCGCACCGCCGGTGCCGGAGCGACCGGAGCCGACGCCATACTCTGATCCTGCACCGCAGTGCTGGCCGGTGGCTCCACGGCCGTCGATGCTGCTGGTCTGGGGGACTGCACCACCGGTGGTGCCACCGAATCCTGTGCGGCGGCCGTGGCTGCATTATTCGAAGGCAGATCCAGCAGTGCCACAAATTCGCGCATGCTGGTATTGCCAGGCCAGGAAACCCGCAGTACAAAATCCAGATCCGGCTCGGTCACCGGCTGCTCTGTGGTAATGCGAATTACTGAAGTGCCGTCGTTGCGCTTGAGCACCTGAAAGTGCAGTTGATTGAGCAACTGGGTTTTCTCCACCCCCATCTGCTGAAACTGCTCCTGCGTGGCCAAGTCAACCCGAATCTCATCGGCCGACAGGTCTCCAACATCGGTCAGCAATACTTCGCCCACAAAGGGCTGGTTTAAGGCTGACCGGGTTTTGATATCACCGATGGCCAGACCATGGGCCAGATTAGGCAGTAACCAGCCCGAGGCCAACAGAGCAATCGCTAACGCACGCAGGACCATGTCATTTTCCTTGTGTTCAGTAACTTGAATCTTCAGTCAACACCCGAAGTCATGGCCATTACTCTGACCGTACTCTGCCATACTCCCGGTCTAAACAGTGTAACTCATAATAATTAAAGTGCTTTTTCAACATGCAGATTTTGCAACACCTGCCGCAG
>JAJXWR010000082.1:0-2716 GCA_021781515.1 Pseudomonadota bacterium
CTAATCTTTTTGGTGAAATTGCCATCTATCGGGTGCAGCGACGTGTATCGCTATAAACGAGTTGTGCTGGCCAGCAGTAATCCGGGAAAAATCCGGGAATTGCGAGCACTCTTGCAGGAGGCGGTTGCCGAGATTTTGCCACAGGATGAGTTGGGGATTACCGGGGCAGAAGAGACTGGCTATAGCTTTGTGGAAAATGCCTTACTCAAGGCCCGTCACGCCAGTAGGCAGTCGGGATTGCCGGCGTTGGCCGATGATTCCGGATTGGTGGTGGATGCCTTGCATGGCGCACCGGGGATATATTCTGCACGTTATGCGGGTCCCTCTGCCACCGATCTGGAAAATAACCAGAAACTGGTGCAGGCACTCTGTACGATTGCGGCACCTAGAACGGCGTATTATGTGGCCGTGATTGTGCTGGTCAGGCATGCGATGGACCCCGTGCCATTGATTGCCGAGGCACACTGGCATGGAGAGATCATTCTGGAGGCACAAGGGGCTAACGGTTTTGGTTACGATCCGCATTTCTGGATTCCTGAATGCGCAGTGACGGCGGCGCAACTGGAACCACGGGTTAAAAATGCGTTGAGTCATCGCGGGAAAGCGCTGCAGTCTTTGCTACAACTCATGCAGGGACTCCATCCGTGTTAGCAGGAAGGCGTAGCCGCTGCTTTTTTGGCGAGCGAGTCATGTCTTTTCTGGAGTTGTGATTACGTGTCTGCCCATGATTGGCTCATGCAACGTGTTGATATACTTTTTAATTCCGTTAAATTTTATTTAAAATACACCGGTCTCAGGAAATCATCGTGTAAGGAGTAAGGTATGGCAGAAGATAAGAGTCCGTGGATGAACTGGATGGCACTAACGACCGTCATTATGGCCGTTTGTGCGACGCTGGCGACAGGTAAAAGTGGTGGTTTTTCAACACATGCGGTACTGGAGCAATCGCAGGCTTCGGATCAGTGGGCCTATTACCAGGCCAAAGGCGTCAAGGAAAATCTCAATGCCCTGGAAATTGAACGAATTCATTTACGGCTGGATTCAGAGGTGTTAACGGTAGCAGAACAGCGGGCCTTAACGGCGTATTTGCAGAAAATCGAGGCGCGGAAGAACAAGTACGCTCTGCAGAAAAAACAGATTAGCGCAAAGGCGCTGGCCTTAGAGGCTGAACGGGATAAGGCGCAGAACAAAGGCAAACCTTTTGGTCAGGCGACGGTGATTCTGCAGATTGCCATTATGCTGTCTTCAATTGCCGGACTGTTGAAAAAAAAGTGGTTATGGGGTGTAGGGGTATTGACGGGAATTGTTGGTGCCGTGATGTTTCTGAATGGGTTTTTGCTGTTTCTCTAGGTGGTGTCTGCGAGGCGCTGGAACAGCAAATCGCGGATGGGGCGGCCTTCGCGCAGGCCGCGTTGTTCAAAGCGGGTCAGAGGCCGATCGGCGGGGCGTTCATGGAACTGACCGATACCGGCGAGATTGGTAAAACCCGGTGCTGCAGTCATGACGTCCAGCATCCACTGTGCATAGGGCGGCCAGTCGGTCGCCATGTGGAATACACCGCCGATACACAGGCGCTGGCGTAATAGCTCGACATTGTCAGGGCAGACCAGACGGCGTTTGTGGTGGCGGCTCTTTGGCCAGGGGTCGGGGAAAAACAACTGAAACCGGTCGACAGAAGCCGGTGGGCAGTGCTCGGCCAGCAGACGGATGGCATCACCTTCCAGTACTTTCAGGTTGGTCAGTTGTTGTTCGCCTGCCGCAAAATACAACTGTGCCAAGCCGGGAAGGTGCACTTCGATGCCCAAAAAATTACGTTCCGGGTGTTGTTGCGCCATGGTGACCAGGGATTGCCCCATGCCAAAGCCGATTTCAATGGTGAGTGGATGTTGATTGCAAAAAAGATGTAGAGAATCCAGGCAGGTTCCTGGTGGAATGCGAAACCTGGCGGCATATTCGTCATTCCCGCGTTGCTGACTGTGGGTCAGTGGCGAAGAGCGGCGAACATAGGTCTGGATGCGTCGATGTGGTGCAGTCGGTTCGTTCAATGACCAATCCTGCCGTGTTCCGGGCTGGAAGGAACAGCGACTCCAGGGCGTCGAGGCATGCGTCCGGCCAGAAAGGCACTACGTCCTGCAAGAACCGCCTGTCGCATGGCGGCTGCCATCAACACGGGGTGTTGCGCCTTCGCAATGGCGGTGTTCATCAGCACGCCGGTAATGCCGAGTTCCATGGCGATACAGGCATCTGAGGCAGTTCCTACCCCGGCATCGACCAGTACGGGTACGGTTGCCTGCTGTTGAATGAGTTGAATATTGTGGATGTTAATGAGGCCCAGACCGGATCCGATCAGGCTGCCCAAGGGCATGATGGCAATACAGCCGATGTTTTCCAGGGTTTTGGCAATAATCGGATCATCCGAGGTATAAACCATGACCTCAAAGCCTTCCCGTACCAGTATTTCTGCCGCTTTCAGGGTTTCAACCACATTGGGGTACAGGGTCTGTTCGTCGCCTAATACTTCCAGTTTGACCAGCGATTGTCCCCCCAGCAGTTCACGTGCCAGGCGGCAGGTGCGTACAGCTTCTTCGGCACTGAAACAGCCGGCCGTATTCGGCAACAAGGTAAAACGCTCAGGGGGCAATAAATCCAGCAGATTGTTTTCTGCTCCCTGTTGCCCGAGATTCACTCGGCGCACCGCCACCGTAATGATTTCGGC
>JAJXWR010000082.1:2726-12908 GCA_021781515.1 Pseudomonadota bacterium
TCCGGTTCCGACTAGTAGTCGGGAAGTAAAGGTTCTGGAACCTAGTACCCATGAATCGGTAGATAAGGCATTAGTCATATTATTTCTTGTTTCCGGTTGATTGGGTCAATTCAGCCGCCACCGACAGCATGGACAATTTCAATCAGGTCATGCGAACTGATACCGGTGGAGGAAAACTCGCTATGCGGAATAATAGAACCGTTCAGTTCAAGCGCAAAGCGTTTTCCCTGCAATTGCTGCTGATTCACTAAATCAGTCAAAGAACTTCCCGGCGGTAATCGGGCGGGCTCACCCTGCAGGATGAAGTGTACATCAGAGGTATTGCCTGGAGTGTCTTTCATGGCATTAAGCAGGCTGTCAAAGAGGGGTCAAAGTGAGTTGGTCTCGCAGAAAATGCAACGCACTGTGGGCAAACCGTTCAGTGCGTTGAGTGCGTATATCAGGCCGGTTGAGGCAGCAAGGTCTTTTTCAGTTTTTCCATGGCCGATTTTTCGATCTGCCGAACCCGTTCTGCCGATACACCATATTCCGCTGCTAGTTCATGCAGCGTGGCTTTGTCGTTTTCTCTGAGCCAACGCCGTGTCAGAATATCACGAGAACGTTCATCCAGTTGAGCGAGTGCTTCCTGCAGTTGCCCGTTTTCATGATCCTCGTGATCCTGTTCTTCAAGAATGCGTGCCGGGTCGTAGCGGCCATCTTCCAGGTAATGCACGGGTGATGAACTGCTGTGTTCGTCGTCATCATCCGGGGTGTAATCAAAGGTCATGTCATAGGAGGCCAGACGAAGCTCCATTTCCAGTACCTGCTCAGGGGTCACATTCAGGTCAGTGGCAATGGCATTGGCCTCTGCCATGGACAGACGGTGACCTTTACGCATACTGCGCAGATTGAAAAAAAGTTTACGCTGGGCCTTGGTGGTGGCTACTTTGACAATGCGCCAGTTTTTAATAACAAATTCATGAATTTCAGCCTTGATCCAATGCACAGCAAAAGAGACCAGACGTACGCCCATGCGCGGATCAAAGCGTTTGACGGCTTTCATCAGCCCGATATTGCCTTCCTGAATCAAATCCGCCTGAGGCAGACCATAACCGGCATAGCTACGCGCAATATGCACTACAAATCGCAAATGTGACAGCACCAGTTGCCTGGCCGCTTCGACATCCTGTTCAAAGAAAAGCCGTTCCGCCAGTGACTTTTCCTCATCGGCACTGAGGAGGGCTACGTTATTGACCGCCTGAATGTAACTGCCCAGATTCACTCCGGGGGAGGCCAGAGCAGATAATGCCGGGGTCAGGGGTGTAGTCGTCGCCATAAGGGAATACTCCTGAAATTTATTGCGTTGAGCTTAACATAAAAATCCGCCGGCATTGTATAAAATTTGTTACCCCGTGGAGTATGTGTTAACTGGGGTCCAACGCCCGAAGATGGCGGTAAAGTGCTAGATAAGCCCCCAATACACCGAACGAGGCGGACATCAGTGCCAGGAATAAGGTGAGCCGGAGACCCGGTACCTGCAGTTGAAAAGTGGTGTTATACAATTGAGCCAGTTGATGAATGGGCACATTAAGCCAATGCAGGCTGGCACTGACTAAAAGACCACTGAAAGTGCCTCCCAAAAAGCCGTACCAGAAACCAGTGTACAGAAAAGGTCGGCGCACCATGCGCTGCGTGGCCCCCAGGAGCTTGAGCAGGATAATTTCATCGCGCCGTGATTCGACGGCCAGACGAATGGTATTGGAAATGACCAGCAGAACGGCGGCTGACATACCGCTGAACAGCACCATGAACAGGCGGCGCATAATTTCCAGAAAACTGTCCAGACGTTTGATCCATGGGAGATCGACCTCAATGTCGGCCTGCGGCCACAACTGTTGTACGGCTTGAGCCAGTGCTGAGGAGGCCTCTGTACCCTGATGGGCGGGATAGAGGGTAATTACCGTGGGGAGCGGGTTGCGTCCCAGCAGGCTCAGGGTTTGCTGTGCCCCGGTCAGGGCTTCAAATTCCTGCAGTGACTCGGCAGCTTCCTTGATGTCAATACGCTCAATTCCCGGAAGTGCCTGCAATGACATGCGCAGTTGCGCAACCGGTGGTGCCTCCTTGAGATAGACACTGATAAATGACTGGTGCTGGGCGGCATCCAGCAGAGAATGGGCATCGTAGAGCAGGCTCATCAGTATGGCGGGCAAGGCCAGTGCCAGGCCGATAACCAGAGTGGTTAACAGCGAGGCCAGTGGTTGGGCCGCAATTTTTGTCAGGCTTTCCACAAGTTGCCGACGGTGATCCTGTTGCCAGTGCAAAAAACGTGATGCCAGACTGGATTGAGACGCATGCGCTCCGCGAATCATGAGGCAGACTCCACAAGTTGACCCTGTTTTAAGGTGAGCAATCGATGTTGATGACGGGCAACCAGGGTCAAATCATGAGTCGCCACCAGAATGGTCATGCCCGACTGACTGAGCATTTCAAAAAGCCCCATGATCTCGTGTGCCAGGTCAGCGTCAAGATTGCCGGTGGGTTCATCGGCCAGCAGCAGGCGTGGCTTGTTGATGATGGCGCGGGCAATGCCGACGCGCTGTTGTTCCCCACCAGACAACATCACCGGCAGGCTGTTTGCCTTGTGCTCCAGCCCCATCCATTCGAGTGATGCCTTGACACGCTGACTGATTTCCGCATGCGGCAACCCACTGATGACCAGTGGTAGCGCCACGTTGTCAGCCACCGTCCGGTCCTGAAGCAGGTTATGATCCTGAAATACCATACCGATCTGGCGTCGCAAAGCGGCAATTCCTGAATTACGCACCTGAGCATAATCCCGGTCATTTACTAGGATCTGGCCGGTCGTTGCCCGCTCGATGAGCATGATGAGTTTGAGTATTGTTGATTTTCCTGCGCCGGAGTGGCCAGTGAGAAATACCATTTCTCCGGTATCTACCTGAAAAGAAACATCCTTGAGCGCCTGAAACCCAGGATCATAACGCCTGCCTACCTGTTCAAAGCGGATCATTTCAGTCTTCCCCGCGAAAAATAGCCTGAACAAAATCTTTGGGCCGGAACGGCCGCAGATCATCCAGACGCTCGCCAACCCCGATAAAGCGGATAGGAATGGGCCAGCGCACGGCCAGATTGAACAACATACCGCCTTTAGCGGTGCCATCCAGTTTGGTCACTGTCAGGCCGGTGACCGGGACGGCGTTATTGAAGTCGTTGACTTGCTGCATGGCGTTTTGACCGGTGCAGGCATCAATGATCAGCATGACTTCATGGGGCGCTTCAATATCCAGTTTTTTGATGACGCGCACGACCTTGCGCAATTCTTCCATCAAGTGTGCTTTGTTGTGCAGCCGTCCGGCTGTATCGGCGATAACAACGTCGATGTTTTTTGCTCGGGCACTGGCAATGGCATCAAAAATCACAGAAGCGGAATCGGCACCGTTGCCTTGGGCAATAACCGGAACCTGGTTACGTTCCCCCCAGATTGTCAATTGCTCAACGGCGGCAGCGCGAAAGGTGTCACCGGCGGCCAGCATCACCGAATAGTCCTGGCGCTGCAGGTATTTGGCCAGTTTGCCAATCGTCGTGGTTTTGCCGACACCGTTAACACCAACGACCAGGATGACATAAGGTGATTTATCCGGGTCAATGCGCAAGGGCACCACCCGAGGCTCCAGAATACGTTGCAGTTGCTCCCGCAAGGCCTTGAGCAGCGCCTGGGAGTGTGTCAGTTCATGGCGCGCCACCTGTGCGGTCAGGGCGTCCATGATCGAACGGGTGGCATCGGCACCCAGGTCAGCCGCCAGCAACTGGGTTTCCATTTCTTCCATCAGTTCATCATCAATTTCCTTGCCGCCGATGAGTACAGTGGCCAGTCCGGATGCAAGGTTGTCCCGGGTACGACTCAGGCCTGCTTTCATGCGTAGCAGAAAACTGTCTCCACCGGGTTCCGAAACGGCATGGGAGTCATCTTCGGTGGTGGTACAGGCAGTATCAGCAATGGCAGGAGCTGTTTGAGGGGGCACGGCCGGCGACGGCGGCAGGCTGTTGTCGTTGTCACTCTCCGACGGTTGAGGCGCTGAATGACTGGCGTCAGCAGCCTCGTCAATGCCGGTGAACCAGGATTTCATTTTGCTGCCCCAGCGACGCTGGCCGGGAGCCGGGGAGTCATGATCAGACATGGCAGTGTTCCTGAACGGTGATCGGTGAACAGTATACGCAACAGAGGTAACAAATACCTGCATTTGCACTGTCCCGTCACAAAGACCTCTGCCTATGTGCCGGGTTTTGGGCTATGCTACCATTCTTGGAGTCTGAGGCGAGCATCAAGATGGGGCGTTTGCAGGGATTTTATCATTTTTGTGGGCTGATTCTACTGGCGATCGGGGTGCATGCGGATCCGGGTACCCCGGAAAAGACCACCGAAGCGGTGTTGCAAAATGGTTTGGATGTGATTATCCGTGAGGATCACCGGGCACCGGTGGTTGAAGTGGAAGTCATCTATCGGGTGGGATCGGTCGATGAAAAAGATGGCAAAACCGGTCTGGCACATATGCTGGAGCACATGATGTTCAAGGGCACGGCCAAGGTACCGGCTGAACAGTTTTCTAGTATTGTTGCCCATTTCGGGGGTGAAGAAAATGCCTTCACCACTGAAGATTATACGGGGTATTACCAGATCCATGCAGCGGATCGGCTGCCATTGGCACTGGAACTGGAAGCAGACCGGATGCAGGGATTATCGTTGAGTGATACGCAATTCAGGCAGGAACACCGGGTGGTGATGGAAGAACGGCGCTGGCGGGTGGATGACAATCCCGATGCGGTGGCGCTGGAGCGTTTTAATGCCGTCGCCTGGCAGGAAGCGGCCTATCGCCGTCCGACGATTGGCTGGATGCGCGATATCGCCGGATTGACGATGGACGATGTACGTCAGTGGTACCACACCTATTATGCACCGAATAATGCGGTGCTGCTGATCGTGGGGGATGTGAATCCCCTTGACGTCATGCAGAAAGTGCATCACTTTTTTGATGCGCTGAAATCGCAACCGTTGCCCGCAGCGATTGTGCCCGCTGAAGAACACCCTCCCGGAGAACGGCATATTCAGATCAAGGTCAACGTCCGGGTGCCACTGGTGCTGCTGGCGTTTAACACACCGGGACTCCGGACGGCGGCACAGGCATCGGATGTTTATGCGTTGACCATGCTGGCGGGCATTCTCGATCAGGGCGACAGTTCAAGAATTCAGCAGGACATGGTGCATGGAGCGCAGACCGCTTCCAGTGCAGATGCCTCCTATTCGGGGATTGCCCGAGGGGATACTCTCTTTGAGTTTAGCGGACTACCTGCCGCTGGGCATACGTTGCAGGAGTTGCTTCAGGGTTTTCAGCAGGAAATTGTCCGGGCACAAACCACGTTGGCGACGCCGGAGGAAATGCAACGGGTACTGGCGCAGATCAAGGCGGCCGAAGTATTTTCCCATGATTCACTGGCTGGAGAAACTGGTGCTCTGGCGAGTTTCGCAGGAATCGGGCTGGGCTGGCGTGAACGGGATGCATTTCTTGAGCATCTGGCGGTGGTTACGCCGCAACAGATACAGGCGGTTGCCCGGCACTATCTGGTACCGGCGCGTAAGAGTGTCGCTGAAGTCGAGGCTTTGCCATGATCAAATACGCAACCCCGGTGCTGGGGTGTTGTTTATCGTTGAGT
Organism: Pseudomonadota bacterium; assembly: GCA_021781515.1. Classification (GTDB taxonomy): domain Bacteria; phylum Pseudomonadota; class Gammaproteobacteria; order Pseudomonadales; family Moraxellaceae; genus JAJXWR01. The sequence goes on from JAJXWR010000082.1 coordinate 8,433, forward strand.
GGCCTGCTGCTTTCTGCCACAAGTGCTGCTGAAAGTTTTGCCAGTCAGGGGCCGATCACGGCACTACAACAGCTTGAATCGGCACCAACCTTGTCCATGCACCCCGTGCGCCGGCACTTTGCTATTCAGCACTGGACGACTACTGGAGGCACTGATGTCTGGTTTGTGGCATCGCAACAACTGCCCATGCTGGATTTGCGTCTGGTATTCAATGCAGGTTCGGCACGTGATGCGCAACATTCGGGCCTGGCCATGTTGACTTCCGGTCTGGTGTTTGAAGGGACGACGCATCAGAGTTCGCTCGATATTTCAAGAACCTTTGAAAAATATGGTGCACAGTACAGTACGAGCTGTGCCCGGGATATGTCGCTGATCGATGTGCGCACCTTGAGCGAAACGCCGTATCTGCAGCCGGTGCTGGCTGAACTCGCTGAGGTATTGCATTCAGCTTCATTTCCGCAAGCGGCGTTTAACCGGGTAAAAAATCAGCAGTTAACCGGGTTGCAGGAGGAGCTGCAAACTCCAAAGGCACAGGTGTCGCGGCTGTTCTGGACGCAATTGTATGCCGGTCAGCCCTATGGCTCCATGCCAGAAGGCACGCCGGCTGCGGTAGAAGCCTTGCAGCCACAGGATACCCAGGCGTTTTACCATCAGTATTTTAACCGTCGCAATGCCGTACTGGTGATGGTGGGGAGTGTGGAAACCGAGAAGGCGCACCAGATTGCCGAACAGCTGAGTCAGGCACTCCCCCAGGGCGAACCGGCACCGGCCCTGAGTTTACCCGTGCCACCGGCAAAACCCATCCAGCAGCACCTGGAGTTTCCCTCGGAGCAAACACATATCCTCTTGGGAGGACTGGGGATCAGTCGCAATGATCCGGACTATTTCGCCTTGTCCATAGGCAATGAAATGCTGGGTGGCGGTGGATTCAGTTCGTTACTGACGCGGGAAATCCGGGTAAAACGTGGCTTGTCTTATGGGGCAGGCAGTTATTTTATCCCTATGCAGATTCCAGGTCCCGTTATCGTCAGTATGCAGACGCGCAGTGATCAGACGGCCACCGCCTTGGAGGTTACTCGCAAAGTGATCCAGGATTTTGTGGAACAGGGGCCAAGTGACCTGCAATTGCGCGAGACACAGGACCATATACTGGGTTCCTATCCGCTGAGTCTGGCGAGTAACTTCAGTATCCTGGGCAATCTGGCGGCGATGGGATTCTATCACTTGCCTGAGAATTATCTGGAAATTTACCCAGAGCGTATCAGTCAGGTTACTTTGCAACAGGTGCGGCGTGTGGATGCCCGGTATTTTGCTCCAGCACATTGGGTAACCGTCACGGTGGGACGTACTGAGAGTGAAGGGACAAAACAAAAACAATAGCGGTAGCGGTAGCCGCCGCAACCGGGTGCGGATTATTGCCGGGCGCTGGCGCGGGCGCTGGGTAGAATTTATTGATGCGCCGGGATTACGCCCAACACCGGATCGGGTACGCGAGACCTTGTTCAACTGGTTACAGCGGGATATTCCCGGGCAGAAAGTGCTGGATTTGTTTGCTGGATCGGGGGTGCTGGGTCTGGAAGCCCTGTCACGTGGTGCGGCAACCGCCGTATTTGTAGATTGCGAACGCCGGAATCTTGAACAGATTACTCAGCATGCAAAAAAATTTGGGGCGGAAAATTTTGAGATTATTCACGATGATGCTTTACTGTGGTTGGGGCAGATGAATTGTGGTGGGGAATTTGCGGGTGTGTTTGTGGATCCGCCCTTTGCATTGAATCTCTGGGCTCAAGTCCAGTGTGCACTGCTCAAGCCGGGGGTGCTGCAAGCAAAGGCATGGGTGTATATGGAAATGCCGGCAAATCAACGAGTTCCAGATTTTTCTGAAAATTTTAGTATCTGGCGTTCGCTGCGGGCAGGGGAAGTACAGGTGTTTCTGCTGCGGAAATTGGAGCAGCAGACCAACCAGCAGATGAGTGAATTGTTGAGTGAAGTGCCAGGCAGTTAGTTAACAGGGTTTAGGTCTAGGGCAGGTTGTTCAGGAGAGATGGTTATGCGGCTACGCAGCAGGGTGTTGTGGATTGGTTTATTGTTGAGTTTAATTCCTGCCGTGCAGGCAGATCCTGAAGAACCCTATTTGGGGCTGGGGTATGGGGTGATCAATGACCACCAGTTTGGTCAACAGACCACCCAGAGAATGGGTCTGGTCATGGCGCGCTTTGGCGATGATCTGTCGCCTTACTATGGGGTAGAAGCGCATGTGGCTACCGGTGCGGACAATGCGAAAATCTCTGCCGGTGGACTATCGGAATCATTGCACCTTTACTCGATGGCGAATTTTTTCTTCAAACCGCAAATCAAGTTCCACAGTTTTTCATTGTATGGCCTAGCCGGAGTCGGGATGTGGCGTACGGCGTTGACCGGGCCCAATCTACGGCTGTGGAATACTGATCATGGCGGCGCATTCGGTGCCGGGATCCGGCTGCCATTTACTACTTCAGGGCGATGGGTTTTCGATGCGAGTTATGTACAGATGAAAAACAGCCAGGGTTATGCAGTCGCTGGGGTGGATTTCCGTTTCCCGTAAGGGCAGCAGGGCAGGTGTATTCTCTGCCTGGTTATAATCCCCAAGGCGGGTCAGGAATGCTGAGAAACAGGTTCTTCAGGCCTTGTGACCATAATTCCCGCAGTTGGACGAGGTAGGGATCGCCTTCAACAAACCGGTGCTGGAGTGTTGGGCGGTACTGATTGCGGTGGTAGAGCAAAATATCAACCGGCAGCCCGACGGACAGATTGGACCGGATAGTGGAGTCGAAGGAAACCAGGACGCATTTGGCGGCCTGCATCAGGCCGGTGTCGTTTCTGACAACCCGGTCAATGATGGGTTTGCCGTATTTAAATTCGCCGATCTGAAAATACGGGGAGTCGTCGGTCGCTTCAATAAAGTTGCCTTGGGGATAAATATTGAACAGCCGGTGGACTTCTCCCTGGATCTGGCCACCCAGCAAAAAAGAGCAACTGTAATCGACACCGGCATCCATGCCTTCGCGCAGGTTGTGCCGGCCCATGATCTCTCGCAACGTTTGACCCACCAGACACGTGGCATCGTACAGTGAACTGACATTATTCAGGTTTTCGGTGTCACGCGACAGGCGTTGCTGCAACAAGGTGGTGACACTCTGCGTGGTGGCCAGATTACCGGCTGACAACAGCACAATCATCCGGTCCTGCGCCGAAAAAATACTCATTTTACGGAAGGTGGCAATATTGTCTATCCCTGCATTGGTGCGCGAGTCAGAGGCCATGACTAAACCACTGTCTACTTTGATCGCCACACAATAGGTCATAAGTTTCCCTCCAGGTAGGCAGACTGGATTTGCAGGCTGAATTGGGTAATGGTGTCAAGAAACTCAAGAATGGCAGGAACGAGGCCCGATTGCAAGACACTGTCGATGGCACCATAGCGCAGATTGGCCAGCAGTGCGGCACAAAGACGTTGACATTCACGTCCCTGGGGTCCTTCGATGAGTGCCAGTGTCTGGTTGATTTCCAGCACACTGGCGTGCAGGGAGCGGGGAAAAGTTTCATTGAGCAGCAGGAGTTCTGCCACGGAGCGGGGAGTAATGCGGTTACGGTAAACTTCCCGGTAGCTTTCCAGGGCGGCCAGTGACTGGAGGAGGATTTCCCAAGAGTGTGCGGTGTCATGGGCGGCATTGGCCTGGATCAATAGAATGCGCAGGGTGTTGTCAGATCGCTCAATAAAAGTGCCGATGCGGGAAAAGCCGAAGGCCTGATTACGGCGAATGGTACCAAATGTGACGCCTCTGAACAGATGGCTTCGTTCTTTAACCCATTCAAGAAAACGGCGATAGCCTTGTGCTGACTGATGCTGATGGGTCATTTCCTGTAATTGCAGCCAAGTGGTATTGATGCTCTCCCACATTTCGCTGGTAATAATTCCCCGCACTACATGGGCATTATCCCGGGCCTGCCGCAGGCAGTTATACAGACTGGCCTGATTCTGTCTGTTGAGCGTACAGAATTTCAGGATATTTTCGATAGTGAGTGGCGCTCCCAAGTGCGTATATTGCGCCTGGGTCGCACTTAAACTTAAAGGCGAACTCAGCGATTCATTATCCAGTGTCCCTGGGAGCAGGGAGATCTGATACAGGGCATCCAGCAGTCGTGCCAGGTTTTCTGCCCGTTCCATGTGCCGAGACATCCAGTAAATACAATCCGCATTGCGGCTTAGCATGGTTCATCCTGCTCCTAAAAACTTGAGCAAAGTTGCTCATAGGATTTATCCGCACTTCGTTGACGCGGCTTTCGCCGCCCAACTGAAGACTCTTGATGCTCAGTTGCGCCGGAGGAACGCGCCAGCAGAATCCGCCGCACTTCGGTGTGCGGCATGAACCGGACGATATCCGGGTCATGGAGTCGGGCTTTCACGTTCCGCGCTGCGTTGAAGTCCGCCTGGAG
>JAJXWR010000083.1 GCA_021781515.1 Pseudomonadota bacterium
CAACAAATTGTCCAAGACGGCCGGACAATTTCCCCATCTGCTGATTTAATACCTTCATTTGCCGCTCCCATTCCTCTTTGGACTGGCGCATGTGCAGCTCTGTCTCAGCACGACGTTCTTCGGCGCGACGATCCACTTCTGCAAAATTTTTTGCAATAAACTGTTCGACTTCAGCGAAACGACGATCGGCTTCAGCGGCCCGACGCTCATCAATCTCGCGTTGTTTGGCATCTCGATCAGCAAACAATGTCAATACTTCATCCATCGTGATAGTCATTATCTTGCTCCCCGTCAGAAGATCCTGATAACATTGTACAATAATACACAGGGATACTACCAGTCCAGGTTGAATTTGTTCTATTCATCGGTGCCACCTGATGAAAACCATTGCCCAGTCATTGCTCTGTCGACGAGGATGATTTGCTATGTTTAGGTCGCTGAATTTTATGAAATGTCCATTGCCTACTAAAGAGGCGGTTCCATCGAAAAATGAGTGCATGGGCGTAGCGTAACGCTTGGCATGTCGTGGTAAATAGAACTTATATGTCGCCAATTTTGTTTTCTTGTTCCCCGGCACCAATGATCGTCAAGGGGATTGAGTTGGGTGCGCAAGCGCATCAACCAAGTGCGGATAAATCCGTGAATATAATTTAATATGTTTTATGGAACAGATATCCAATGAGTGTATCAAACTTCGACAGTGTACTTACTTACAGTCTTGGTCTACTCGATGCGGGTATCGTCTGGTTCATGGCGCACATCGAAGTGCAGGTAATTCCCTAGGAGCAACTTTGCTGAAGTTTTTAGGAATGCTGTAACGCAAAAAGGTAAATGGTGAGGTTGGCTGTGGAATTTAATGCAGTTCCCGTCGTATTGCAGCGGCTGTTGGCGATGGCGGTGGTCGCTTTATGGGTTCCTTTGCTGTCTTTCATACCGGCTTGGTTGATTGGTCTGATGCTGGCGTTATTGGTGTGGCGTCAGGCGGGGCCACTGCGAGTACTGGTTTTTAATGGCACTGCGCTGGTTATCGTCCCACTGGTGATCGTATTGTTACACAGGCAGTTCAATACGTGGACTGGCCCTGAATTTGGTGTCAGTCTGCTTTCTTTACTGATCAGTATGAAATATCTGGAAATTCGTTCGCTTCGGGAAGCCAGGACGTTGGTATTGGCGGGATTGTTTCTGCTGGGCTGTAGTTATCTGTTTCGTCAGTCGTTGTTGTGGGTGTTGTACAGCGTCTTCAATGTGCTGCTGCTGGTGCGAATTTTATATGAGTTGACGCATCGGCCAGTTGCTTTGAAGAATGCGCCGTCTGTTCTGGGGCCACGACAGTTTTATCCTTGGCGCTTTAGCCTGGGTTTGTTGGCGCAGTCGATACCGATGTTAGTGCTTTTTTTTGTTCTTTTTCCCCGAATACCACCACTTTGGTCAGTTGCGGTGCCAACGGGAGCCCAGACGGGGTTGAGTGAAGTGATGGCTCCTGGGGATATTGCGCACATGAACAAGTCGTTTACTGAGGCGTTTCGTGTGTATTTTTCAGGGCAGGTAGCTCCGTCTGCCGAGCGCTACTGGCGAGTCATGGTACTGGACCGTTTTGATGGGCGAGCCTGGCACCGGCACAATGCGGCAGATTTGCTTGAACCATTGCGTCGGGGGGAGGGGGAGACAGAGGGAAGCGGGCGGTCTGAGGTAGTGAAGTATCGCATTCGCTTGCTGATACCGCTGCTGGATGCACAGGCACCTTCGCTGGCGGTGCCGCTAGCGGCGGAAGGTCCGCCATTGCTCCGGACTCCAGAGGCATTGCTGCAATTTGCTGCAGGGTTGCCACCGCACCCGGAATATACACTGATGAGTGCGCTGGATCAGCCACTACATTCTGGTGCAACTCCTGAGGATTTGCGCCAGGATCTGCAACTGCCATTACAGCATAATCAGCGCACTATGATGCAGGCTCGACAATGGCGGGCGGCGGTAGCGAGTGATACAGACTATGTGCGGTTCCTGTTACATTATTTTCAGCAGAATTTTCGTTATACCTTGACTCCACCGCTGTTGGGTGAGGAGGCGATTGATGATTTTATGTTTTTCAGTCATCAGGGGTTTTGTGAGCATTTTGCTTCGGCGATGGCGGTTTTATTGAGGTCAGCGGCAATTCCTGCCCGGGTGGTGATTGGTTATCAGGGGGGGGCTTTCAGTGTTGCTGGAGATTATTTAAGTGTACGGCAACTGGATGCACATGCCTGGGTAGAAGCCTGGCTGGGGCAGTCGTGGGTACGTATTGATCCTACGGCGGTTATCGCACCAGAGAGAATTCGCTTGGGAGAAGATCAGATGGCACAGCAAAAGTATTATTGGGGAAAAAGCCGGAATTCCTGGTGGGCGTGGCGGCGTTATGAGTTGAGTTCGCAACTTTCTCGTTGGTCAGATACGGCGAACGACCTTTGGGATCGGCATGTGGTTTTTTATAATGCAGAGGCGCTGAAACTGCCGGGTCCGTCACGCTGGAGTGCGCAACAACGGCGGACTGGCTTTCTGATCCTTGGGTTTATTGGCTTGATTGCGCTGCTGAGTGCGGTGTTGTTGCACCAACGGCGAACTCCAGAAGATCCGCTAACGGCGACCTACCGTCGGTTTATGCAGCGTATGGCGCAATGGCAACAGGTTCCGGTCACCGGAGAAACGGCGGAACAATGGGCAAAACGCCTGGCATTGTGTTATCCGGCACAATCGAACCTGTTGTTGCAACATGCGCAATTGTACCAGCGATTGAAATTTTCCGTGGGATCTCAAGAAGACAGCCGATTCAGGAAACGGGTGTTCCTGTGGCAAAAACTACAATATCGGCTGCTTGATCAGTTGCGACGAGCGCACGCAGTAAAGTAACTGCTCATGTTGTAACATCAGGTGTTTAAGTCTGAGAAAATCAGGTAGAATCGCCTCACTTTCTGAAGTTCCGAGTTGCTCCAGTGACTGATATTTCACATATTCGCAATTTTTCAATCATCGCTCATATTGACCATGGTAAGTCAACGTTGGCGGATCGGTTCATTCAGCGCTGTGGTGGCCTGGATGTACGGGAAATGCAGGCGCAGGTTCTGGATTCTATGGATCTTGAACGTGAACGGGGTATTACCATCAAAGCCCATTCAGTGACCTTGTATTATGATTCACCTGTAGATGCGATTCGTTATCAACTGAATTTTATCGACACCCCGGGGCATGTGGATTTTTCCTACGAAGTGTCGCGTTCCTTGGCGGCCTGCGAAGGAGCCTTGCTGGTGGTGGATGCGGCGCAAGGTGTTGAAGCCCAGTCGGTGGCTAACTGTTATACGGCGCTGGATCAGGGATTAACGGTGTTGCCGGTATTGAACAAGATCGACTTGCCACAGGCCGATCCGGACAGGGTGTGTCAGGAAATTGAAGACATTATCGGTATTGATGCGACAGATTCGGTGTGCGTCAGTGCTAAAACAGGTTTAGGGGTTGATCAGTTGCTGGAGCAACTGGTGAGAATTATTCCGGCCCCACAAGGCAACCGGCAGGCCCCGTTGCAGGCACTGATCATTGATTCCTGGTTTGACAATTACCTGGGCGTGGTGTCGTTAGTGCGGGTGCAGCAGGGATCAGTGCGCAAAGGCGATAAAATATGGATCAAGAGCACTTTGCAAAGTCACATTGTGACCAGTGTGGGTGTATTTAGTCCCAAGTACACCGATATGCCTTGTCTTGAAGCCGGGGAAGTGGGTTTTGTCATTGCGGGAATAAAGAACATATTTGGAGCGCCAGTGGGCGATACGCTTACCAGTCATCCGGATACCGCTGCCCTGCCGGGATTCAAGAAAGTAAAGCCGCAGGTTTATGCCGGGCTGTTTCCTATGACTTCCGATGATTATGAGCCGTTCCGGGAAGCCTTGGCCAAACTGACACTGAATGATTCGGCGCTATTTTATGAGCCTGAATCTTCGGATGCCTTGGGGTTTGGTTTCCGTTGCGGATTTCTTGGTATGCTCCACATGGAAATTGTGCAGGAGCGATTGGAACGGGAATACAATCTGGATTTATTGACCACAGCACCGACGGTGGTTTATGAGGTGATTACCCGCAAGGATGAACCGGTGTATATGGACAATCCTTCGCGAATGCCTGATCCTGGCACTATTGTTGAATTCCGCGAGCCGATTGCTGAATGCCATATTCTGGTCCCCCCAGAATATGTCGGTGATGTGATCACCTTGTGTCAGGAACGTCGGGGGGAACAAAAAAACATGCTGTTTCATGGGAAGCAGGTGGCGGTGACTTATGAAATTCCGCTGGCGGAAGTGGTTCTGGACTTTTTTGACCGGTTGAAATCGGTGTCTAGAGGCTATGCGTCTCTGGATTATAGTTTCCGGCGTTTTCAGGCAACGCGCCTGGTGCGTCTCGATATGTTGATCAATGGGGATCGGGTAGATGCGTTATCGGTGATCTGTCACGCCGATAATGCCCGCTTCCGGGGCATGGCATTGGCGGAGAAGATGAAAGAACTGATTCCTCGGCAAATGTTTGATGTGGCGATTCAGGCGGCGATTGGCAGTCAGGTGATCGCTCGGCAGACCGTCAAGGCGATGCGCAAGGATGTGTTGGCTAAATGTTACGGGGGGGATATAACCCGCAAGAAAAAACTGCTTGAAAAACAAAAAGAAGGCAAGAAACGCATGAAGCAGATTGGTCGGGTGGAAATTCCACAGGATGCTTTTCTGGCTATTCTCAAAGTGGACCGTTGAGTCAGGAGCCTGACTGGTTATTTTTAGGGGAAGTGGATGGTTAATACACAGATGATTCATTGGGTGATGGTACTGATGGGGGTATTCTGTCTGAGTACGCTGATCTGGGCGGCTTATACGTTTTTGCGGATGCCGGGGCAATACCGAAATTTACTGCAGGCCTTGCAGGAGGGGCAGCCCGCACCGATCGCCATGCATCGACTCGACCCGCCGCTCTGGTTGCCTAAAATTATTATGCTCAGTCAGGGAAGTCTGATTATTGCGATTTTGCTGGTGTTTTTCCTGCATCTGGATGTGGATTTCACCCTTTTCCTGATACTGGCCACCCTGGCTTCCGGTGTAATCTGGTTTCTGGATGTCCAGCGGATTCGGCCTCTTCTGCAACAGTGTCGCAGGGCCTGCGCTGAGGCGACACTGACCATTGAAGAACCACCGATTGTAGAGTATGGCCATGCTTTTTTCCGATCCTGGCGATTGTTCTGCTGGTTCGGTCCTTTGTGGCGGAGCCGTTCACCATTCCTTCCGGATCCATGCTACCGACACTACAGGTCGGGGATTATATTCTGGTCAGCAAGTTTTCTTATGGGCTGCGCAATCCACTGACGGGCCAGTTGTGGGTGCCGGTACACCTGCCTCAAAGAGGCGATATCATGGTATTTCGCTATCCGGAAAATCCGGCAGTTGATTTTATCAAGCGGGTGGTCGGGCTTCCCGGTGATCGTATTGTGTATGATGAAGGGCGTCTGAGCATCAATGGTCAGCCCGTGTCGACCCGATTACTGTTACAGGTTCCGGAAATTGATCCCTGGGAGCAGTATTATGATGAAAATCTGCTGGGATTGCATCATATTGTCCGTACCGAAGTGGGGCGTTTTATTGCGGGGCACCATTGGGAAGTGACGGTACCAGTGCATCATTATTTTATGATGGGAGATAATCGGGACAACTCGCGCGACAGTCGTTTCTGGGGGTTTCTTGATGAGCATTTTATTGTAGGCAAGGCTGTTTTTATCTGGATGCATAAAGATGAGGGTTGGCATTTGCCTACATGGAGTCGAGATGCTAGATTAAACAGCAAACAACAGTTGGATAAAGACGATGTGTACTTGGCTCCGTAGTTCCGGACAGCGTGGTATTTCTGTACTGCCCATGCTTCTGGTTGTTTTTTTTGTGGTGATTGTTGCGAAATTGCTGATTGCCATTGTGCCTGTTTATTATGAACATGTATTGGCAACCCGGGTGGTTGAACAGATATTAAAAGATTATGCGCATCAGGACAAAAATTCAGATCAGTTACAGAGTGATCTGGGAACCCGGTTTTCTATCAATAACATTAATTTACAGTCGTCTTACTTTGTGTGCAGTCGGGATGAAAATAGTGTGTTTCATATCAATGAAGACTATGAAATCCGTAAAAATATTGTAGGTAATCTGGATGTGATCATTCATTTTAAACACAGTTATGACGGAGAGGGCAGCGCGGGTACGGGAGTGGTGCATTCTGGAAACTGAAATCCGGTTTCAGGAACGTCTGGGGTATCGTTTTCGTGATTGCACATGGCTGCGTCTGGCACTCACCCATCGGAGTGTTGATGGACGTGACAATAATGAACGTCTGGAGTTTTTGGGCGATGCGCTGCTGGGGTTGATTATCTCGGATTATTTATATCGGCGTTTTCCTGAGAGTAATGAAGGGGGATTGACCCGTTTGCGCGCCAGCATGGTGAAGGAAGCGACATTGGCGCAGGTGGCTCGTCAACTGGATGTTGGGGCTGAACTGATTCTTGGTCAGGGGGAGATCCGTAATGGTGGTTTTCGCCGGGATTCGATTCTGGCCGATACGCTAGAGGCATTGATTGCCGCCATATATTGTGATCATCCGGATATTGAAGCCTTGGCCCGTTGTGTCTTGGTCTGGTTCGAGCCGCAACTGGCAGGTCTGGCTCTGGATCATCAGAGCATTAAGGATGCGAAATCCCAATTGCAGGAATGGTTGCAAGCCAGGCACCAGGCATTGCCATCTTATGAAGTGGTTGAGATGTCTGGACCGCCGCATGCCCAGAAATTTTCTATCTCCTGTCGGATCAGCAGTGGTCAGGCGGCGGTGGCTGAGGGGGACAGTCGACGCCGGGCTGAACAGGCCGCTGCAGCAGCGGTGCTGAAGTTGCTGCAGCAATCATAAAGGTGATGAACGATGAATGATGAAGTAATCCGTCAGTTTTTTCAGGACAATGAGGCATCGCCGTTGAACCACCGCTGTGGTTATGTAACGATTATCGGGCGACCGAATGTTGGCAAATCAACACTTTTGAATCATCTGCTGGGGCAAAAACTGTCGATTACGTCGCGTAAGCCGCAGACGACCCGACACCGGATACTGGGGATTTACAGCACGGAGTCCTTACAGATTCTGTTTGTTGATACCCCGGGCATGCATCAACAGGAAAAAAAAGCAATTAACCGGATCATGAATCGGTCGGCGCAGGCGAGTTTGCGTGAGGTGTCGGCGGTGTTGTGGGTGGTGGATGCTCGGCGCTGGACAGAAGAAGACGAGTGGATTCTGGAAAAAATCAGTTCGGTCGAGCAACCGATTATTTTAGTCCTGAACAAGATAGACTGCCTGACGCATAAAGAACAGTTACTGCCGTTGTTGCAACAGTACCAACAGCGCCATGTGTTTCATGCGGTAGTACCCACCTCGGCGTTGAATGGTCATAATCTGGATCGACTGCTGGAGGTGGTGTCGCCATTGTTGCCCTTGATGCCGCCTGTTTTTCCGGCGGATCAATTGACGGACCGGTCGCAACGGTTTCTGGCGGCGGAACTGGTGCGGGAAAAGGTGATGCGTCAATTGGGCGAAGAAGTACCGTATGAAGTGACGGTGGAAATTGAAAGTTTCGAGGAAGAGGAACGCCTGATTCGCATTCACGCACTGATACTGGTGGAGCGAGATGGCCAGAAAGCCATTGTCATTGGTGATCAGGGCAGCCGTCTGAAAAGTATCGGGACTGAAGCTCGTAAAGACATGGAAAAACTTTTTGAACGGAAAGTGATGCTGCATCTTTGGGTCAAAGTCAAATCAGGCTGGTCGGATGACGAACGGGCTCTACTCAGTCTGGGGTACGGAGATGGTCAACAGTCCTGATGTCTGATCTGGTCTTCGTACTCCATCGTCGTCCCTATCGGGAACGCTCGGAGTTGCTGAAAGTATTGGGGGCCGAAGGAGGCATCTATACGCTGGTGGCCCATGGCGTGCGTAGTCTGCGACCGAAATTCCATGTGCCGGAATTTAATCTGTTGCACATTGAAACCAGTGGGCAGGGCCAGGAACCTGATGCTTTGCAGACACTGCTGCAGGCACAATTACAGGAATCACCGGTGCAGTTGCAGGGAATGGCTATCTACATGGGGTTGTACCTGAATGAACTCTGTCTGGTGCTGTTGCCTGAGCAAATGCCCTGTCCTGAGTTATTCCTTGTCTACCATCAGACGTTGCAGGAACTGTGTACTCAGGAGACACTGCGGATGGAACTGGGCTTGCGGCAGTTTGAACGGGTCCTTCTGGAGTTGTGTGCGCACCGGGAATTTTTTTGCATTGAGATTGAGCAAGGCCGCCCCATCCAGCGGGATGGTTTTTATGTCTTGACCGATGACTCGGGTTTTGTCCCGTCGGGGAGCGGTTATGCCGGTGCGGATCTACTGGATCTGCATACGGGCCAGTGGCAGGAGTTACGCTTGCGCCAACTGGCCAAGCAGATCTTTCGGCACTGGCTGCATATACATCGCCAGGGCCGTCCACTGAAAAGCCGGGAATTGCTGCGGCAAATCTGGTCGCAACTGCCGCATTAAAGGGTGCCTCGGTGTTAGCTCATTGCCCATTGATAGTGTGACATTGATAGTGTGATGGGATTCGCATTACCTCCGCTTTATAATATTTTTCCCGATATCCAGTCAACGAATGCGCTGCGAGGCGTTAATAACCACATACGCTGATGCGGGCCTGATGGCCTCAGTGTTTAATCCCTCGAATGACCGTGACTAACTGGAGATCATCACATGAAACTTCTTGATAAAATGCAATCTGCTGGCCTCTATGGTGCTGGATTGGGCCTGGCGACCTTATTGACAGCGTGTGGCGGCGGCAGTAATTCAACATCCTTGTCCAGCACGACACCGGTTCAGCCGGCGGCATTCAGTACGGCGAATGTGGCCTTGACCGATGCGCCGAGCGACTTTAGTCATGTATGGGTGACCGTGACTCAGATTGCTTTTCATACGGATCCGAATGCCACATGGAGCGCTACGGATGCGACTTGGCAAAAATACACCTTGCAGACTCCGGTGACCGTGGATTTAGCAGCACTGAATAATGGTGTTCTGAGTACCAGTCAGCAAAATCTGGCCGGATTGTTTCAGGGGATCACACTACCTACTGGCAGTTATAAGCAGATTCGGCTGTTCCTCGATGCTCCCTTTGCTGCCCTTGACACGTCGGCACAAAGTATTCAGGATGGTAACGGCAATGCCTTGCAATACAATGATCAGGTCGAATGGGTAAACAATGGTAACGTGACCGAGTCCCCGCTGGAAATTCCATTTCTTGGGCAGGGAATACGTCTGAATGGCACCTTTAATGTAACCAGTGGTTCGGCGCTGAATCTGGCCATTGATGTCAACCTGAATAAATCAGTAGTGTCCTTTAAACACAACGGCATGCATGCCTTTGTACTCAGCCCGTGGCTGAGTTATTTTGATTTATCCCAAGTGGGAGCGATTACCGGGCAAATTACTCCTTCCTCATTATGTGCACAGGGTAGTCATCAGCAACCGGTGGTCACGGCGAGTTGTGTCTACAATGTGGTGATAAAGGCAGAAGCCATCAATAGCACCCAGGGGCGTTATTCTTCGTTACGTACCACCGTCGCCGATCCCGTGACCGGAAAATTTGTGTTGTATCCGGTACAGGTAAACGACAGTTCAGGGCACCCAATTGATTACCATGTACTGGTACGAGGACGTAATATGACGACCATGGTGATTAAACACGTACCGGTTACTGTGGCGACAACACCAACGACGGGAGCCACCAGCATTCCTGAGTTAACCCCCACCGCTTTAGCCGGTAAGGAATACATGGCACAGTTTGCCTCGCCGCTGACCCCGTTGACGGCGGGTTATGCCGTATTTATGCAGACTGATCCTGCTGAAACGTATCCCTATTCGGTGCGTTTTCGTGCGACCGATCCATTTACCGGAGAATTTTACTCGGCAGAACCACTGGTTAATGCCGGGCTGTTAACCAGTGCTTATAACGCCTCGGCATTGACCTTTACTTCTGTTACACCCAAAGAAGGTAACGGCGCTTATTCCGTCGGTGTCGACGATTATGGTCAATACCTGATGAGTAACAGTTTCACTACAATGTTGTCCTCTACGACAGGATCAACAGCCACCTTCACGTTTACTGCACCGACGTTAAATCCTTCAGCAACGAGTGGAACGATCTCGGGTACGATTGCAGTGAGCAACAAAATACTGAATAAATATAACCATCTGCAACTGGTGGTGGCCAGTGGGTCGCACGTCGTCGATACGCAGGATTTGAGCAATGCACTGGGTGCATTGACCTCAAGTGCCAACTCGATGACCTATAACATGACGGCATTGCCATCAGGATCTGCCACGGCATTGAATGGACTGGACGTTTATTATGCGTATATGCGGGTGTGGAATGATGGTACGGGCTCTTCGCTTTCACAAAAACTGCAACTCATTCCCATCAATGGGATTGCTGACTTGCGTAGCACTAACAGTGCCACACTGAATGGCGACCTTCAGCAATGAGGCATGGCGATGAGGCAGGGGTGAGACAGCTTTCAAGGCATCATTAATAGAATAGAAAATACGGCCTCGCCACTGATCTTCTCAATGGTCGCTAATGATCGCCATAGAGAGGAGCAGGGCGAGGTACCGTATAACTAATCTGCCAATGGATTACCGTATCGTGACAAATAGATTTTTCCCAGTATTGCAGAGCCATAATCGTTAAGGTGATGGCTATCGGCATAAATCGGGGCACCGTCTATCACTACATCGCAGGAGCCGCTCGCACACTGAGCTTTTCTTTCGTTGATGATAATGAGCGATGGGTATTTTTTCTTGAGAGTCTCGAACAAGCGATCAACCTGCATTTTACTCGCCTCCGCAAACGGATTATGCTCTTTTATAGAGCATTCGCCAGTATAGGCTTCACGGAGTTTGATATGTCGATAGTAGCAATCTTTGATATTGGTTCCGTTTTCCGGAACAGACGCTAGCAAAATCGGGGTAATCCCTCGGGACATCAACGTGGTGATTGTTTTTTGCAAGTGGTCAAGCTGTTTATCCGGATACCCAATCCACCGTTCGGCGATTAACACATATTTGGGGCGATCCCGATAGATTCTGGTAAATATGTTTTGAATCCCTTCGTTGCAACGCAAGTTGTGTTTCCGTGCATCAAGAGACAAGGAGCCGAAATCATTCTGAGCGCCAGGCAACATAAGGCATTCACTGAATGAATAGCTGATGGCGTTTAAATGGGCTTGCAAAGCAAGTTGCTGCACAAACCACCGATAAGCTCCGGCATGGGAATCCCCGATTAAATATAAAACCACCGTAGAAGTTGGGTCCCCAAAGTGGCATTCGTAGTCGTCGCCGCCCTGGCCGGGAATACGCAAACAGTTTAATTGACTTTTTGTTGTGTAATATGGCTCCATTTTGTTATAGACACTGGTGGCTTCAGCGCCTAGACGCCAGAACCATCCATGATGCACGATAGCGACTCTCCATAGCGTCAGCGAAATCAAACAGGGAACCACCATGAATAAAAGAATCATTTTTTTAATGCCAAATGGTATCTGCCTTCCCGGTTGCTCCACAAAAATATAGGAAATATGTGCCAATAATAATACGCTAAGCAGAAGTCCAGTGCCTAATGAGGCAGTAATGGGAATTTGCAGGTAGGTCAAAAAGGCTACGAATGGCCAATGCCATAAATAGGCGGAGTAAGATAAGCGTCCGATGTGCACAAGTAATGGATATGTCAGCAACCGGTTGTTAGTGCCGAAGACAATCACTAAGGCAGATAACAAACAGATTTCCAGTGCATGAATTCCAGGATAGGGTGTTTTGTGTGTGAATTTCATGGACAGGGTCATTAGCATGGCAAGGGCTGCATACACCAGAACGCTGCTCATTCGAGGATTGATACGTATTGTTGTGATTGTCATGAGACAACCCAGTAGAAGTTCGAAGAATCTGGCCGATGTGTAGAAATAGGCATGCTCCGAAACTCCCGTTTCGTGAGAAGATACGGTTGTTAATAAGATGACAGTGAGCAACAGGACCACATATAAGACGGGTCTTGATAGGTATTTGTTTGCGATGAGAAATAATAGTGGAAAAATCAGGTAAAATTGCCATTCGATAGAAAGTGACCAGATATGCAGTAGCGGAATTTGCTGGGAGTTTGGAGCAAAGTAATCCTTGGTAGTCGTATCGAAGTAACTGTTGGCCTTGAGCAACAATCCGTAGTAGAGGCTGTGCAAAAAGTCTATGAAGTCTTTGGGCAGTAATAACACGGCTGCCATCAGTGTGGTAATAACGGCAAATACAAGAAACGCCGGCATTAGGCGTCTGATTCTCCTAATGTAAAAACCTGGCAAAGGGCTCAGGATTTCACTTTCCTGAATCAGCAGAGAAGTGATGAGATAGCCGGAGACCACAAAAAAAATGTCTACGCCGATATAACCGCCAACCATGTATGGCAGGTTAAAGTGATAGGCCATCACCAGCAACACCGCAAAACCTCTCAAACCATCTAAATCACGGCGATACGCCAGCATGGGTAGTGACTGCTCCTAAAAACTTGAGCAAAGTTGCTCATAGGATTTATCCGCACTTCGTTGACGCGGCTTTCGCCGCCCAACTGAAGCCTCTTGACGCTCAGTTGCGCCGGAGGAATGCGCCAGCAGAATCCGCCGCACTTCGGTGTGCGGCATGAACCGGACGATATCCGGGTCATGGAGTCGGGCTTTCACGTTCCGCGCTGCGTTGAAGTCCGCCTGGAGCACGTCCCCGTTGGCACGGTG
>JAJXWR010000084.1 GCA_021781515.1 Pseudomonadota bacterium
CATGCAAATGGACAGTTTCACACTACGCCTGGAAGCCACGTCTGAAGCGACTTAGAGCCAATTTTTATGAGAAAATGAACTCCGAAACTTGAGATATTAGTTATTTTTAGTTAAATTAGTTATTTTTTTAAAATTCAGGTGAGTTAATGCAACGATTCAAAAGCACATCGCCCTCATGAATAGTATCTCGGTAATCAGAGTTGATTGCAAGTTGAACCAAACCGATGTCCCATAAAGAGAGAATGTCTGGCAGATTCGGTCTACAGACAGGCTGTTCTCGATGCTTATTGCGACCCGCTTAGCGGCCATAACGTCCTGTGATCTGTGCATGATCAAGCTGATTCCGTTCCAGCCACTGCGTGATCAAAGAAAATGCGCTGTGACGAGGTAGTGGGCAAGTGGCAGTTTTCAGGGCATAGACGGTGATGAGGTAGTGATGGGCATTGTCCCCAGCGGGTGGGCAGGGGCCCCCGTAGTCGGGCTGATCAAAATCATTGTAAAAACTGGTGCCGAGTGAAGAAGGGTAGGCAGTGGCTGTACGGTTCCAGCCTTCCGGAAGATCATGAATTTGGCGGGGAATGTTGAACACTAGCCAGTGCCACCACCCATGGCCGGTGGGTGCATCCGGATCATACATGGTGATGGCAAAACTGCGGGTTCCGGCAGGTTCATTGCTCCAGAACAATTGGGGAGAACGGTTCTGACCGCTGCAGCCCATTCCGTTATACACTTGAGCAGCATGCAGAAGCCCATAGGGTTGAAAAGAGTCGCTGCTGAGAATCAGTGCATGTGCGGCAGTAGTCAACAGCAGTATCAGACTGAACGGAAGCCAACATCCGAGGAAAGGCGTCAATTTTGTATTTTCTGCCTTTATTGTCAAGCGGCTGCCTTGTTTATAGCGAAGCGGCGTGCAGGTCATGAGGGGGCCTCAAATGAAAAACGGACAGTTCCTATATCTTTCAGAATAGTTCCTGTTGAACCGGTGGTCGTCCGATAAATCACCTGTTTTTCGAACGTTGAACCAAAAATGATAGCGAGGCCAATGAGATGATGCTTCTTGTGCAGCCACAATAATGCTCGATATGAAGCAGTGAGTGTCAAGGTCGAGTTACAAGAAAGATAAATGGCAGGTTTCTGAACGTTGTAAAATGGTTCAGGCTAGAGGCTGTGGCACTTGATGAGATCGATGGTCTTTAGAGAATCCGAGGGCGTAGTACCTGGTTTAGCGAAGCATGTAACGAGCAGGGAGTGGTGTGCGTGAAAAAACGGTCGAAATTGATAGCGTTGGCATTGATGGTGGCGACATCTCTGTTGTTATTATGGGCGGTTATGTTGCAGCCTGGGGCCATTGCACCGGTCGGAGGTTTGTTAAAACGACAGACTGCAGACAAAGAAACGCTGTCTGCAGCACCGCTTCACTTTATTAGTGGTACGGAAGGGCTGCCGCGGAGTTTGCAGGGCACAGAAGTGCCAAATGGATTGCAGGTGGATGCTTCCGGGCATTTGTTAATTACCCATGCGCTACGTGATTTATTTGATTATTTTCTGAGTGCCATGGGGGAAGAGCCCTTGCCGGTTTTATTGGCCCGGATCAAGGCGTTTATTCATCATGCCCGCTTGCCCGCTGTCGCTGAAGCGGAGGCATTGCATGTACTCGATGAATATGTGGCTTATAAAAAAGCCCTCAGTACATTACCAGATACTGCCGCTGGTACGCATCCGGATCATGCAGCGTTGCAGGCGAAATTGTCGGTACTTAACCAGGTGCGTCGGCAATATCTGGATCCTGAAGTGGTGGATGCTTTTTTTGGTAGTGAGGAAGCTTATGATCAGTACACATTGAATCGCATGGCGATTATGCAGGACAAAACGTTGACAGCCTCGGCGAAGGCGGCGGCACTGGCCAATGCACTGAATGCGCTGCCAGAGGCATTGCGGCAGTCAATGCAATCGCAAATTCAATACGAGTCACTGCAGGCACTGACCAGTGACTGGAAAAGCAGGGGAGGCAATCCACAGGAACTCCGGCAGATCCGCGAGAATCTGGTCGGCCCGGAGGCCGCAGATCGCCTAGAGGCGCTGGATCAGGAGCAGACGGCGTTTCAGGCGAAGTTGAATCAGTTTATGCAGCAGAAACAACAAATTACCAATAACACCAGTTTAAGTGGTGATGATCAGCAAAATGCCATTGACCAGTTACGTTCGGCAACCTTTAGCCCGCAGGAATTGATCCGGGTTCGTTCGCTGGAACAGGACAAACCCGTCGTGTCTCATTAAGTTATTCGGTGATGCCGGCTGCCATTTCCAGTTCACTGATATTTTTTTCCAGATAATCGAGTAAACGTTGTACGGAAGGCAAGGTTCTGCGGCAGGCGATGATGCCAAATTCCAGTGAATCCACATAACTGGTGAGCGTGATGTTAATGGCCATGCGATCGAGAACGATAGAAACGGGATAGATGCCCTGTAGCCGGGCACCGTTCCAGTACAAAGGTTCTTTGGGGCCCGGAACATTGGAAATAACCACATTAAAGGCCAGCCAAGAGGGTGCTGCACCGGTCAGCAGGTGCAGGCCCCCTGGAGCTAAGGTAAGGGCCGTATAATTGAGTATTTCAGCGGGAGTCATCTGGCTGAATCGTTGTTTTGCATCGAGCACCGAAGCGCGTACGATGCTCAGACGGTGGGCTGGATCCGCAATATGTGTTCCTAAATTCGCCAGAATCATGGCGATTTGATTGCCCCCTACACTGTCGTCCTGACGCAGGTTCAACGGAACCATGGCAATCAGGGGACGATCCGGCAGGGATCGCTGTGTGATCAGGTATTCGCGAAGTGCACCCCCACAGATCGACAGTACGACGTCGTTGATCGTGCACTCCATGGCGCGGGCGATGGCGCGAAAACGTGGTAGGGAATAAGATTGGGCGGCAAAACGCCGGGAACCAGTGATGCGTGTATTAAGTATGCAGTCGGGAGCCTGAAACACAGAAACATAATCCGGATTTTTGCGGGCTTTTTGCACCGAGCGCATGATTTCCCGCACCACGGTAGGCATCGTGGTGACCTGGGCACTTAATCCTGCCCCCAAGCGCGCCAGCCCGGAGGCGACATCCGCCACATTCGGCAGCGACAGTTCTTTGCGTTTTTGTGGCCGTGCCCACAGTGGTGGTAATTCACGTTCATCGGGATCCGAGGACAACGCCCGCATTCCCATGCGCATGGCCGACACACCATCTACCACGCTGTGGTGAATTTTGCTGTAAACGGCAAAGCGTTTACCCTGAATTCCTTCTATCAGATGTACTTCCCACAGTGGGCGCGCCCGGTCAAGCAGATTACTGTGTTCCGCAGAAACCAGTGCCAGCAATTCACGGATGCGTCCAGGTTTGGGCAATGCTTCATGTCTGAAGTGATGTTCCAGATCAAATTGATGATCTTCTTCCCAGAACGCCTGACCTAAGCGGTATTCCAGGCGCTGATTGAGTGGAAATACCGGTTCTTTGTAAGAACGCATCTGTTCGGCCAGTTCGCTGACGTATTTTGGACCCGCTCCTTCAGGGTACGTGAACAGTTGTAGTCCGGCAACATGCATCGGCTGTTGCCGACGTTCCATCCATAAAAACAGCTGATCGACCGGCCCAAGTGGTTTCATCACACAATCCTCAGTGGTTGTCTGTTACATGAATTTATTGATTAAACGTTTGGGGATATGATCCACCACGGGAACCACCAATTGCCAAGGCCACTTGGGTACAATCAGGCTGTCGGTGCTTCCCATAATAGCGGGTATCATCGCCTGAGCGGCTTTTTCTGGCGATATGACAAACGGGTACTTGTCCATGTTTTTGGCAATGGAAGTACGAATGAATCCCGGATGGATGCTGAGTACGGAAATATGGTGTTTAGCCAGTTCCAGGCGTGCTGCATTCAGCCAGGCGGTCAGTGCGGCCTTTGAGGCGCAATAACTGCCACTACCGGCAATAGGAATCCATGCGGCAATTGAAGACATCCCCACCAGGCGTCCATAACCCTGTGCTTTAAAATGGGAGGCGGCTGCATTCAGGGTGGCCACTGCGCCTAGGTAATTGGTATTCATAATGAGTTGATCGTTGCGGGTATTGGTATCGCCGGTACGTTGTACTCCGCTGATGCCTGCATTGGCAATGGCGATATCCAGCCCCCCCAGCTGTTGTTGCAGCCCGGCAATGGTGGGGGCCACGTCTTCTGCGTGTTGCACATCCAGTGAGGCGATGACGACTGGAGTGCCATAGGGGGAAAGTTCTGTTTTAAGGGACTCCAGCAATTCAGTTCGCCGGGCGGTCAGCGCCAGATGATGACCTTGCTTTGCCAGTTCAATAGCCAAAGCGCGTCCGATACCACTACTGGCTCCGGTAATCAGGATTTTTTTAGGTGCCTTGTTTTGGACTGCGTGTAACAAGAGTTTCGCCCCCCGCTGTATTTTAGTTACCGGCGTATCAGGTACTGCCTGAAGCAGACTGAACCGGAAATTTTCGTGTTCAGTTCTGGTGTGCAGCACGTTGCATCGGGCACTGTCGGTTCTTGCTGCTGTGTAAAGACTAACACGCCTCCTGAAGAAGGGTATGGCTAAAGTGACAAATTTTTCAGGAAGACCGTTGCAGATTTCGCTCACAAGAATGTTAGAGGAAATGTTAAATTTAATTTAATATTTCTCGCCGGTGTTTGTCAACCAATGCGCGGGGAATATTGCCATTCACATAAACACCATAGAAACGTCCGAATGACAGAACTATACTAGACTGGGGCTGCGCTGAGTGATGGTTGGGCTTGGCGATGCAACAGCTGGCGATGCAATAGGATAAAGGCGAAAGTCATGAATGCAAGAGCACTGATGGGCAATGGACGGCAGCGCCTGATACGGGTTTTTCTGGCCGGTATATTGTTGAGCCTGCTGAGCGCCTGTTCATCGATGGGGATGGGTCATAAATCGCTGGAAACATTGAAAACCCGTTATGAGAACCGCTATTCGCGTTATGTATCTGTTGATGGAACATTAGTGCATTATCGTGTGGAAGGAAACCCGGACGGGCCCACGCTGGTGCTGGTGCATGCCGTGCTGGCGTCAATGCAAAC
This sequence comes from Pseudomonadota bacterium, assembly GCA_021781515.1. Classification (GTDB taxonomy): domain Bacteria; phylum Pseudomonadota; class Gammaproteobacteria; order Pseudomonadales; family Moraxellaceae; genus JAJXWR01. The sequence goes on from JAJXWR010000084.1 coordinate 5,113, forward strand.
CTGGGATGGTTGGGTCAATTATTTGAAAAATGATTATCGGATCATTCGCCTGGATATGCCCGGGTGCGGTCTGACGGGGCCGTTGCAAGGGAAGAGTGACTATTCGCCAGAGGCGCTGGAAACGTTTTTCAGTCAATTTGTTGATGCGCTGCAACTGGATCATTTTTATTTGGCGGGTAACTCGCAAGGGGCCATGGTGGCCTGGATGTATGCACTAAAAAACCCGCAACGGGTAGACAAAATGGTGCTGATTCAGCCCGTGGGCTATCCGCAGAAGTTGCCTGGTATCGTGAATTTCATTACGACGCCGGTGATACGGGATCTGGCCTATATTGCCGCTCCCAGAGCGCTGGTGACCTATGTCGCACGTAAAGTCTATGCCGATCCGGATCGCCTGAATGACCGGATTATTGAGCGGTATTTTGATCTTTCCCAACGGGAAGGCAATCGTGTGGCTATGTTGAATACGTTGATCGAACTGCGTAAAATTGTACATACCGAACGTTATGCGGCGATGATTCCGAAAATAACAACGCCCATGCTCATTGAGTGGGGCGAAAAAGATACATTTTTGCCCAAGGAGGTCTTGCTACGTTGGCATCATGACCAGCCCAAGGCACCTATCGTCATTTATCCTTGGGGCGGTCATGTCACTATGGAAGAAGTGCCCATGCAGACGTCTCGTGATGCTAATCGTTATTTTCAGGGTTTGCCGGTCAAAAGTAACATGTGGATTGAAAAACTCCAGTTTGCGGACTAAATGGGCGTCAAGATTGCAGCAGGTAGTCAGCGACAGCCGCCAGATCGGGCCAGACGCTGACTGGGCCTAATGCTTGGTTTTCTGGTTGCTGTAGCGCTTTTTCAGTAAGTTGCCCCTTGCCGGTTTGCACCAGAAAGGGCAACATGCCTTTGGCCGTGGCAGTTTGCAAGTCTCGCAGGGAATCGCCAACTAGCGGATGTCCTGCCAAAGCCTGGCCACTCATGGCCTGAATGATGGTTAACAGCCCGGTTTGCGGTTTGCGGCAGTGGCAGTTGGCCTCTGGTGTATGTGGACACCAGACGATACCTTCAATAAAACCGCCATGTTCATGTACCAGCGTACGCAGCCGTTCATGGATCGCCCGCAATACGGCCTCGCTATAAAAACCGCGACCAATGCCGGACTGATTGGTGGCAATATAGATTTGCCAGCCTTTACGTGATAATTTAGCAATCGCTTCAATGGATCCAGGGATCGGAATCCACTGTTCCAGATTCCGGATATAATCATCGCGGTCAACGTTGATGACACCATCTCTGTCCAGAACAATCAGAGGTTTCATGGAACGACTCCAGTAGTGGCCGAGTTGCCAAGCAGTTTAAGACTGCTGGTCGGTTCGATCAAGTGGGACTTATCAAACGGTCAATTGCGACAGATCAGCAATAGCAGACAGTGTCTGGTGTAATTGACTCAACAGCAGCAAACGGTTGTGTCGGAGATCGTGATCATCAACGATAATCATTACTTCGTTGAAATACTGATCCACCGATGGGCGTAGGCTGGCCAGCAGTTGCAGCACTTCGGCGTAGTCTCCGAGGTTCTGATAATGCTGTACTTGCGGGCGGATCTGTTCTAGCTGGGCATGCAGAGTAATTTCGGCACCTTCTTGCAGTAGTTCACTGCGGATTGCAGAAAATCGGAGCGATTCCCCCTGTTTTTCCAGTAGCCGACGCACACGTTTGTCGGCAGCGGCCAGGCAGGCCAGATCCGGATGGTTACGAAACTGATGCAGTGCCTTGATGCGCCGGTCAACCTGCAACGGCTGTTCGCCGTGTAATTGCAGGACGGCCTGTATGGTGTCAGCAGCGATATGCTGTTCCTCATAGTAGGCACGGTAGCGTCCGGTAAGAAACTCCAGAAGTTTAAGGGCAGTATCGGTGGGAAAAGTCTGCGTATAGCCGCTAAGGCCTCGTTCAATCAGATGCCGCAAGGAAAGAGGTAGCTGACGTTCAATGATAATTCTGAGTATCCCTAGGCTGGTGCGGCGCAACGCAAAGGGGTCAGCCGATCCGGTAGGGATCAGACCCAGACCAAAAATCCCGACCAGCGTATCCAGTTTATCCGCCAGCGCCAGCGCTATGCCGGTCTGTGTTTGTGGCAGTTGATCACCCGCATGACGGGGCAGGTATTGTTCCCACAGTGCAGAGGCTACTTCGTCCGCTTCCTGATCCAGTCGGGCATAATGTTGTCCCATGATGCCCTGAAGTTCGGGAAATTCACCAACCATCAGGGTGGCCAGATCAGCCTTACAGCGTTGACCTGCGCGCTCTGCAAAATCCGTGCGGCCGTTAATTGCTTCAGCTAACGTACAGGACAGACGGGTAACCCGGTCGGTTTTATCCGCCAGTGTACCCAGTTGCGCCTGAAAGATAACCTGACGGTTTGCCAGTTGGTGTTCCGCCAGGGTTTTTTTCCGGTCCTGGCTAAAGAAAAATTCCGCGTCACTCAGGCGGGGGCGCACAACACGTTCATTGCCGGCGATGATCCATTCAGGATGCGCCGATTCTATATTGGCGATAAAAATAAATTGCGGTAACAGTTTGCCAGCGCTGTCCATCAGGGGAAAATATTTCTGGTTGCCCTGCATCGTTGAGATCAATGCCTCCTGGGGCACTTGCAGGAAGCGCTCTTCAAACTGACCACAAAGCGCCACTGGCCATTCAACCAGGGCAGTTACTTCATCGAGCAGACTATCCGGAACAATGGCCCGTCCATGGCAGCGAAGTTCCAGCCCGGCGATTTGATCGAGGATGCACTGCCGTCGCTTGCCAAAATCCGCCAGTACGTTGGCCTTCAGTAAGGTGTTTTCGTAATCCGCAGCCTGTGCTAGTGTCCATGGGCCGGGGGCCATGAAACGGTGTCCTGAAATCTGTGCGGAACAGGGTGTTCCCAGCACAGTACAGGGAACAGGCTGTTCTCCGAGCAGCAAGGTCACGGAGTGAACCGGACGGACAAATTCATCCAGATGATCTGCCCAACGCATCCGTTTGGCAATAGGCAGTTCGAGCAGACTGTGACGAATGAGTTCGGGCAACAGGGCTGCAGCCGTCTGTCCGGGAACCAGGCGTTTCAGGGTGATGCGCTCGGTGCCTCGGATTAATTCCTCAATGGCCACACCCTGCTTCCGTGCAAAACCTGCAAGCGCTGGCGTCGGTTGTCCCGCTGCGGTATAGCAGGCTTTTAAGGGCGGGCCTTCGATCAGTTCTTCCCGGTCGGCCTGACGGGTTTGCAGGGCAGGAATGAACACCGCAAGGCGACGGGGGGTGGCAAAACCACGTACCCCCTGGGTATCGAAGGTCAATTGCTGTTGTTGCAGGCGTTGGGTGATCTGGTTGAGCAATGCCTCACTCAATAGTTTTAGCGAGCCAGGAGGCAGTTCTTCGGTGCCCAGTTCAAAAAGAAAATCGAGAAATGGCATCAGGCAGTCCTCCGGTTCAATTCGAACCATGTTTGTTTCAGATCGGCCCGAGCCAATGGAAATCCCAGGCGCTCGCGCGATTGCAGATAAGCCTCGGCAATGTGGGTGGCCAGTGTACGTAAACGCAGAATAAAGCGCTGTCTTTCGGTTACTGCGATAGCACGTCGGGCATCCAGCAGATTAAAACTATGGGATGCCTTGAGGATAAATTCATAGGCAGGCAGGGGTAATTGCAGTTTAATCAGACGCAAAGATTCGTGTTCGCAATGATCAAAATTCTGAAATAGCCAGGCGGTATCGGCTTGTTCAAAGTTGTAGGTGGACATTTCCAGTTCATTCTGGTGAAAAACATCACCATAACGCACACAACTTTCTGGAGTCTGGCACCAGATCAGGTCATAGACCGAATCGACACCTTGTAGATACATGGCGATACGTTCAAGTCCGTAGGTAATTTCGCCGGTGACGGGAAAACAGTCAACACCACCTACCTGCTGGAAGTAAGTAAACTGAGTGACTTCCATGCCATTGAGCCAAATTTCCCAACCTAAGCCCCAGGCACCGAGACTTGGAGATTTCCAGTTGTCTTCGACCAGCCGGATGTCATGCAGTGTGGTATCAATGCCCAGTTGGCGTAGCGATTCAAGATACAGTTCGACGATATTCGCCGGATTGGGTTTGAGTACGACCTGAAATTGATAATAATGTTGCAGCCGATTCGGGTTTTCACCATAACGCCCATCGGTTGGACGGCGTGAGGGCTGTACATAAGCCGCTCGCCAGGATTCAGGTCCCAGCGCCCGCAAAAAAGTCGCCGTATGAAAAGTACCAGCGCCCATTTCCATATCGTAAGGCTGAATGACCACACAGCCCTGTTGCGCCCAATATTGTTGTAATTTCAGTATAATATCCTGAAATGTCAGAAGTGTGTCGCCGAGAAAATTGCCCATACGCTGTTGCTGCCCGAGTCTGCGGTATCCAGTGAGCAAGTATAGCGAGCTCAGGGAGCCTTTGACAGTATTCCGAGCAATTGATCCAGGAGCTTTTTCAGTGCTGCCACATCGAAAGCGGCGTGTTGCTGTTGTTCAAGGAGTTGGCGTGGAATCGACTGGCAGCTTAGCTCCATGGCTTGGCCTTGTTCAGTCAATGAAATCAGCACCGTTCGTTCGTCTGCCGGGTCGCGGCGGCGAGAGACCAGACCGCGTTCCTCAAGACGTTTAATAAGGGGCGTCAGGGTGTTGGAATTCAGCAAAGCCCGCTCGCCAATCGTCGTCATACTACAAGGAGCTTTTTCCCAGAGGATCATCAGCACAATGTATTGCGGGTAGGTCAGTCCGAGTGGTTCCAGCAGCGGCTGATATAGTCGGGTGATCAGCCGGGAACTGGCATACAGCCTGAAACATAACTGGTGTTCCAGCCGCAGTCCTGGCGTGACGTGGCATTCTGTGGGGAGGGCTAAAGACATGGCTGCGCTTCCAATGTAATTTAATCTCATGCGATATTATCGTTCATGATGCAAAAAACAGCCAGAGTTCATCCCTTTTTTTAGGGCAACCAGCACTTCACCGCCGGGCAATCGTGGTGGATTGAGGCGCAACACTTGTGAGCGCCAAGGGTGCAGTGCAAAATATATCCTATCAAGGCATGGCTTGCCATTTTCATACAATGAAAGCCACTGTTGAGAAATAGACCACCGAATTTTGTACCCCCACCCCTTGGGTCGGAGGGCAATTTTTATTTCAGCATTGGTAGGCGGAGGGGATTGACATCCTTCCTGACCATTAGGGCCAGTGCGCTTTTTACAGACGCTACAGGTCACGGTGGTATAGGCTTCGTTGACAATGCCAAACACCACGCCTGCATGACTGCATTTGTATTCCAGCATGGTCTTGAACATACCCCATCTGCATCAAGGAACGACTTCGCCTGGCTGGTCTTGACGAGGGCTTGCAATGATACGTTACCATCGAAAATTGCTGCATTATCTCTAACATCAATAGGTTGTCTTGTCTTGTGTTGTTGGATTGTAAACCATAGGGGCGAAATCATGATCCCTCTGATCATAAAAAATAGTACGACGTACTATTATATGTATCAATAAGTATTGACAAAGGTACGGAATAACTGTATTATAGTACGTAGAAATTGATTGTGAAAACACAACTGATTGAACTAATACAGGAGAAATAAAATGAGTCAACTACAGGTTTCAAGCGATGAAGGACAAGTTATTCAGGGAAAGTTGGATGAGCTATCAAGTCAGTCTACGTCAGTTCAAAGCGGCTCGGTGCATTGTGTTCGGGGAGATATTTATAGGGGCACTTGTGTTAAGGGCGTGGGTGGCAATGGGGTAGTTCGCTTAATTTTTAGTCGTGGGTACAGTGCCAAGGGAGCAACAAAGGTACTCAAATATTATCAAAGTTGGAACGGTTGGTATGTGAACAGTCATCAGTCTAAAGCATTTAATTCATTGATTGGTGTTGAGAATCCATTTGTTTCAGGAATCGTTGATCGTCCCATTGAAGTGGATAATCGGCAATACCTATGGTTTGTCAATGATGAAGAACATCAGGGGTTGAGTAATGAACAAACGGAATGCCATCTTGAAAGAGTTCTGAAATGGGCGCAAGAACAGGGGATTACGACTGTGGTTACCAACGGTGCTCAAGTGGAAGGTAGTGATCTGGTTTGCGATGATCCTGAACGTGTGGATTATATGTACCAATGGGCACACAAAGTCAGCAAACAATATGGAATGCATATTGTTTTGGTCAGTCAGGATGACGACTACGTGGCCAAGAGTAGGGCAGAAAATCCCGATCAAGCCGCCATAAAGGAGCGTATAGTAAAAAATCAGTTAGGAACTCCCCATGATGTTCTTGAGCATCAATCCTCGCATGAAGGAGGCACTTTGTTTTATCCAGGGTCTGGATCTGACTGGGGGCCTTTACGACTTTTTGGTGAATTTGCCCATTTTGAACGGGTTATTTACTGCGACTATCACTGCCGTTGGGCCGAATGCAGAGGACATTTGAACGATGGTGGGTTTTGGGAGGAAGCTGGGTATCGACAAATAAGTTGTCGTGAGTTGTCACCCGTGGAATGGGGTCTGCTTTCCTGGAACGAACTCTGGGATAAACGTTCATATCAGGACAGCTTCGCCACGCATAGCTTGCATCCAAGGTCACATGCTTTTGAACTGCTCCTTGAACGAAAGGGTCGGTTTCTAACCTTGTTTTTACTGCCAACAGAAGCAGTAGGGACGTTCCGTTATCTACTGCGGCGAAAGGTTACTATTGATGCGGTTGTGCTTCAGGAGCATGGCTTTGGTGGTCAATGGACAAATTTTGGAGGCGAGTCCATGCTTTATGAGGCATGTCAACAAGATCCGAGCTCATGCCCGCAGTGGTTGCTGATCGGTGAAAACACAAAACCGTGGCCAGGATATTCCGTCGCTTCCGAGGGTGTGGTGTACCGGGGACAGATGCATCGCTTTAAGCGAGCGCTCTACCGATTGAATCCAGAAAAAGAATGTGCTCGTTCTGCTGATGAACTTATGCAGAATAGGTCGTTCAACCGGGGTGGTTTTTCGCTAAGGGATTGTTGATGGATTCGAGGTATTTTTAACCCAATTGCAGATTGCACCGTGTTTTGTCATTGTTTATGCATCGGTTGGTGCCAAAGTACATTGATGAGCGACATGCTTTGTTGCCGATGAAGTAGAAAATATATTCAATCGCAAGGGCAAATACGGTTGGGGGAAAAGAATGGCCATTGGTTTACTGCAAGGACAAAGCGAGCGGTCGGTTGTTGCTGCACGATGTGCCCGTGTGCATGGTTGCATGCTCGGGCAGTTGTGCGGATGTGCAACTCGGTGATTAAGCATGGATTGCGGCAAATGATTGCGGATGGGGCATTCAGATCCCGTGCGGCAGAGTAGCTAACCGATGATTCGGAAATGGCGCTGGACTTGGGCTCAATGGTTGTTGCCGATCAGGATTGCCATCCTGATCGTGTTCGGAGTGGGCGTAGGTAGGGGGGCGTCTGACCCCTGTGTATCCCATAGGGCGAATTGGCAAACTTTTCTAAGTTGCAGAAAGTGTTACGGGATGTTACCGACGCGTCTGGTTATGATTCTCCGCATGAAATCGATGGGGAAAATCAGGGCAGGGGCAGGAACCGTATATTCTTGTCACCGCCGAGATAAATATCGATAGAAATGGCCGGTTATAAAACCGATATTCTTAGGCGTTTTCTTCCGTTTTCTTCCCTTACATATTTAATAAAGTTTCTTCCTGAGTCTTCTTCCTCTGT
>JAJXWR010000085.1 GCA_021781515.1 Pseudomonadota bacterium
AGACGCTGATGTATTTCCGGTGGCATAACTGGTCACCACCGACGCAGTACCGGCGGCACCGAGCCCCACCAGACCACCCGCACTCACCGTACTGGCATCCGTCCAATGCGCATCACCGGCAGAAGTAGCCGAGACACTGCCGCTCGCAGAACTGCTGGTCACACTGGCTCCGAGTTCCTCGGTACCGACCAGCCCCCCCGCATTGACGACGATGCCTGAAGCAACCACCGCCCCCGACGCATAACTGTTGGTCACCGTCCCCCAGGCTCGGCCCACCAGTCCCCCAGCATCCATCAAATCGGCATTGACTGATGCTGAACTGGTTGACACCCCAATGGCCTGTACATTACCAGTCGCATGACTGCTGTAAATGCTGCCGCCGACTGACTCTGACCCCACCAGGCCGCCGATACGTTCTGAGTACTGATTAGACGGTGTCGACGGCACATCTATCGTGACAGATCCACTGGCATAGCTCGTAGAAATACTCCCCCCATAGCTCGTAGAAATACTCCTCCCAGAGCGCCCCACCAGTCCACCGGAGAACCCGGTTTCCCCGGCGGCAGCCACATAGGCGGCCACAGTTCCGGTATTGTAGGTATTGCTGATGGTTCCGTAACTTTCACCTGCCAATCCGCCCACATAAATAGCGGTGGTCGAGTTCTGCATGTTGATTTCGCCACCCACCATTCCCAGGTTTTTGACGCTACCTGCCGATCCAATGTAACCAAACAGCCCAAAGTCACTGGATGCCGACACGCTGGTGGTATCATTCATGTATAAATTGGTTATGATATGGCCCAGACCATCCAGCGTCCCGGTAAACTGCGAACCACTATTGGCTCCAATGGGTGTAAAACCCACTCCGCTGTTCCATGTGCTGGTATTGGTGGCATTAATATTACTCTCCAACACATAGTTACCTGCCAGTCCTCCATTGATTCCCTGTAAATCAGTCCCCGTAACACTTCCCGCTGCGCCTAGGCTATTAATCAACGTATAGGGCACTACACTGCCGGCGCTTCCTTGTTCTGTGCTGAAATTAGTGCCTGCAGACAGATTGACCACCCCTCCTGAACCCACAATATCGGAATAGGGGACACCTGTCTTTGGATTCACACCTGTCGTTGTACTCTGCCCGTACTGCAAATAGAGACTAGCGGTACCACTTGCAGTCATCGTACTGTTTATATTGATATTATTTTGCGCATTCAAGGTCAACTGATTGGCGGACCAAGTCACGGTGTCATTGATATTGACATTCCCCGCAGTGCCTGAGGCTCCTGCCGAGCTAAGAATCGACACATTGCCTGCCCCCAATGCGGTACTCAGTGTGGCTCCAGTCTCATCGCCACCGCTGGCGGCCACCGTAAAATCCGTCGGGTCAATCAGCCAGGTGCCACTGGATCCTGGAGTCTGGGCCAGCGTTGTGATTTTCGCCTGGTCAGCCACATGCACATGGGCGGCACTGGTTTCAATAAAACCACCACTTCCCCCGTTGGGCGCACTGGCATCCAGTGTCCCCCCAACGTTGGTAGTACCGCTTTGCATGTCTCCCAGCAAAGCGATGTGCCCCGCCTGGTTACTCAAGGTCCGTGCCTGAATCATCCCGGTATTATTAACCTGGGTATCCAGCAAGGTGCCTGCAGCCTGTGTGGTGAGATAGACCCGGCCCGCATCGGCCTCTATGATTCCGCCATTACTAACCAGCGCCTGATAGACGCCCTGGTCAATACTCAGACTTAACAACCCGTCACCGGCCAGATCGAGCGTCACCTGTTGCCCTGCCGCTAATGCGACCATTCCCTTACGAGCCTGAATCAACCCCAGATTATTGACTTTTGCGCCGAGCAGTGCGACGTAGGCGGTATCGCTGACATGAATATTTCCCTGATTGTCCACGCTCGCCGTACTGTTGCCCGTAAATTGGTAATGGCCGGCCAGAAAATCCTGATTGGTAATATTCAGCGTCGAGGCCACAATACCACCGGTGCTGACTTCACTGCCTGGGGCAAACAAAATGCCATGGGTATTGACTAAAAAAACCTGACCATTGGCATTAAGATGTCCGTAGATGCCACTCGGATTATCGCCCACTACCCGGTTCAGGGCGACGGCCGTGGCGCCTGGCTGCAAAAAATTCACCGTTTCATTGCTGCCAATGGAAAAATCCTGCCAGTTGATAATCGCCTTGGGTGTCGATTGCTGCACATTCAGTGTCGTCGCATTCTGCGTGAACTGTACCTGGCCGGCCAGCACCTGCGCCTGCTGGGGCAACGCCCCAGCGGCAGCGGAAAACAGCAGGGGAACCCATAGCTGCGGTGTTGCTGCCTGAGCAACCACACGGGTGCCCGATGATTTTTTCCCCTGTGATCTTGCCCATTCAGAGGCAACTACCCAAGCACCACGACTTACATTCCACACCAGACGGTAGCAACGATTCAACATACAAAAACTCCCGGAACAATCCAGCAATCCAGCCTGCGGTGCAACCAGCGGTTCAGCAACCTCGGCAATGGGACAAACCTACAACACCCTGAGTTTTGATTATAGAATCTTTTGGATATTTCGCCTGTTTCATCACAAGGATATTCAGCGCTTATTTTCAGCCACAAAAATGCTATGCTCAGTTTTCATGAATCTGTGTTTTTTCTAGTGCTGGAGTGTCACGTTACTTATGTCCATGTCCTTGCTCCGCTATACTCAGGACGGTCAAATCCTCTGGGGAATCATTGAAAACCAGCGCATCGTCCCCTTGCAACTGGAGGCCCTGAGTACCGCTCAGTTGCTGCGTCATGATCTGGACAGCCTGCGTCGCCTGCGCCTTCCTGAGCAGACCCGGGATCTGCCTGCGCCCTCACAGCAGTTGAGTCCAATATCGGCCCCCTGTAAAATCCTCTGTCAAGGAGCAAATTATCGTCAACATGCACAGGAATCCGGCCTGACCCAGGATCAGCCGTTCAATCTGTTTTTCACCAAATCCAGTGCCGCTATCCATACCCCTTCTGGCTACATCCAGGCACCGCCGTTTGTGCGCTTGCTGGATTATGAAATTGAACTTGCCCTGGTCCTGAAAAAAGACACCAGCGGCACTCAGGATATCCGCCCGGAAAACCTGCACGAGTATGTCGGAGGCATCTGTATTGCCAATGATGTCTCTGCCCGTGATATTCAGATTCGTCAGGGGCAGTTCCATAAGGCCAAGAGTTATCGCACGTTTTGTCCGCTGGGGCCGGTGCTGTGTCTGCTCGAACCACAGGAAATGGCCTATCTGTCACGTTTGCAACTGACCCTGTCGGTCAATGGCCAGATTCGCCAGGAAGCACATACGTCCGGGCTGATTCATGATCCGGTCGCCACGTTGAGCGAATTTTCGCAGATCTGCGACTTCAGCGCCGGCGATGTACTTTTGACCGGCACTCCTGCCGGCTGTGCACTACGGGTGCCCTCGGAAACCATCCAACGCTGCGTCAGCTGGCTGTCTGCCGCCCGCCGCTGGCAACTGTTCATGGCACTGCAGTCGCACCGCCCATACCTGCGTGCCGGTGATCAGATCAGCAGTTGTATTGTCAGTGACGATGGTGAAATTCATCTGGGTACGCAGCAGCATGAGGTGGTTTTCCTGCCGGAAGCCCAGTGACCGTCAAGAGTCTTACACCGTTTTGTCCACCCATACGGCCAGTGCCCGGAGGTAAGCAGTTTCCGGGACGGCCGGTAATACCGGATGATCCGGCCCCTGATGCCCCTGGTACATCAGCTGTATATTCCGATCCAGATGCCGGGCACTGGCGCGCAGGATGTCCAGCAGTTCATTGGTCTCTAGGTGCATGGAGCAGGAACAGCTCATTAATAGCCCCCCTTGCGGCGGCAACAGACGCATGGCCAACTCATTCAGCCGCCGGTAGGCCGTCAACCCGTTTCTATGGTCCTTGCGGCGTTTGATCAGTGCCGGGGGATCGAGAATCACGACATCAAACCCCTGACGTTCTTCCCGCAACTGCGCCAAGAGCGCAAAAGCGTCACCTTCCAGCGTCTGCACCCGCTCCTGCACCCCGAGACGTACCGCATTGTCCCGCAATAACGCTAACGCCGGTGCCGAGGAATCGACGGCCACCACGTTGCTCGCCCCTTCTACTGCCGCTTGCAACGACCAGGCACCCACATAAGAAAACACGTCGAGTACCCGTCGATTGCGGGTCAGCGGTGCCAGCCATTGCCGACTGGACGTATGGTCATAGAACCAGCCGGTTTTCTGTCCGGCGAAGGCATCCAGCGACAGACACACGCCTCCTGAGACTTCCACCATCAACGTTGGTGGTACGGTTCCATACGCCACTTCCACATAAGACGGCAGTCCTTCCTGGGCCCGGCTCAGGGCATCATTTTTCAATAATATTCCCTCGGGCTGTAGCAGTTCAACCAGTGCCTGAACAATCCATGAACGTACCTGCTCCATCCCAACGGTACTGATCTGTAACACCAGCACACCGGCAAAGCGGTCGATCACCAGGCCCGGCAAGGCATCGGAATCTCCATAACACAGCCGGTAATACGGTCTGCTGTAAAACCGTTCACGTAAATGCAAGGCTTTTTCCAGATGGGTCTTGATCAACGCCTGCCCCCAGCGGGCCTCTGGATGCCGTGAAATCAGCCGGGCACAAATCAGTGCCTGGGGATTGAGCATGACCAGTCCTAAAAATTTTTCACTGTGACTGTAAAGATGGGCAACCTGTCCCGCCGTAAATCCCTGCAATGGCGTAACTGCAGTATCCACTTCATTACTGTACACCCAGACATGACCCTGACTGAGACGGCGATCTTCCTTAGGCAATAGCCGCAACACTGGAATTTCTTTCGTTTCTTGCTGCATGTCTTTTTTCCTCGTGATATACAATGTACTCATCGTTAAATAATCCACTCTCTGACACCAATTTCCCGGAGCCATTTATGGAAACCTCTCTGGATGCCAAACAGATCGCTGCCGTTCTTCACGGCCTCAGCATTCCACCGCAACCACAGATCCTGGTGGACATCCAGATCGAACAACTCATGCCCAACCCAGACATGGCGCGGATTACTCAACTCATCCGTAAAGATCCCGGTCTGTCAGGCACCATGCTGAAAGTGGTCAATTCCGTGCATTTTGCGCTCAAAAACACCATTTCTTCCATTCAGCAGGCCGTTCAGATCCTCGGTCTATCTACCGTGCTCAATATTCTCAATGGCATCAGCATCAAAAGTGAAATGGACGATGCCACGATCGTGCAGATGACCCGCTTCTGGGACACCGCCTGTGATATTGCCAACATTTCAGCGGCTCTCGCCAAACACCTAGGCCTGAACGGTGCTGATGAAGCGTATGCACTGGGCCTGTTCCACAACTGCGGCGTGCCTTTACTACTCAGTCGCTTCCCCAATTACCTTGAGGTAGTGAACCAGTCCTATCTACCGCACGATGAACGGATTATCGATATTGAAAACCGTCTGCTCAACACCAACCATGCCGTCGTTGGTTATTATGTCGCCCGTTCCTGGCATCTCCCGGTGCGGATGTGTGAAGCCATTGCCGAGCACCACAATGTTGAATCCATTTTTCTGACCAATGAACCCTACAGCCACGACAAAAAGACCGCACTGGCCATTCTTAAAATGGCCGAGCATCTCTGCCGCAATTATAGTGCCCTCGGCGAACAGAACGAGGATCACGAATGGGAAAAAATCGAGGTGCCACTGCTCTCCTATATGGGGTTAAGTGAGGATGCGTTCGCCAACCTGCGCGATGATTTTGTGGAAAAAAACCTGCTCATCGTTTAAGACAGCCTGTGACCACCTGCAGTTATTCAGAAACTGTTGCCGGAGCGTAACACAAATCCAGATCCCGTGCTGCCCGGACATCATCGAGACGCCGGACGGGTAAATGGTGCGGTGCGCCTTTTAACAGTTCCGGCTCCACTTCGGCCTCCCGGCGAATCTGGATCATTGCCTCGATAAACGCATCCAGTTCTTCTTTTGATTCAGTTTCGGTGGGCTCAATCAGCAGACACTCCGGCACCAGTAGCGGAAAATAGGTAGTGGGTGCATGGAATCCATAATCCAGAAGCCGTTTCGCCACATCCATGGCCGTCACTCCAAAGGTTCTGGATTCTTTTTCCAGCGTGATGATAAATTCATGCGATGCACGTCGGGCAGGATAGGCCAGGGTAAATCCTGCGGCCTGCAGGCGGCACATCAGGTAATTGGCATTCAGTGTCGCATATTCCCCAATACGCAGCATTCCCTCCTTGCCCAGAGTACGTGCATAAAAAAAAGCCCGCAACAACACCCCAGCATTGCCCATGAAGGCAGACAGTCGTCCTATGGTCGCCGGGCAGTCGGTGGCATCGAGCCATCGATAGTGCCCTTCGGCCGATTTTCCAACCAGCGGAATCGGCAGAAAAGCCGACAGACGCGGCCCAGCACCCACCGGCCCGGCTCCTGGCCCCCCACCGCCATGCGGTGTGGCGAAGGTTTTGTGCAAATTCATGTGTAATACATCAAACCCCATGTCACCGGGACGCACTTTACCCAAAATGGCATTTAAATTGGCACCATCATAATAGAGCAAGCCACCGGCGGCATGCACCCTACGGGATATTTCAGCAATCTGTCGCTCAAACACCCCACAAGTCGAGGGATTGGTCATCATCAATCCAGCGGTTTTTGGTCCCAGTGCCGCCTCCAATGCCTGCAGATCAACATCCCCATCCGCCCGCACCGGAATTTCCCGGACGGAACAGCCACACATCGCCGCTGTCGCCGGATTGGTGCCGTGTGCCGCCGCCGGAATCAGCATTTCAGTGCGCTCATGATCCCCTCGCGACTGATGATAGGCACGTATCATGGCGACCCCGGCAAACTCCCCCTGTGCACCGGCAGCAGGGGTTAATGAAACACCTTGCATGCCGGTCACTTCTTTCAACCATTCCTGCAACTCATAAAGACAGGCCAGATAACCCTGGGAGTCCTGCTCCAGCGCCAGCGGGTGGCGTGCCAGATTACCCGGCAACATCGCCGCCCGATGTGCCCCCCTGGGGTTGTATTTCATGGTACAAGAACCCAGCGGATAAAAATGAGTATCAATAGAAAAGTTCTTTTGTGACAGACGGGTATAATGTCGAACCACCTGTAATTCAGACACTTCAGGCAGAGCGGCCCGAGTGGCCCGCAAGTCGCCCGCCGGAATATCCGAACAGTCCAGCACCTCCTGTGGTGCCTGTGCCCGGCTACGCCGACCCGGCCGCGATGCAGCAAATATCAGGCTCATGAACGTAACTCCTCAATAACAGCCCCCAGGTGCCGAGCATAGTCCTGCAGATCTAGCGGTTCCAGTTTTTCGGTAGTACACACCAACAAGGCATTGCCCAGCGTCGGCGCAAAACCCGACACATCGACTCCGGCGGCAAACCCGCGGGTGGACATCCGTTTTAACACCTCCGGCACCGGCACCGGCAAGCGAAACACCCGTTCATGAAAGACCGGCGCATTAAACACCATCGGCAGCGCACAACCCTCTGCCAGCAAGTGCGTCAATTGCTGCATACGCGCATGCGCCACCTGCGCCACCTGTGCCAGTCCCTCGCCTCCGAGCAGGCTCAGATAAATCGTCGCCGCCGCCATCGCCAGGCCCTGATTGGTACAGATATTGGAGGTCGCCTTGGCACGGCGTATGTGCTGCTCCCGCGCCTGCAAGGTCAGGGTATAACCCGGTTTTCCTTCCAGATCGACAGTACGTCCCACCAGACGCCCAGGCAGTTGCCGTACCGAACTCATCCGGCAGGCCATAAACCCAAGGTAAGGCCCTCCTGAAGCCAGCGGTATACCGAGTGGTTGCGCTTCTCCGACCACCAGATCAGCCCCGGCGGCTCCCCAGGATCCGGGAGGTTTGAGCCAGGCCATCGCCAATGGATTGACCAGTGCAATCACTTTGATGTCCTGAGTAGTAGCCTGATCGCAGAGGGAATCGACCTGTTCCAGCACCCCCCAGTAATTGGGTTGTGCAATCACCAGCGCTGCTGCCCCCTGCTGCACTAATTCCTGCAGATGTTCCTGGTCAATCCGACCTTCTGTGGTATGCCTTACGCTGACAAGTTCCACCCCCTGACGACTGACAATCGTCTGCAGTGTCTGCCGGTACCAAGGATGCACGCCTTCAGGAACCAGAATGCGTCGGCTACCCTGTTTTTTTTGCAGCCGCAATGCCATCAATGCCGCTTCCGCCAGCCCGGAACCACCGTCATACACAGAGGCATTACATACCTCCATACCGACCAGTTGCGCCATCATGCTCTGGAATTCATAGATAATCTGCAACGTGCCCTGCGACGCCTCTGCCTGATACGGCGTATAGGCCGTCATCAGTTCGCCTCTGCTCACCAAATCCCAGACCGCCGCAGGAATATGGTGGTCATAAGCACCAAAGCCCATAAAACAACGTTGCTGATGCGCCGTGCCGGCACGCTGTTCCATCAGCCGTACCACCTGCATTTCAGTGAGCCCTGAGGGTAAATTCAGCGTGCTGGCCTGTAATGTTGCGGGAATTTCATCAAAAAGCTGCTGCCGATGCTGTAAACCCAGCACAGCCAGCATACTGGCTTCATCTTCAGCGGTATGGGGAATAAAAGGCATAAGCGCTTACACTCAACAATCAATCAATAGAACGAAACGTTTCAAACAGCCGATTCTAATCAAACAGCCGCTTCCAGACGCTACTCATCTTCAGTTTCACACTGTTCCTTGTATTCACGGGCACTAAGTAGTTCTTCCAGTTCGGCCGGATCGCTCAAACGGATTTTGAACAACCAGCCATCATTGAATGCATCGCGATTCACCAATTCGGGACTATCGGCCAATTCTTCATTGATGGCCTCAATTCTCCCCGTAACCGGAGCGTAAATATCCGAAGCAGCCTTGACAGATTCCACCACCCCCGCTTCATCTCCCGCCTGCACCTCATCGCCGACAGCGGGCAGTTCTATATACACCAGATCACCCATGGCATCCTGTGCATGATCTGTAATGCCAATGACCGCCACACCGTCTTCCACCCGCACCCATTCATGGCTGGAAGTATATAAAAGATCTTTAGGGGCACTGCTCATATCACCTTCTCCCATTTATAAACTCAGACTTAAATTTTCACGTGGCTATATATAACCCAACAAAACGCCTTAATACGCTTGATAACAACATTTTCCATGCCGAACAAACGGTGGACGCACCAGATCCAGCGTCAGCGTTCTGCCGCGCAGTTGCAGGGTTACCGGTGCTGACAGCGGCAACGGCAAGCGAGCCAGTGCGATCCCATGCCCGAGTGTTGGCGCAAACGTCCCGCTGGTGATACACCCTTCGGCACCGCTGGCCGTCTGCACCACCATGTGGGCACGCAACACACCTCTGTCGCGCAGTAGCAAGCCTACCAGCGCCTGTTGCACCCCTTGGGCTTTTTGCGTCAGCAATGCAGAACGACCAATAAACTCATGATCCCATCGCACGGTCCATGCCATATTAGACGTCAACGGCGAATCCGCCTCCGTCATATCCTGCCCATAAAGATTCATGCCCGCTTCCAGCCGCAGCGTATCCCGGGCGGCCAAACCACACAACCGCACTCCCTGCTGAACCAGAGCACTGGCCAGGTTTTCAGCCGCCGCCGCTGGCAAAATGATTTCGAATCCATCTTCTCCGGTATAGCCAGTACGTGCCACAAACCAGCCATTGATCTGTCGTCCAAAAAAAACAGGAAGCTGATTCACCTGTGCTTGTGCATGTACCGGCAGCACCGCCAGCAACCGCTCACGCGCCTGTGGCCCCTGCAATGCCAGCATGGCCACATCCAGACGTTCCAGCAACTGCAAGTCCCGGCCCTGAAACTGCTGACGCATCCAGGACAAATCCTTGTCATGGGTGGCGCAGTTGACAATAACCCGCCACACCTCCTCCGGCCCAGCACCCTCTGGCCCGACCTCCTGTACCGCTGGATCTTCGGGCGCATAGACAATCAGGTCATCCAGTATCCCCCCTTGTTCATTGAGCATGGCTGAATATAACGCCTGACCGGGTCGCAACAACGCCACGTCATTGGCCAGCAGATGCCGCAATGCCTCTTTGACTCCCGCACCCCGCAACTCCAGTACCGTCATGTGCGAAACATCAAACAGCCCTGCCGCTTCCCTGACCGCGCGGTGTTCCTCCAGTACTGAACTGTACATCACCGGCATTTCCCAACCAGCAAAATCAGTCAGGCGTGCGCCCTGAGCACAATGAAATCCATAAAGCGGCGTATGCTGTAACATAAAAGGTACCTGCCTCATCAACGTTGGCGTATTCTAAACGAAATCGGCAGTACTATGCACCCTATACAACCCGATGCACCGCAGATTATTCATGGACTACAAGATAGCGACGTGTCCAGGCGAGGCCACCTTTGCGCTGCGGCGCATTACTCCGGTGCGTGTTTGTTAACCCTGCCTGATTATGAATAGCTTTAGTCGCACGATCACCGTCTGTTGTCTCCATGATAGCGAAAGCCGCCTGGCCACTACCGATGAAACAATGGACTACACTGAACAGAAGCAGTTTTACTGATTCTCAGGTTTTGTCTTCACAGGATCGCTTATGCCAACCCTGCCTGAACACCCTTTTGCACAGTACTTACGCATTCTCGGCAAAGGTCGACAGGGCAGCCGCCACCTGAGCCGCGAACAGGCACATCAAGCCATGCGCATGATTCTCGAAGGCCATACCGCAGACTGCCAGACCGGCGCTTTTCTGATGCTGTTGCGGGTACTGGATGAATCGACCGACGAATTCACCGGGATGCTGGAAGCCACTCGCATGACCGTCCCCCCACTTCCCCAAGGCCATATTGATCTGGACTGGCCCGCCTATGCTGGCAAACGCAAACAGTTACCCTGGTATCTGTTGGCCATTCGGGTACTGGCTTCCCGGGGAATACGCATTCTCCTGCATTGTGCGCCCGCACCAGGACGCCTGCACGTCCACAATTTGCTGGATACCCTGCAACTCCCTTGGGCACACGCCTGGACTGACATCCCTGCACTGATTCAGAAACAAGGATGGGCCTGCGTGGATATTGCTCAAACCAGCCCGGGTCTGGCCCGACTGATTCAATGGCGCCAATTGCTGGGAGTCCGTTCCTCTGCCCATTCTCTGGCCCGGCTGCTCAACCCGGCCAATGCGCCAGCCATGCTGGTGCCCATATTTCATCCGGCTTACCGGCAGACGCATCAGGCCGTGCTCGCCGCTACCGGACAAAAAAATGCGTTAGTATTCAAAGGTGAGGGCGGCGACCCTGAGCGTAATCCGCAGGCATCATTACCGATGAACGTCATCCGTGACGGAATCTTGAGTGAATGCACCTGGCCTGCCCTTTGCGAGACACGCACACCGGCAGATTCAACGCTAGATCCAGATCGACTCATTGCCCTCTGGCAAGGCCACCTGAACGAGCCTTACGGTGTGGCCGCCGTTCAGGGCACCATCGCACTGGCGCTGTTTGCACTGGGGAAAGTCACCGATGACAGTGAAGCCCATCGCCTTGCTGCACAATGGTGGAACGAACGTATACCCGATTAACGCTGCCCTTGCCGTTGGCGACATGACGGCCATTTAATAGAATGGTCATATTTTTCTGAGGCATGATGACCTATCCTGAGCGAGATTATACCCGACTGACCGATGGAGAGTGGTCATCATTGATGACCACTCCTGGCAACCATTCCAGGAATTTACCAATCTACGTCCGATGCATGTAGACGGTTTTTAGAAGCTGTTCTCTGGGTTTCACGCACCGGAGCACAGTGGCGTTCTCTACCTGCTGATCGGGGTTATTAGCATAGTATGTTTAAACGTTTTGATCGCTGGGCTAAACAGTGGAGTTGGGAAAAGATTTTTGAGTTGAATATTCAAGACACTGATTTACAGAGTGTTTCAATTAACGGCACAGTCATAAGAGCGCATGCCTGTGCCGCAGGGGCTGCGCATAGTACTGCCGAAAAAGAAGCTCTGGGCCGTTCCCGCATTACAAGGCAAGGATCGCCATGTGGTGGAATGTACCTTCGGTGCTCTCAAATACTTTCGCCGTATTTCCTCTCGATTTGAGAAAAAAAGCAATAAATTTCATGGCAATGCTGAACTTTGCAGCAGTTATGCGGGGTTACGGCAACTGATGTGCTAAATGTCAACAGAGCCTAGGGAACGGTGTCACCTTTCAACTGGTGCAGTTCCGCTGGCCTGACAAAACCGGACTAATGCCCGGAATCATTGGCTATGCTGGAGGTATCGGCGGTTTTTATTTACCGGTGCTGATGGGTGCTTTTCATGAAAGAACCGAATCCTACGCCAGCGGTTTTCTGATTATTGCCGGTCTGACAACTACCGCCACCCTTTGTATCCTAATTTTCGGACCCGCATGGATACAGTGGGCGCTTCCCCATGCTTTAGCCGCCTCCGCACAGGAAAACCCGGAAACTGTAAACACAACCGACAATGCCAATGCCTTTTCCAATTAATGACCCTGCCGGCCTTAAGTGCCACAATAAGTCTGAAACTGTTGAGAAAACTGGGCCGGAGCCGGCAAGGCCAGATCGGCAAACACTGCTTCCTCGCCATATGGAAAGCGCAGTGCCTGCAATAAATGCAGTAAAGGTTCCCATTCCCCGTGAATGGCAGAATCCAAGACCTGCTGCCCCTATAAACTTGAGCAAAGTTGCTCATAGGATTTATCCGCACTTCGTTGACGCAGCTTTCGCCGCCCAACTGAAGCCTCTTGACGCTCAGTTGCGCCGGAGGAA
>JAJXWR010000086.1 GCA_021781515.1 Pseudomonadota bacterium
GATGCCAAATCGTCCTTTTGCCCTGCGCTACTGACGCGGCAGTACACCACGGTAAGCCGCTTGTCCGGTGCGCCGCCCAACATTACCCTCACGTCCGATTCGTCAAAATAACGCTGGCCGGATGGAAAGCGCCTGGCGGTCAGTCTGCCCTCCCAGCGACGAATCGTACTTGTCGCTCGACCGATACGTTGGGCGAATTCGTATATCCGATATTGCTTGCTCATAGGGAGTAATTATAGATAGGTATGCACAAATATCAAGCATCAGTTAATTGCTCTAGTTTGCAACTATAATAACTATAACAAATTCAGCAGCACTGATTCAGATTGGATGACGCCATTTCTGTGTTTTGTGTCGCAGGCACGGTGAACTGCCACACTGTACCTCGGGGGTGTATTCCAGCACCTTCCTTTTCTGACGCAGGCGGGGCATCGATGCAGTGCTGACCAAAGTGTGAGCGCAAGTATGCAGGGGTAATCTAACATTCACATTCAGAACGCAGATGTTCGAATTGATAAATCCCGCTACTGGTCTGAGCATGATCGGCGATGGGATCGCCGGGGTTGATGTGGCCGGTAATCCTTATGGGATGGATATGCATTCCATATTTAGCACAACAAGCTCAATAACCACAGACGATATTTTTGACCCAATGGGCCGTCTTGGCTTTTCAGATGTTGATAGCAGTATGGGTGATTCTGTGTATGACTGCGATTGGGATTTGTTTAACGACTAGAAACTTGCACAATAATTCCAGCATTTGTCAACTGCTGCCAGAGTTTTGCATCGCAGCAGCAGTTGATTCGCCTGGATGCTGTTGCTGATTTTTTTTATGTACTGAAATATCATGAGCCAGTTCGGCTACATTGCGCGCCAAAGTCACAAATTCACTGGGCATCATGATAATGGTGGTGGTATTTTGTTCGGCACCGACTTCAGTAATCATTTGCATGCGGCGGAGTTCCAGTCCGGCCGGGTTTTCCATGATGACGCCGGCGGCTTCTTTCAGTTTGAGAGACGCTTCCAGTTCGGCCTGGGCCTTGATCAGACGGGCGCGTTTTTCCCGCAAGGCTTCGGCTTCTTGCGCCATGGCCCGTTGCATGGACTCGGGAATTTCCACATTACGCATTTCCACCCGACTGACTTTGACCCCCCAGGGTTCAGTCACTTTGTCAATGACCGTACAGAGGGTCTGGGAGATACTTTCCTGTTCTTTCAATACCTCATCCAGTGAATGCCGTCCCATGATATTACGCAGTGAGGTAAGGGCGATCTGTACCACTGAACGGTCGACATCTTTGACCTTGAGGATGGCTCGCGAGGCGTACACCACTTCGTACCAGATCACGGCAGTGACTTTTACCGGAACATTGTCTCGGGTAATGGTTTCCTGTTGATCTACCGAGGTGGTCACGGTACGCATATCTACCGGGGTGATGTGCTCAATCCAGGGAATAATCCAGAACAATCCGGGTTGACGTACACGGTTAAGTTTTCCCAGACGAAAAACCAGCGTTTGTTGCCACGCCTGACTAATGCGCAACCCTGAAAGAAATAATACGATGAGAAAAATTCCAAAAGGGACTAGCATAAGAGACACTCTGAAAATTCGTTGGTATATCCACTTTTTCAGTGTAACTTATTTTGCTGGCAAAATGTGAGGCATCACCTGCGAATTCAGAGTGAACTGGATTGATGTTAACGTGCGAATGTAGTGGGGGTCATGATGGGGACTATGGTGAAATTGCAGCGTCCGGATGGTAAAACGACGGATGCATGGTGGGTGGAGGTCGCTGGAGCCAAGGCGGCGGTTGTGGTGATTCAGGAGTGGTGGGGATTAAATGCGCAGATTCGTCGTATTGCCGATTATTTTGCCGCCGCTGGTTTTAGTGCACTGGCTCCGGATCTGTACCATGGACGTCTGGCTGCGAATGTGGACGAAGCGAAACACTTGATGGATGGCCTGGATTTTGCCGATGCGGTTTTTCAGGACATGACGGCGGCACTGACTTTTCTTGGCGGCCAACACCGGCGTGTGGGAATGACCGGGTTTTGTATGGGGGGGGCACTGACCGTGGCTGCCGCTGTGCATCTGCAGCCGCAATTAGCGTCTGCTTCCTGTTTCTATGGATTACCACCGGCTGCTTTTGCAGACCCGGCGTTGATTCGCATTCCTTTTCAGGGGCATTTTGCCACCAAGGATGCATGGATTACCCCGGAAAAGGTGGATCAACTAGAGGCAGTGATGCGGGAGGCCGGTCAGGTACCGGAATTGTACCGCTATCCTGCGGATCATGCGTTTGTCAATCAGCTGCGTCCTGAGGTCTATGATGCCTCTTGTGCAGAACAGGCGCTGGAGCGTACGGTCGGATTTTTTCAGCGCACGCTTTCCGAGGAGTAACCAGACAGTGTGCACTGGGCAGTGATTGGTCAGCGCCTTAAGGAAAACCCGAGAAAATTCAGTGGCAGACGTGAACGCAGATTAATCTGTGCTGACAAACGTACGAAACCAAGATCAATGCCAACGGCCGGATTTTTGGGGCCGGATTCCTGTAGTTCACGCTCTGCATGTACCTTGAACATCCACTCTCCGCGGCTTAAGGACATGCTGATATTCTTGAGGCTGCTTTTAAGCGGGTGTTGGGGGGCAGGCACAGCGTTTTTCGGGTGTTCTGAGTCTGCGGGTAGTTCCAGCCAGCGTACCCATGAGTGAGTCAACCGGTTCATCAACGACAGGGAACGGATGGAACGATGGTTTGGTATTCGCTGGGCTGGTGGGCGTCGGGTCAAGGGCGGACGGGGGTCAAACCGATGCGTCAGGCGGCGCAACGGCGGGGCCAGCAGTGGGGTGGATAAAATCTGTACATACACCCGGTTCAGGCGGTTTAGCGGAAATTGCCACAGGTGCAGGGTCTCTGGCGGGGAAACGGACTGATTCGCCACCGGCGTCTGACTGGATACCAAGGGGGCCGCCTCTTCCTCAAGCAATTGTTGTCTGATTTCAGTGAGCAGGCGGTTCAAGGTGGGGTTACGCACCAGACGTATCGGACGTATGCGTCCACCGGGCCGGTTTTTGCCCGTGCGCATGCCCCGTGTACGAGGAGGCGAAACGGAATCAGCCATGGCACCAACTCCCTTCGAGTAAAATGGCGTAGCGAGCAGTTTCCCGCATCAATGCTTTAATTGAGCTTATCATATCCTGAAAGTGTCTGGCCAATACCCGTCAATTTTATTTATTCACAGCATGTTGCCAGTTGCTTGCAGACCACCGTTGCCTGTGAGACCAGAGTGGGTTCATCCGCGGAGGTCAGGAACGGTGGGTTAATGGCAGATGTCAGTTGCCGATCTGGTGGTTGATAGCGTTTTCCTGCCGGTTCAACTGATGTTGTTCCCGATGCGAGATACTGCCTCCACGTTCTGCTGCCATGCCACGTTCTTCCTGACGCACCTGGTGTACCTGTTGATGCATCTGTCGGGCTTGTTGCTGGGAAATTTCTCCTTGATGCTGCTCACGGTTAATGCGGTGGTTTTCCCGGTTGAGGCGTCGGTTGACCTGGGCACGCCGAGGGTGATCCTTGCGAAAATCCTGATCTGACCAAGCGAGACCCGCATTCAGCAACAGGCTGAGGCCCAGTATACAGGCTGTTGCTGATCTGACTTTATGTTTCAATGATGAATCGGTGTGCATATCACTTCCTCCGTGTGAGAAAAGAACTGCCCACAATGCAGGGCAGTGACAAGTAGTTTAGAGTAATGCCAGAAGACTACCGGAAATTTATTGTGCAGTGACAGGTTACTGAAAAGCATCCGGGTGTGAGCAGCGATGGATTGCAAAGGTGTTTTACCATGCAGGTCGTTGCGTTTTCCCCGGAGGTTGAGGTGAATTTCCCGGGGTTCTCTGGTCAACCATTGAATAATTCCGGAAAAATACTTGCAAACTAACGTTCAGCGACATTACGTTGAAACTCATTCGGATGAGCCAACAGTAAGGTATCGTAATAGCGTTTTACCTGGCTGACATAAGCCAGTACCTGACTGTGTGGTGTGGCATCCGTCTCTGTATCGTCGTCCGTTGCGTGATGATGGCCCAAGCCTGCCATGACTTCCCGTACATCAGACCACAGATCAGGGTTGCGGTGTTGTTTCTGAGTGAGTTGACGGGCTTTTTGCAGGTAACCTGGTCCTTTATTGTAGGCAGCCAGCGCCATCCAGGTACGATCCGGTTCTTTAACATCATCAGGCAGGCTGTCAACCAGCATACGAAAGTAGTTACAGCCGGCTCGAATACTTTCATTGGCATTCTGTCGGTTATGCACACCCAGTGATGCGGCGGTGGGTGCCATCAGCATCATCATTCCGGATGCGCCCGCTGGAGAGACAGCGTCGGGGTGCCAATGGGATTCTTGATAGGCAATGGCCGCAATTACATGCCAGTCCAGATGGTATTTTTTGGCATAGGACTGAAAAAGCCCGGCATACACTGGTAAACGGCTGCGTAAATCATAATTAAAGCCATGGGCTTCACGACGGTCGGAGTGTTGCTCGGGTTTATAGAAGGCAGCCATGCGTTTGAGCGTACCGTCATCATTCCGTTGTTGCAGGAACAATTGAGCACGGTTGTAAAAGCTGGTGTCACTCCCCGGTGCGAAGGCCCAGGCCAGTCGTGCCGCATGGCTCAGGTTCATCACCACGCGCAGGTCGGTGTGCAAGGCACGGTGTTCCGCAAAAGCGCTGGCATTTACCAGAGCAAAATCAGCTTGTTGTCCGGACACCAGATCCAGCAGGGTGCTGAAGCGGCGATTGTCAGGGATGATCTGTAACTGGATGCCAGGCAGTTGTTCCTGTAGCTGTTTAGCCAGCTGTGCTTCGTTGCTTTGCGCATAAACGGCAATTTTGGCGTGGCGTAGCAACGAGGCATAATCACCGTTGGCCAGTTCCAGGTCGGCGTCATGATGTGGTTGTATTTTCTGGATTAACTGCAGCGAGACATCCTGGTAGGTTTTGCTGTAGCGGATGTTCATGAGGCCGGGGTCTTGCGAGATCATACTGGTGAGTGCAATGTCGGCTTCATGTCGTCGGAGTCGGGCAAATGCATCATCCTGACTCGTCGCCCAGATTACATGTGTTGCTACCCCGAGATTCTCCGACAACAGATGGGTGATTTCTCCGGAAAAACTCTGCGGTAGGGTTCTGTCAGAAACCTGACCATCCTGCGCCAAGGCCACCACGGTCAGGTAACCACGGGTCTTGATGAGTTCCAGTGTCGTAGGCAGCGGGGAAATACCCACTACAAACAGAAACATAAATAAAGCGGCGCATAGTCGAAAAACTATGGACGCACGAAAATGTGCCAGGCACAAGGTGTCGCAGCGTGACATCCTTCGCTTCCTCTCTCAGGTTTACCGTTTATCAGTGCGGATCTGTCAGGAAATGTGCAAACGCTTCTGAATGGAATACTGCGACAACGAACAAGATAAAAGCAGTAACATACGGATCAGAAATAAAATAGCAACACACATCCTGTAAATCCGCACCGTTTTACCGTTGGACCATACTGGGGTCGTTACGGAGCAGGTGCAGCAATCGGCATTGGCCTTAATGCCGACAGGGAACACTCTACACTGTTTTGCTCGTCTTTGTCTAGAAAATCCGACAAAATGACGGAACTAAAGTACTATATTGGCGTTTTTCACTATATCGTCTAGTCTGATTGCAGTGCCGAATGCGGTTTCTGATTGAGGTTGAATGATATGTCGTTGCGTATGCGGGTTTCTCTGATGATGCTGCTGCTGGTGGTTGCCGAGTCCGTTGTGGTCGGTGTGGAAACCCAGACGCTGCTGTCTGTGGTGATTGCGATGGGCTTGGGCATTGTCTGTGTGGCGATCAATGGAGGGCTGATGGGGAGTTGGTATCAGGAACCTATCCAGCGCATGGTGGAAAAGCTGCGGCAGGGGCAGGCGGCCGACATGGATGCTTATGGCTTGTTGCCTGAACTTCAGCGACTGGTTGAGGCATTGCGGATGGCGTTGACTCAGGAAAAAGAACGGTTGTCAGAAGTACTCGGGGCATCAGACCGGGTCAAGGTACTGGCGGGCGAACTGATTTCCGGGACGCAGGATTCTTCCCGGGGGGCTGACAGTCAACGGCGTGAAGCGGATGCAGTGGCAGCCACCATTAATGAAATGGCAGAAACGATGCATCGGGTCACCAGCAATGCCAGCAGCGCTGCTGAAGCGGCACGGGAGGCAAATCGTGAAGCGCAGGAAGGCCAGCAGGTGGTGAACAGTGTGACGGATGCGATTCACTCGTTGGCGACTGAAGTTGAGCGGGCTGCTTCAGCGATGCAGACGCTGGAAGCGGACACTGAGTCCATTGGAGCGATCCTTGAAGTTATCCGGGGAATTGCGGATCAGACCAATCTGCTGGCACTGAATGCAGCGATTGAGGCGGCACGTGCCGGAGAGCAAGGCCGTGGTTTTGCGGTGGTTGCCGATGAAGTGCGGACGCTGGCTCAGCGTACACAGCAGGCGACTCAGGAAATTCATGAAATGATTGCACGACTGCAATCGGGGTCGAGCAATGCGGTAAAAGTCATGGACGAGGGCAGACGTCAGGCGGAACTTAGTGTTGGACAGGCAAACCGGGCAGGTGCCTCGCTGGTCACTATTACGCATGCGGTGGACTCGATATGCAAAATGAATGAAGACATTGCCGAAGCTATCAAAAAACAATCGTCTTCGGCAGATACGGTCAGCAGCCGTCTAGGCCGGATTGTGCAACTGGCGGATGAAGCGGGTCAACGGACGCAGCAGCGCTCCCGTATTTCTCAGGAACTGGAACTGGCTGCCAAGGATCTGAACCAGGCGGCGAGCAGCTAGTTGCAGTGGCAAATTGATGAATTCTTGATTTTTTATCCTGATTTTCGTCATTAAAGTGTGCTGCATTTTGAATCTATAACCACATCTGGCTATAACCCGGTGTGGTTTTTTTGTGAAATAATGAAATAAAATGAGTCCTAGGGTGGATTTCCTGGGGTTCGTTGATTTCAGGCAGGCTCCAACGTATACTGTTTGTATGCAAAAACAGGAACAATAACCACATTTTGCTGGTTTTTCATGGATTTTGCTGATCTTTCAGGGTTAAAGAGACGATTGATGCGTTTAATCCCCAGTTCTGCTTATTGGTCGGGCCGATAAAAGTGAGGGATAATCGGCTTGGAGTACCCCGGGTTACTAATGATTTTATAAACAGTAGTGGATAAATTGTCATGTTGATACATTGGGGAGGCCTGGCATTGACGCCATGGCGTATGCGGCAACAGTTGCAGCGTCTGAGCGTAATCACTCCGGGAATCACCGGTCTGACGGCTCGTTATGTGCATTTTGTTCAGGGGGTTGCGCATCTTTCGGCCGAACTCTGTCAACTGCTCACCTATGGTACTCAGGATCCATGCCTTGGTGCGGGAGAATGTCTGCAACGCTTTCTGGTGATTCCTCGCCCGGGAACGTTGTCCCCCTGGGCATCCAAGGCGATGGATATTCTGCATCATTCAGGTCAGCCCACCTCCTTGCAGGTGGAACGTGGCATTCAGTATCAATTGTACAGTGCGCTGCCGTTAACTCAGGAGCAACTGGCGCTGCTGCAGGCGTTACTGTATGACCGGATGACCCAGGTCGTCGTAGAGGAGGCCAGTCAGGCAGAGGCTTTGTTTGCAGTCCACCTGCCGCGCCCACTGCAGATTATCGATGTTCTGGGAACTGGCCGTCCGGCACTGGAAGAGGCCAATATTCAATCTGGTTTTGCACTGAACGCTGATGAAATTGAATACCTGACAGACAGTTACCGTCAATTGGGACGCAATCCAACGGATGTTGAACTGATGATGTTTGCCCAGGCAAATTCTGAGCATTGTCGTCACAAGATATTCAATGCACAGTGGTGGATCGATGGAGTACGTCAGGAATATTCCTTGTTTGCCATGATCCGTAACACCTTTCGCCAGAGTCCGCAAAGAGTATTGTCGGCGTATCAGGATAATGCTGCAGTGCTGGAAGGGACATTGGCACGGCGCTGGTTAAGGGATCCGCAGGGTCAGTATGGCTATCAGACAGAAAAAGTGCATCTGGTACTGAAGGTGGAGACCCATAATCATCCGACAGGTATTGCGCCATTTGCCGGAGCATCGACGGGGGCTGGAGGAGAGATTCGTGATGAAGGGGCGACGGGTCGCGGCGCACGGCCAAAGGCCGGCTTGACGGGTTTTAGTGTATCAGCCCTGCATATTCCGGGTTTTGTCCAGCCTTGGGAATCTTCGGTGGGCAAACCTGGCCACATGGCCAGTGCACTGGACATCATGTTGCAGGGGCCGTTGGGTGCAGCGGCTTTTAACAATGAGTTTGGTCGTCCCGGCCTGTGTGGCTATTTCAGGACGCTGGAAACCGAGGTGCAGCTAGGCACCACTAAAAAACGCTATGGTTACCACAAACCCATCATGCTCGCAGGAGGTTATGGTTCGATTCGCGAGAGCCATGTGAAAAAATCGGCCATTCCCCCCGGGGCGGTACTAATTGTGTTGGGTGGTCCGGCCATGTTGATTGGGTTGGGTGGGGGTGCTGCTTCTTCGCTGGTCAGCGGCAGCAGTAGTGAAGCGCTGGATTTTGCATCGGTGCAACGAGACAACCCGGAAATGCAACGCCGTTGTCAGGAAGTGATTGATGCCTGTTGGGAGATGGGGGAAGCGAACCCGTTGTTATCGATTCACGACGTTGGGGCTGGAGGGCTGTCGAATGCCTTGCCGGAACTGGTGCATGAGCACCAGCGCGGGGCTGCATTGCATTTGCGGTCCATCCCCAGTGTGGAACCCGGGATGGCTCCTCGGGAACTCTGGTGCAATGAGGCACAGGAGCGTTATGTGCTTGCTCTGGAACCGCAGCGAGTGGCTGAATTTGCGGCGTTGTGTGAACGGGAGCGTTGTCCCTGGGCTGTCGTGGGACATGCCACTGCCGTGGAACAGTTGCAGGTGGATGACACGTTGACAGGAGAGGATCCCGTTAATATCCCCATGTCATTATTGTTTGGCAAAACACCGGCGCTGGTTAAACGGGTGGATACCGCTGCCGTACCACTGCTGCAGTCGGACTGGGACGCTGGCGCAGTTGAACTGGGAACTGCACTGGAGCGGGTGTTGCGTTTTCCGGCCGTTGCCGCAAAATCTTTTCTGATTACTATTGCGGATCGTTCTGTTACCGGTATGGTCTGGCGTGAACAGATGGTGGGTCCATGGCAGATTCCGGTAGCGGATTGTGCGGTAACGACGAATAGTTACTGTGCATTCTCTGGGGAAGCGCTGGCGCTGGGGGAAAAGGCACCGGTGGCGCTACTGGATGCAGCCAGAAGTGCCCGGCTGGCCGTCGGTGAGGCATTGACCAACATCCTCGCTGCACCAGTTATAGACTGGTCGCATATCCGTCTGTCGGCCAACTGGATGGCGGCCTGTGGCGAGGCACGAGAGGACTGGTTTCTGTTTCAGGCGGTACAGGCGGTAGGCATGGAGTTTTGTCCGGCTTTAGGTTTGTGTATTCCGGTAGGTAAAGATTCATTGTCGATGCGAACCCAGTGGCAGGTGCAAGGCGAGCAACGGGAGGTGGTTTCCCCGGTGTCGCTGGTGGTGACGGCGGCAGCGGCGCTGGATGACGTGCGGGAGACCTGGACGCCGCAGTTGATCCAGGAAGAAAGTACGTTATTGCTGATTGATCTGGCGATGGGGCAAACAGCACTAGGGGGCAGTGCGCTGGCACAGGTGTACTCAGAAACCGGTACTGAAGCACCGGACGCCTCCTTGTCCGGTCTGCTAGCCTTGAAAGAATGTCTGCCTAAGATCAGGGCATTGTCAGCTGTTCTGGCTTATCATGACCGTTCGGATGGAGGCTTGATTGTTACGTTGCTGGAAATGGCCTTTGCCGGGCATACGGGGCTGATTATTGATGGAGCCGTATTGCCAGGACCTGATTTGCAGACTGCCTTGTTTCATGAAGGGTTGGGCATTGTTTTGCAGGTGCGTCAGGCCAAGGTCACCGCCGTGATGGCGCTACTGGCGGCAACGGCGTTGAGCGGTCATGTTTATCCCGTGGCGCGGCTGAGTCCTGAGGATTTAATTATTATCCGGCAAGATCATAAAACGGTTTATTGTCAGCCGCGGCAGTTTTTGCAGCGTCTCTGGTCGGAGACCAGCTACCGGATACAGGCACTGCGAGACAATGCGGAGTGTGCGCAAGAAGAATTCGATGGGTTACTGGATCGCAATGACCCGGGATTACAGGAGCAGCCCGTCTTCGGTGTCGATCAGGAAATTGTTGCGCCGTTTCTGCGGAAAAACAGTCGCCCCCAAGTGGCGATTTTGCGGGAACAGGGGGTCAATGGCCATATGGAAATGGCCGCTGCCTTTGAGCGAGCCGGATTTAGCCCGGTGGATGTCCATATGTCGGATCTGATGGCAGGACGGCAGCAGCTGACCGGGATGCAGGGATTGGTGGCCTGTGGCGGATTTTCTTATGGCGATGTGCTCGGTGCCGGTGGGGGATGGGCCAGAACGATTCAACATCATCCCAGAGTCAGGGATTTGATGGCGGCTTTTTTTCAGCGGCAGGATACCTTTACCCTGGGGGTATGTAACGGCTGTCAAATGTTGTCGCAGCTGCGTGATCTGATACCTGGTGCTGATTTCTGGCCGCATTTTGAACGAAATATGAGCGAACAGTTTGAGGCGCGGACGGTGATGGTGGAAGTCATGCCCTCCCCCTCGGTATTACTCAAAGGCATGGTGGGATCGCTGTTACCGGTGGCGGTGGCGCATGGGGAAGGGCGGGCGGTAGCCGCAGACTGGAATGTGGTGCGACAATCGGAGTGTATTGCGCTACGCTACGTGGATCATCAAGGGATGCCGACTATGCGCTATCCTTTTAACCCGAATGGTTCACTGGGGGGCATTACGGCGTTAAGCAGTCGGGATGGCCGGACCACTATCATGATGCCGCATCCGGAACGGGTGTTTCGTCGGGTGCAACAGACCTGGCGGCAGTACAGTACAGAACTGACACATGCGGATCCGGCGATGGATGATGCACCGTGGATGCAGCTTTTTTATAATGCGAGGGTGTTTGTGGCATGAGCTACAAGTTAACAGTTTATATTCCGCAGGAGGCGTTATCTGACGTCAAAGAGGCACTGTTTGCGGCGGGAGCCGGGCGACTGGGCAGTTATGATCGCTGTGCCTGGCAAGTGTTGGGGCAGGGGCAGTTCAGGCCGTTGCCTGGTGCACAGCCATGGATAGGTCAGACAGATTGTGATGAAAAAGTGGCGGAATGGCGGGTGGAAATGCTGGTTGCTGAAGAAGCCGTAACGGCGGTTATACAGGCATTGTATAGTTCACATCCCTACGAGGAACCGGCCTTTGATCTGGTAAAACTGCTGGAGCGGTCGCCTGAAACTTTTCCAGGAGTTGCATAAGTCATGCATGAACTAACCGATTCGGGCGTGCTGCTGCGCCTGGCGGTGCAGGCGTTGATTCATGCGGGGCTGGATGCCGGGAAGATTCTCGAAAAATCAGGAGGATCACTGGCACTTCTGGATGATCCGCACTTGCGAACCCCGGTATCGGCTCAAGATATCTTCTGGCAATCCGCAGAAGAAGTGTCGCAGGATCCGCATATTGGGTTGCACCTAGCCAGACATCTGCCGCGGTTTCGTGGCCAGGTACTGGAATATCTGTTCTCCAGTAGTCCGACTTTTGGTGAAGGTCTTCGACGGGCGCTGCAGTACCAGCGATTGTTAAGTGACGCCATACTGGGGCGCTTTGGTTGGGAAGGTGATCATTGTTATCTGGCCACCGGCATGTCGAAAGGCACCTCCCGACATATGGCAGAATGTATGATGGCGGGGATCTTGCAATTTTTTGCCCAGGTCACCGATGGCGCTTTTGTGGCGTTGCGTGTGTGTTTTTATCATGCACAAGGGGCAGCGTTAGCGGAGTACGAAGAGATATATGGATGCCCAGTAACATTTGAACAAGCGGAAATTCGTATTTATTTCAGTCCTGAAATTCTGGATCGGGTGTTTTGGCATGCCGAACCGGAACTGTTACGGCTGCATGAACAGGTCGCTATTGAAAGACTGGCTGAATTGCAACGCCTGGATCTGGTCGATCAGGTGCGTAAGGTAATTGCCCAGCGTCTGGAATGTGGTGAGATCACACTGGAAGAAGTGGCAGTGGAACTGGGTATGAAACCACGCTCACTACGAAGTCAACTGGCGGATATTAATAGTAGTTTTAACCAGATTCTCAATGAATATCGCAGTCGTTTATCCCGCCGTCTGCTGGCACGCACGGATGAACGTATTGAGCAGATCGTATATCTGACCGGTTTTTCAGAGCCGAGTACCTTTTACCGGGCGTTCAAACGCTGGACTCAGGAAACGCCAATTGAATACCGTCGTCGCAAACGCCTCCAACGAGGTGGATAACTGTTGAAAGTGAAAATGCAACCCCCTGGCTTTAGCCATGGGGAGTGTCAGAGGGTCGTCCTGAGTGTTCTACTTTCTCAGCGAGCAGGTTGTCTGTCTCCATCAGTTGGGTGAGTATCTCTGCCTCAGTGTCTACTGCCAATGAGTTCATCGACAGTACAATACGTCGAACCCAGGCAGTAAATCCATATACAGCACGCATGTATCGGTGTGCAGGTTTACGGCCATATACGGATCGACGCTCGATTGAAATTTCAGCAGCAAATAAACATAGTTATTGTCGTGACTGAAACGTACTCGCAGATCG
>JAJXWR010000006.1 GCA_021781515.1 Pseudomonadota bacterium
TCCAGTTCACGTTTAAGGGCTTTGGTGTGAGCTTCCTCGGTTTTTTGTTCCTGCTCCAGGCGTGCCTCTTTTTGTTCCAGCCAACTGGAATAGTTGCCTTGCCAGGGAATACCATGTCCCCGATCCAATTCGAGGATCCACTCGGCGACATTGTCCAGAAAGTAGCGGTCATGGGTAATGGCGACGATGGTGCCGGAGAATTCTTTAAGAAATTGTTCTAGCCAGGCAACGGATTCGGCATCCAGATGGTTGGTGGGTTCATCAAGAAGCAGCATGTCCGGGCGAGACAACAGCAATCGGCACAAGGCGACCCGCCGACGTTCTCCGCCGGATAGCCGATTGACTTCAGCATCCCAGGGAGGAAGGCGCAGGGCATCGGCAGCCTGTTCCAGACGGTTATCCAGGTTGTGGGCATCCCAGGTCTGGATCACGGCTTCCAGGCGCTCTTGTTCCCGGGCGAGTTGATCAAAATCTGCGTCTGGCACAGCATAGGCTGCAAAGACGGCATCCAGTTGCTGCAAGGCATCCAGGGCTTCCCTCACCCCCTCCTCAACGTTTCCCCGCACTGTTTTAAGCGGATCCAGTTGGGGTTCCTGCGGCAGGTAGCCGATCTTGATCCCAGGTTGCGGGCGGGCTTCTCCCTGAATATCCTGATCAAGTCCAGCCATAATACGCAACAGGGTTGATTTGCCGGCACCATTGAGGCCCAGAACGCCAATTTTCGCACCGGGGAAAAACGACAGGGAAATGTCTTTTAAAATCTCCCGTTTGGGGGGAACAATTTTACTGATGCGGTTCATGGTATAAATATAGTGAGCCATAACATTCCTTAACAGGCAAAAAGTGGAGGAAAGTGAAAGAAAAGTGGAGGGAAATCTGTCAGCGAGCCAGACGCTCCAGCAGCCAGGTTTGTGCCGGCAACACATCATCCGTGGCCAGTTCCTGTAGCCAGCGGCCGTTGGATTGCAAGGTCCAGGCTTGCCGGTTATCCTGTAGATAACTGAGCAGACCCTCCTGGATAACCCGTTGTTGTAACTGCAGGTCTTCCACCGGAAAACAGGTTTCAACTCGGGAAATGAGGTTTCTGTCCATCAAATCGGCACTGGAACAGTAGACTTTCTGATTGCCATCGTGCGAGAAATAATAAACCCGGGTATGTTCCAGAAAGCGCCCGATAATAGAGCGAACATGAATATTTTCTGTAACGCCTTTCAGTTCCGGTCGCAGACAGCAAATAGAGCGCACAATCAGATCCACGCGGACGCCGACGGTGGACGCACGCATCAGGGCGTGCATAATCTGTTTTTCGGTAAGGGCATTGCATTTTAGGATGATGTGTCCCGGTCGCCCCTGCTGGGCGAACTGGATTTCATCTTCAATCAGACTGAGCAACTGGGTTTGCAAGGTAAACGGGGCATGGAAGAGTTTTTTTAGTTTGGCGGCTCGTCCCATCCCGGTGAGTTCATGGAATATCTTTGCCACGTCCTCACACAGTTCTGCGTTGGCTGTGAGCAAGGAAAAATCGGTGTACAGTCGGGCATTTCCCGCATGGTAGTTTCCGGTGCCCAGATGCACATAACGGGTGAGGTGGGATTTTTCCCGGCGGACGACCAGGATCATCTTGGCATGGGTCTTGAATCCCACAATGCCGTAAACGACGATGGCACCGGCTTCTTGCAACACGTTGGCGACTTCAATGTTAGACGCCTCATCAAAGCGGGCACGCAGTTCGATCACGGCGGTGACTTCCTTGCCATTACGCGCCGCTTCTGCCAGTACCTGAACCACCTCTGAATCTGGGCCGGTACGGTACAAGGTCTGTTTGATGGCCAATACCTGCGGATCCTGGGCCGCCTGACGCAGTAATTCCACGACCGGGGTGAAGGCCTGGAAAGGGTGCATCAGTAAGATGTCCCGGGTGCGCAATGCTTCAAAGTAATTTTCACTCTTTTGCAAGGCGTCCGGTATGGACGGGGTAAAAGGCGCATATTTTAGGCGCGGACGATCCATACTCAACCAGAGCCGGGCCAGGTTCACCGGACCGTTCACCTGATACAAATCCTGTTCTTCCAGTGAAAACTTACGCAGCAGGTATTCCCGGATGGGCTGCGGGCAATTATCCGCCACTTCAAGGCGCACTGCACTGCCATAGCGACGTGACAGCAGTTCACCTTTGAGGGCCGAGGCCAAATCTTCGACGTCGTCTTCATCCAGCGCCAGATCAGCATTGCGAGTAACGCGGAACTGGTAACATCCGGTGGCCAGCATGCCAGGGAATAGTTCACTGACATGCTCATGAATAATCGACGACAGCAGGACATGCTG
Source organism: Pseudomonadota bacterium (assembly GCA_021781515.1). Lineage (GTDB taxonomy): Bacteria > Pseudomonadota > Gammaproteobacteria > Pseudomonadales > Moraxellaceae > JAJXWR01. Next base: position 2,326 of record JAJXWR010000006.1, read on the forward strand.
ATCGCCGCCCTGGGTAATTTCGTTGGGCAGGCGCACCACCCGCGGTAAAGAGCGGGGTGCTGGCACCACGGCCAGTTCAATCTGCCGGCCAAATGCATCTTTGCCTTCAAGGGAAACAATAAAGTTCAGGCTTTTATTGACGAGCCGCGGGAAAGGATGCGCTGGATCCAGACCAATGGGGGTGAGCACCGGCAGCACCTGGTTACGGAAGTAGTGTTTTACCCATTGTGCCTGCGCCTCAGTCAGTTCATCCCGGCGGAGAAAACGGATATTCTCTGCCGCCAGGGCCGGTAATAATGCTTCATTGAGCAGACGGTACTGTTCTTCAACGGCAACATGGCAGATTTCGCCAATCTGCTTGAGCAATTCTTGCGGTAACAACCCATCTGGACCCGGGCTGGCCCGATTAAGGCGAATCTGCTGTTTAAGGCCGGCGACGCGGATTTCAAAAAATTCATCAAGATTTCTGGAAAAAATGATGAGAAAATTGAAACGATCCATCAGCGGGTGCACTGGATCACGTGCCTGTGCCAATACCCGCCGATTGAACTCTAGAATACTCAGTTCCCGGTTCAGATAATAATCAGCATTATTCAGGTCAACGGCAGCATCCACCACGATCTCCTCAACGAGCCAGAATCTCCAGGAGATCCTTGGCAAAGTACGTCAGTATAGCATCTGCTCCGGCACGGCGGATGCACAGGAGAGATTCCAGCAGCACGGATTCACGGTGTAACCAGCCGGCCTGAAAGGCCGCCTGCAACATGGCGTATTCGCCACTGACCTGATAGACAAAAGTAGGTACCCCGAAGTGTTCCTTGACATCGCGGACAATGTCCAGATAGGGCAGTCCCGGTTTTATCATCACAAAGTCAGCGCCCTCAGACAGATCCAGACTGACTTCATGCAGTGCCTCCAGGCGGTTGGCCGGGTCCATCTGATAAGTGACTTTTGTGCCGCCTTTGAGTTGGGCAGAAGAACCGATGGCGTCGCGGAATGGCCCATAGTAGGCAGAAGCGTATTTTGCGGAGTACGCCAGAATGCCCGTGTTGACCAGGCCCTGTTGCTCCAAGGCCTGACGGATGGCGGCAATACGTCCATCCATCATGTCTGAGGGGGCGACGATGTCAGCGCCTGCTTCCGCATGCGACAATGCCTGGCGCACCAGGACCTGGGTGGTGAGGTCGTTAACAATATAGCCGTTGCTATCGATGATGCCATCCTGTCCATGCGTCGTAAAGGGATCCAGAGCAACATCGGTAATGATTCCCAACTCCGGTAAGTGCTGTTTCAGGGTGCGAACGCTTCTCTGGATCAGTCCTTGTGGATTGCTGGCTTCCTCGGCCAGCAGCGACTTCAGGGACACATCGACGACCGGGAACAGGGCAATGGCCGGTAATCCTGCGTCTGTCCAATGCCTGGCATCCAGCAGCAACTGATCCAGTGATAACCGCTCTATGCCAGGCATTGAAGGGATGGGTTCACGACGATTCTCACCGTCGAGCACAAATACTGGATAAATCAGCTGATCGACAGACAGATGATGTTCACGGACGAGTCGCCGGTTGAAGTCTTTATAGCGGCTGCGTCGCAGGCGAGTGGCAGGGAACGGCGCTCGGGCGGAAAAAAAAGTCATGAGTGATCTCCGGGGGTGGTGAGCAATTCCAGGTGCATCAGGTAGTGCAAGGCGTCACCGGCGGAATCGCCACACATCTCCAGTGCCGGTTGCAGGCCGCTACAACAGGCGGGTCGCCAGGGGTCGTTGAACAGACGGCAGCGTTGCTGGGCATCAAGGTGAGTACAGCGGACGCCGGCAGGTTTTCCGCGGGGCATGGCAAAGAAGGGCTGGTGGATCGAAGGAGCGATACAGCAGGCCGCACACCCGGCCCGACAGGGCAGCGGGCTAGGGGTTTGCATGTTGTTCCAGTTGCTCTGAGAGTTCCAGCCATTGTATTTCAAGTGCGGCAATGGACTGACTCAGGGTGTCATTCAGGGCCATGGTTTGCAGCAGGCGGGGTTTATCTGCCGGCTGATACAGAGATTCATCAGCCAATTCAGCACTCACCTGTTTTAGGCGATACTGCAGTTCTTCTAGTTTTTTTTCAGTTTGTTGCAGTTGCAGCCGTAGCGGCCGGAGTTGCTGTCGCTGTTGCGCCTGCTGGCGTTTATCAGTTTTGCGCACACTGCCTGAGGACACGTCCGCAGTGGAGGCGTCTGTCGGGGAGTTCTGCTTTTGTTGCAGCCACACCGCATAGTCTTCCACATCCCCGTTGAAGAGCTGACAGCGGCCGGCATCCACTAACAGCAAGGTATCACAGCAGGACGCCAGCAAAGTACGGTCGTGGGAAATCAACACCAACGCCCCGGTGAAGGCCTGAAGGGCCAGGTTCAGCGCAAGGCGCATTTCGATATCAAGATGGTTGGTCGGTTCGTCGAGTAAGAGTACTTGCGGTTGTTGCCAGGCACACAGGGCCAGGGCCAGCCGAGCGCGCTCACCCCCAGAAAAATAGTGACAGGCTTCGCTGACCCGCTCCCCGGAAAACCCGAAACCTCCAAGAAACTGCCGCAGTTGCAGTTCTGGGGTTTGCGGAGCCAGGCGTTGCATACAGAGCAACGGGGTATCGTCGGCGGCGAAAGCATCCAGCTGATGCTGGTGAAAGTAGGCAATTTTTAAAGGTTGCGCCTGGTGCATCTTTCCCGCCAGCAACGGTAGTTCGCCGGCCAGCAGTTTCAGCAACGTGGATTTTCCTGCTCCATTGCGCCCCAGAATGCCAATGCGGTCTCCGGGATTCAGCTGCAGTTCCAGTTGGCTGAGCGAGACGGGTGCGCCGGGATAACCGGTCTGTCCCTCTTGTAGACTCAGCAGTGGCCGAGGCATACGCTCTGGGGCGCGAAAGGCAAAACGAAAAGGAGAATCCACATGCAACGGTGCAATCAATTCCAGTTTTTCAAGGCGTTTGATGCGGCTTTGTGCCTGACGAGCCTTGGTGGCCTGGGCGCGGAACCGGTCAATGAATGAACGCAGATGTGCCCGTTCCAGTTCCTGTTTTTGGCGCATTTGTTGTAATTGAACCAGTTGTTCCGCCCGAGCCTGTTCCATACGGCTGTAATTACCCGGGTAATACCGCAGTTCTTCGTGGGCGAGCAACACAATATGGCCGCAGACTCCGTCGAGGAATTCCCGGTCGTGGCTGATGAGCAGCAATAACCCCGGATAACTCTGCAACCAGGATTCCAGCCACAGCAAGGCATCCAGATCCAGATGGTTCGTGGGTTCATCCAGCATCAGTACATCCGACCGGCACATCAGCGCCTGTGCCAGGCCAAGGCGCATCCGCCAGCCACCGGAAAAGGACTGGACTGGGTGTTGTTCCTCGGCATTACTAAAACCCAGTCCGTGCAGCAATGCGGAAGCACGGGAAGGGGTTTCGTAGCCACCCAATGCGGCAAAATCAGCGTGAGCCAGCGCCAGTTCATGCAGATCAGCGTCCAGATTACTGTGGGCAGCGGCCTCGGCGCAATGTACCCGTCGCTGTATCTGCCGAAAGTGCGTATCTCCATCCAGCACGTATTCCAGAGCGCTCTGTTCGCTGCTCTCTACTTCCTGGGCCATGCTGGCGATTGTCCAGTGCGCTGGCAGTACCAGATCGCCGGCACTCAGGCCAAGATTGCCTTGCAACAAGGCAAAAAAGCTGGATTTACCTGCACCGTTTTCGCCACAGATGCCGACATGCCAACCGGGAAACAGGCGCAAACTGGCCTCAGAGAAAATGGCCTTGATACCACGAAACAATGTGGCCTGCTTGAGTTCGATCATGAGTAGTGGGGGAAGTGGCAAATCATGGGCAATAAAATACCACAAAATACACTGAAATGTCCGAAAGTAGCTAAAGTATATCAGGTATAGTCGCACCCAGTACCGAGGAGTACTTTGATGAGCCTGCCCGTGACCGCAACGACAGAATATGTACTGGAGAACCCTTTATGGGAGTACGTGTTGTCGCTCTGGCGTACGACCTGTTTTCGTGGGTGGTCAGAACGTTTGCAACAACATTTTGCACTGAATGGAAGTCTGATTGCAGCCCTGGGCTTTGTTTCTTCGTATCACCGTCTCCTGGCCGCAGAAGACATGCAGGCCTTACTACGCTCCGTAGAACCCTTTCACAAAAAATATCAAAAAAAACTGACAGAAGTCCGGCAACGGGCAGAATCCTACCGCTCAATGGGGGAAACAATCTGGACGACCTGGGAGGAACTGTTACTTAAGGCAGAAATGCAGGCGATGCAGGTGGAATTTGCTGCGATTTATCACCATGTACAGTATTTGCCGCTGCAGTTTATGCCAGCAGAACAGGCGTTATCGCAAAACCTGCAGGTCTATAGTGAAATGGCCATTGAAAAAACCGCAATGAACCAGATTAAAATCAGCGAATTACAACAGTGCTTGCAAGAAATAGCCGTTGAGATACGCAGAAACCACAGCAGCGACACAAGGTCTGAGCAATGACCCGGAAACTACTTGGGTTTCCGGGCACAAGACGGTCAGTGATCAGGCGTTAGTGTCCTGGGGAGGCAAGCCAAGATCAGTTTGCGGATTGAGGATTTTACTGTCCGGTACAGGTTCAGAAATGCTTGCTGATGCACTTGTCCCTGTTGCGTCCGCAGGAGTGACAGCGGCCGGTACTGTTTTGCGTGAGCGGGGTACCGAGGGCTTGGGCGAAGCGGCTGCTTTCGGGGCTGCTGCCTTGCGGGTACGGGTAGCTGCTGGTTTTTCTGCAGGAGTTTCTGTCTTTTTTACCACGTCTTTGACGGCATCCTGGGCATCTTGAACGACGCCTTTGACGGCATCCTGGGCATCCTGAACCGCACCTTTGACAGCGACCTGAGCGTCCTGAACGGCTTCTTTTACCGCTTCTTTCACCGATTCAGTGACTTCAACGGCTTTGCTGGCTACTTTGGATACGGCGGCACGCGCTTCTCCTTCGGATTTGATTGCTGCATTGCGGGTGTTTTTCAAGGCTTTTTTGAAATAGTTGCCAATTTTGCTTTTTTTCTGCAAATCCAGCAGTAATTTCTGTGCCTGCTGCAGATCTTCCCGAGCCAGATTGATGACCATCTTGATTTCCTTGATCGCTTCATCAGTGGCGTCTTTAATCTGTTGTCTGAGGTTCTGATCCTTGATGGAATCCAACTGTTTTTTCAGCCGCTCCGTCAGCTTCTTTTCCAGCTTCGTCGCATGTTTTTGCAGACGATCCAGCAGTTTTTCGTATTCCTGTTGGGCTTTCTGACGGGTGTTTTCCAGTCGGGTCTGAATTCGGGAAATTTGTTGTTCGATATCCATAAGCGATTTCTCAGCAGATTTTGCACTTTTTTTGTCGGAACCGGCTTTGGTTTTGCCGGCAGGGTTTTCAGCAGACATATCACGTCCTCTTCACTGGTTGTGCCAAGGAGGAACATAGCTGAAACTGAGAAAAAAAGCGAGATTCAAGGTGGGTGTCTGAGCCTGTTCTGCATCAATTTTTTTGCATTTTTTTAAAAATAACCTATGTAGAGCGGATTTGGTGCAGATCTGGTGCAGATTTTAAGCAGGGTATGCACAGAATCTGATCGTGCATTTGCGGCAATCCATCGGCAAAAATAGCCTGGTAGCGGTTCAGTGTGGATAATGTTTCTGGTGGCAACCACAAGATATCCTAATACAGCGGTTGTTTAAACAATCTTTAATCCAGAGATAACGTTCCGGTCGTTCAGCGAACCAGCAATCACCATAGAGAATTTGCTCAATTACAGCTATGCTACACGGCTTGTATAAGAGACTGTCAGAAAATATTCCGGAGAAGAATGAATGAACCATAGCAGGAAAATTATCGGTATGATGCTGGCGGGGATTTTTTCCTGGTCAGCCCACGCAGCGGCACCGACCACAGATGATCAACAAGTCGGGTATGCGTTGGGGTATTTAACCGGACAGGGGAATTCTGAGCATATTCCTGATCTGAATGTGCCAATGTTTGAGCAGGGATTCCAGGATGCCTATTCCAAACAAGCACCGGCAATGAACGAAGATCAGATGAAGGATACCCTGGAAAAATTCCGTTCGCGCATGATGATGCAACTGGCAGAGAAAAAAAATCGCGAGGCGGCGGCCAATAAAGCGGCCGGGGATCGGTTTTTGTTAGACAATGCCAAGAAACCCGGCGTCAAGCACCTCGCCGATGGTCTGGAATATAAAGTGATCAAGCAGGGAATTGGCGCTCACCCTAAACCGACGGACACGGTTAAAGTGCAGTATGAAGGCAAATTGCTCGATGGCCATATCTTTGATAGCTCCTATCAACGCAATGAACCGGCATCCTTTGAACTGGGTCAAGTGATTTCGGGATGGACAGAAGGACTGCAACTGATGACCCCAGGCAGTATTTATGAGTTCTATATTCCTCCTGCCATGGCGTACGGAGAGAACGGAGCCGGTCCGATTCCGCCCAATGCGACGCTGATTTTCAAGGTGGAACTGTTAAGTATTGGCAAAGAGGCAGCGACCAGCAAAACCAAGTAGTGACTGTGGGTTTGCTTTTCGTATGTTCTGTTTAGAGGCTACGCCCGCAGGATGGTGAATCCTGTGGGTGTGCTGATGTGGAACGTAAATACAGTGCGTATTTTATGGGGCGTTACTGGATAACAGAAAATTCAACGGGCATGATCCTCACCGGGGTGGCGTTGAATCCAGCGACCTGCCCATAGCCCGGCCTCGAACATCAGACACATAGGGATAGCCAGCATGATCATGGAAAAGGCATCTGGCGGAGCGAGAAACATGGCCGCAAAAAAATTACCAACGATGATATAACGCCGTTTATTCGCTAGGCTTTCCGCACTGACAAGACCGCTCCAGATGAGCAGAAACGTGGCAACGGGAATCTCAAAGGCCAGCCCAAAGACCATGAAAAACTTTAGGGTAAAATCGAGATAATGATTGATGTCTGTCATCAACTGTACATTATCAGGCCCTACATGGGTAAAAAAATGCAGCACTGAAGGAAGGATCAGTTCGTAGGCAAAGGCGACACCGGCGTAAAATAACAATACCGAACTGGTCAAGAGCGGAATGACGATGCGCTTTTCCTGCAGGTACAGTGCCGGAGCAATAAAACCCCAGAGTTCGAATAGCAGGTAGGGCATGGAAACGAACAGGGCTACCATGAAACTTAAGCGTATAGGAGCCATAAAGGGGGAAGTCAGGTCGGTGGCCACCAGGTGGGAACCGACAGGGAGCAGGGCGAGTAAAGGGGCGGACAGCGCGTGAAACAAGGTGTCTGCGTGCCATACCAGTAAGGCAAAAACCACCAGACAGGCAATAATGCTGCGCACCAGGCGCTTGCGCAATTCGTCAAGGTGGCTGAAAAAAGACTGTTCGCCACTGTCAGGCGGGAGGATGGGGGGCATCAGGATTCTCAGAGGTACTACGCTTCAGGCTACTTTCAATTAACTGCAACTGCGCCTGCAACTGCGACTGAAGCTCTGGAGTGCTTGCACTTTGTAACTGTTTACGCAAATTATTGCACATTTCCTGTACAGCGACTTCCTGTTCCAGTTCAGACTGGATTTCTGACATGGTGCGTTTGATACGCCCCAGCCATGCGCCTGCCATGCGTGCGGCATGCGGCAGGCGTTCCGGTCCAAGCACGACAAGTGCCACAATGGCCAGAAGCAGTAATTCTCCGAAGCCAAAATCAAACATGCCCCAAGTCCTGTCGTATTCAGTTTCGCTGCTGATGCTCCGCCGCAGAGACCCTGCTGTCTGTAGGTGGCGTGGCGGGTGGCGTGTGGTTCAACGCTTCTGGCGGTTGTGCCTGAGAGTGCTGTTCCCCCTCACGCATGGCCTCCTTGAATCCATTGATAGCGCTTCCCAGATCCTTGCCAAGATTTTTTAGACGGGAAGTTCCAAAAACCATGGCAATAATAATAAGAAGTAACAGGACATGCACGATACTGAGGTTGCCAAGCATAGTTTTCTGCTCCTGAAAATTGCGCAATATTGCGCTACATCATCACAACACCACCACACCACAGTAGGTGATCCGCTGGGCCACTGGTCATTCCCAGTATTCCCGTTGCCATGGCTGAGTTGCTCTACGGATGCCAAGAGAGTAAACCACAAAATACATTCGACGTCGAGACGGAACGGCACTGCCGGCGCATTTTTGCTCCGGAAAATAACAGAGGCAACAGGTAATGGCCTCATGTCGTGGTGTTTAACTGCGCTGCGCTTTTTCAACCAGTCCAGAGAGGTCAAAACGCCGCGCCAGTTCCTTTAGCACCGCCTCGTGCCCCAAATGGAAATGAGCCAGTAATACTAAAGAATGAAACCACAGGTCGGCCATTTCATATACCAGATCCTGAGTATTACCGGAGTGTTCAGCTTCTTTGGCGGCAATCAGTGTTTCAGCACATTCTTCGCCCACTTTTTTCAGAATCTTGTTCAGACCTTGTTGATATAACTGCGCCACATAGGATTGGGTCGGGTCGGCAGAACGACGTTGTTCCAGAATGTCCCCAAGTTCGCTAAGAATGTCCATAAATTTGCTCGCTGGGTTGCAGAACGGGTAAAATTTCTTGCCATTGTTGTTGTTGCCAGGATCGGTAAAAACAACTGGCCCTGCCCGTGTGGCAGGCAATGCCTCCTTGCTGTTCCACCAGCAGCAGCAGGCAATCCCCGTCACAATCCAGCTTTATTTCATGCAGGCGCTGGATGTGCCCGGATTCTTCACCTTTGCGCCAGAGACGATGGCGCGAGCGGGAAAAATAAACCGCACGGCCTTCCTGAAGGCTTAATTGCAATGAGTCGGCAGACATCCATGCCTGCATGAGCACTTGATGGCTAAGATAATCTTGGGCAATAGCGCAGACCAACCCCTCTGGATTCCAGCGAATAGCGGCCAGCAAATTCAGCGTTTCGGCATTCATGCAAGAATTCCCAGCAACAGAAAGAGACTCAGGGGCGCAACAATCGCTGCCTCACCAAGGTGCAGACAGACCCCCAGAAGACACCATGTCAAGCCAGCCAGCATCAGTTTACGCATTTTAGTCTGCCGTAGCAATCCGGTGGCTACCTGATGCAGGTGTTCATTTTGTGACGCTTGCAACTGTAGCAGGCTTTGGTTGAGCAGGAGATGATCTTGCAGCCGGTAAGGGAGTTCAGGCAAAAACGTCAGCCATTGCGGTAAAGTGGTTTTAGCCTGATGCCAGAGCGCTTGCGGTCCCACCTGTTCAGCCAGCCATTGGCTTAGCAACGGACGACTGAGAGACCAGATGTCCAGGTCAGGATAGAGCCCGCGGCCGAGCCCTTCGACGTGAATCAGGGTTTTCAACAAGAGTACAAATTGCGTGGGAATGGTCAGGCGATAGCGCCGGGACAGATCCAGCAACCCCAGCAAGGTCGGCGCAAAATTCAATGTGGCAATCGTCTGCTCCAGAACCGGCTGTACCAGATCCTTGACTTCATCTTCCAGACGCTCCAGTTCAGTACCAGCAGGCACCCATCCTTGACTCCAGGCAACACGTACCAGTTCTGAAAAATCACGCTGAATCAACGCCAGCCCCAGACGGGCCACGGCAATTTGATCTCTTTTGCGTAATGCGCCCATGATGGCACAGTCCAGTGCGACGTACCGGGGTTGTTCCGGGTTGTCCAGTTCAACCCAGACATTGCCAGGATGCATGTCTGCATGGAAAAAATTGTCCCGTAACAATTGGGTGAAAAATACACTCAAACCAGTTTCAGCGAGATTTTTACGATTGATCTGTGCACGTTGCAGTGCGCCATCCTGATTGACGGGCACCCCATAAATACGTTCAGCCACCATGATTTTTTTTGTGGTGTAGCGGTCTTCAATCCAGGGGACATAGAGGAGTGGTGAATCCAGAAAATTTTGCCGCAACTGCCGGGTGTTGGCGGCTTCCCGCAGTAGGTCACATTCATTGAGTAGTGTCTGCCGGTAATCTTCAACCACATGGCGAATATGTAAACGACGCGCTTCAGAAAAATGCTGTTCAATCTGCCCGGACAACCAGATGAGCAGTTGCATGTCCTGTTCTACAGCCTGATGAATACCCGGGCGTAAAATTTTAACAATAACTTCGCGGCCATCATACAACTGAGCCGCATGCACCTGAGCAATAGAGGCAGCCGCCAGAGGTTCTCTGTCAAAGCGCATGAACAGTTCATCCAGAGGCCGTCCCAGTTCCTGTTCCACAATCGCTATCGCCTGTTGAACAGGAAAGGCACGGACACGATCTTGCAGTCCTGTAAGTTCATCCAGTACGGAGGGGGGTAAAAGATCACGGCGGGTGGCGATCAGTTGCCCCATTTTAATAAACACCGGCCCCATACGTTCACAGGCAAGCCGCAGACGTTCCTGGGGTTGACCCCGGTGGGCAGGAAACCACCAGGCAGGGTGACAACGGAACAGCCATAGCACGGGGTGTCCCCATACCGGCAAGGAAGCAGGAAGCAGTGAGTCCAGGTGAAAAAACGCACTGATATGCCATAGTCTCAATAGGCGCAACAGGTTAATCCAGAAGTTCATTAAGGGTGATCCGGCGTATTCAGTCGTTGTTCGAGTCGAGCCAGCCGGTCAGTCAGCCGGTCAGTGTCAGAGCGAAGATCCTGTATGTCCTGAAAAAATTCGTCCTGTTCCCAACGCATGGGTACTTCACCAAGTTCTTCTTGCAAATACTCACGACTGTTTTGAAACATGATGCGCGCACTGTTACGGGTAAAGCGGGCCAGCTGGCGTAAGCTGCGGCCCAGTTGGTGGGCTCCCTGATCACCAATCAGTTGCGAAAGCGGTGCTTCCCAATCGATATCAATATGATGCAGCAGATCATAGAGTTCTTGCACCAGTTCCATCTGGCCAGCGATACGTACGGGTCCATTCACCCACACGGGTTGAGAACGAAAAAATTCCCGCAGCAGATCCAGTGAACGTGATTCTACCGTGGCATGTGCCGACTCTGTATGGTCGGCATGCAGAAAAATAGTGCCGCCTTGTATGGTGACCATGACACTGATCTCTGGCTGATGAATTTCCACAAAGAGGCGTTTGCCTTCCAGAGTCAGTAAATGCTGTTGGGTTCCAGGGTCGTAACGCAACGCCAGATGCAGCATTTTTTCCAGAGATTTCAAGAGAAATACGCTATAAACTGAGGGCATCATGCTTTGAATCCCCGATGCAGTGCGACGATACCCCCGGTCATGTTCTGGAACTCGCAGCGGCTGAATTGCGCTGCTTCCATCATGCGTACTAACGTTGTCTGGTCTGGATGCATGCGGATAGATTCAGCGAGGTAGCGATAACTGGCTGAATCCCTGACGATGAGTTCACCCAGTGCAGGCAGGATTGAAAAAGAGTACCCATCATAAATATGCGAAAGCAGCGGAGAAACCGGTTTAGAAAACTCCAGAATCAGCAAACGTCCGCCGGGTTTCAGGACTCGCCACATGGAATTCAATGCCGCATTCTTGTCAGTGACATTACGCAGACCAAAGGCAATACTAACCAGATCAAAGGTGTTGTCCGCAAAGGGCAAGCACTCTGCATTAGCCTGTACATAATCCAGTCGGGTTCCGTAACCGGAGTCCATCAATTTATCCCGGCCGACACGCAACATCGAGTCATTAATATCTGAAAGAACCACATGCCCCTGCATACCAAGGTGTTTACAGTAGGCCAATGAAAGGTCGCCTGTTCCACCGGCAATATCCAGTACCGTGTGACCTAGGCGAAGCCCAGCCATTTCAACGGCATATTTTTTCCAGAAACGATGAATGCCCAATGACATCAAGTCATTCATCAGATCATAGGATTTGGCAACCGAATGAAAAACCTCAGCGACCTTATGGGTTTTTTCAGCAGGACTGACCGTCTGATAACCAAAATGTGTTTTATCCTGGGATTCATCCATGGCGCATGGTTGCCTCGTTGACTGCTGCAAGGATGCCAATCATAAGCCAAAGCCGCTTAAGGAACCAGTCCCATCGACAAGACTCAGAGTCGCAGGTGGCTGTAAACCGGCGGGCGGAAAGCTGAAATTTTACTAATCCGATGCAATCAATGTATGAGGCGGTCAACCAACCAACCAACCAACCAACCAACCAACCAACCAACCAACAGGTTTTCCCATCCACCCGGGCTCAATGTTGATCCTTTTTTGGAGCGACGTACCTGATACCTGTATTTTCGCTGTACAACATTTTTCGTGTTGTAACATGAGGTAACGGGGTGTTACTCGACGTAGCGAGAAATTCAGGTGATGAATCATGTGAGATTTAATAAATAGATATAATTCAATACGTTGCAAATATAAATGATATTGGCACGGATCATGCTTTTTATGCTTCATGCAGGATGATAAAAACAATAAAGCAAAGCATAAAACAATAAAGCAAAGCATAAAACAATAAAGCAAAGCATAAAACAATAAAGCAAAGCATAAAACAATAAATATATAATAAAAAACAAGTAAAATTAATAATAAAAACAAGCAAAAACAAAAAATTCAAAATAACAAAAAACCTAAACAGCCAGTAGTATAGATATGATGAGCACTGGGAGACGACGAAGTCTCCCGCTCCACAAACACCTCTGCAAGACACGATAACAGTCTCTTGCTCGACTTTTTCTGTTGTCAGTAAAACGTCAGTAAAACGCATGCTATGATGCAAAACTCGGCAGTTCTAAATGTTGAGTGGTAAGCTTTATCATTCCATCTTCGTGTACTATCGAACCCTGTTGATTACCTTCTAGCAGTTTGATTTTGGCGTTGTGTAAGAGTGATTAAAGCCATACATGCTTGGGGTTTGCTTCATGACGTTCATGATGGATATCCTGACGGCCGCTGCCAGTGGTTTGTCCGCATGAATCAATTGGCAGCATGATAATCATTAGGATGTTGAGTTCCTTTAACTATGAAATCCAATTTAGTTTTGTTCATTGAATACCCTCCATACGTTGCTGCACTTCGTTGTTGAATAAAGAGTGAGGGGTTCTGCTGTTAAATAGTGCCATCTGTCGGCTCATGAGTTGCCTTGGCCAGAAACATAATGGCCGCTGTACCTGTCGTACAAACAAATGCTTGATAAAATAGGGACATTCCTTGATGAGAGCTATCCAGAGACGCTCATCAAGGAATGTCGATTGTAAACGATAGTGCTGGGTGTTTTGGCTATATACATTGATCTGTGGTGTTTCTGCTCAGGACGACATGTATTTTTAGGTGATTGAAGAGCGCATGAACACCGAGGTGGTTATTGAATTCCTGAAAAAACTTTATCATGCAGCGGGTTATTCATTTTTTCATTGCTGAGAATGTATGCTATTATCAGCGTATAGAAGTACAGGAGTTTCTGAAAACGCAACTGGAGAAAATCATGATGGTTTTTTACCGGCGTATTCTCCGGAAATCACTTTGGGTGAGCAGATATGAAATCACGCCATATTAGATGTGAGTAAGACATCATTTAAGAGTAAATTCTAAATTTAATGCATTTTTCATTCATCGATATTATCTAGTCAACAAGAAATAGAATTGGCGAGAATCTGCTTTTGCTGGATTGACATGTTGTATGCTGTAAAATGCGAATAATAGAAAACATGTGAAAATTTATGCAATGCATAAGGCTTAATCAATGTCGGAATTTTCGGTTTATCAAAATGTTCAGTGATTCACGCAAATAATATCGTTGTTATTATTGATGAAATTTAAAATTTTTGTAAATCAATCATGTCTAAAAAACTGCTAAGCATCCCTGTAAAAATATCTCATTATCGTCCAGAAGTGGATGGTCTCCGAGCTATAGCTGTTATTGGAGTACTAATTTATCATGCTGTTCCTGGTATCCTGCCGGGAGGATTTACAGGAGTTGATATTTTTTTTGTAATTTCAGGATATTTGATTTCAAAGTTGTTGATCCATGATATTGATGCTGGGAAATTCAATGTCATTGATTTTTATAAAAGAAGAATACGTCGCTTGTTTCCAGCACTTATTCTTGTTATTTTAACTACATGGATCTTTGGATTATTGCTTTTCATGCCCAATGAGCTCAAATCATTGGGTGATGCCATGATCAATGCTTCTTATTTCTTTAGTAATTTTCAGCTAGTCAACGAAGCAGGTTATTTTGATGTAGATGCAAATTTAAAACCACTACAACATCTCTGGTCGCTTGCAGTCGAAGAGCAGTTTTATATTGTTTGGCCATGGTTTCTTGTTTTGGTGTGGCGATGGAAATTTATTAGAAATTATAGAAATTATATAGTGTTGACTATTATTTCAATCAGCCTGTATATCACATTGAATACTAAAATAGATAATTCAGTAGCCAGATTTTTTTTGCCACAGTATAGGGCATGGCAGATCCTTTCAGGAGCCATGCTTGCCATGAATGAAAAGTGGATACGTGAAATTCTGCTAAGAAGATGTTGGGGAAAATATATAGCTTTATGCGGACTGATTATTATAATTTTTTCCTACATTCATATAAAAGGAGGAACATATTATCCTGAATTTATAGCAGTTCTGCCGGTTATGGGGGCTTTGTTTGTTATCGCTGCGCCCAGTTCTTTAGGAATGAGTAAAAAATTGTTAGCCACGCGCCCTTTCGTTGAATTTGGCATTATAAGCTATCCAATTTATCTTTGGCACTGGCCACTTTTTTCAATGGCTCGAATTCTTTTTGGCTCGCCATCATCTTATTTGCTGGTTTTTTTAGCCGTCCTGTCAATTGTATTGGCTTGGGCAACATTTTACTGGGTTGAATCCCCCATTAAATCAGGCCAGTCTGTCAACCTTGAATCGAACAAATTCTATTACTTGTGTTTGATTGGATTGTTGGCTTTGGGCGGAATAGGTGATTTTACAAGGAATCACAATGGGTTTCCAGCCCGTGTCGATGGTAATTTCTGGTCACAAATTGCATGGCCAAGAGATATGGTTTACTCAAAGCAATGTCTTGGTGGTTTTAAGTTTCCCGGTTTGTTTTGTCAAATAAACTCATCGGCTCCAATAGATTCTGTGCTGATAGGAGATAGTCATGCCAATCATTTTTTTTTCGGATTGTCGAAAAAACTAATGACGAATCATGAAGGGCTTATAGAGATATCTGGCCCATTATATCTTAAGGATATCACGCAAAATAATGTAAAGTTTATCCTGCGAAACAATTTCATAAAAAATGTATTCATTGCCTACTATTTTGGAAGAATAAATCAGAGAGATAATCCATTTGGACAAGTCATGAATAGCATGATTTATAGTTTTATTAAATACAACAAAAATGTTATTGTCATCATTGATAGTCCAGGGTTTGATGTCGATCCGAGTTTATGTACTAATCGACCATGGCTAGCAAGGATGTTTGAATCAGGACAACGCACTAGAAGAAACTGCTCAGAATCCATTGCGTATATGAATAAAAAAAGACGGCTCTATACTGAATTTTTAAATAAAATTTCTGTAATGTATCCAAAAGTAAAATTCATAGATGCCTATACGCCATTTTGTAAAAATCAGCGATGCGAACCTATGATGAATGGTAGTTTATTGTTTAGGGATCGTCACCATCTAACAACATTTGGGTCAGATTTCTCATTCAATAATGTGGATATTTCAAGGTTACTAACATTGTAGGTAACAGTTAACCCGTTTGTTGGATAAGCATTGGGGAATATAGATGAACTCAAAAAATGCATGGTTTTTGAAGGCAGCGGCTATGCAACTATATACTGGATGACCAAAGTGTGAGCGCAAGCCCCTGGCTTTAGCTATGGGGAGTGTCAGGATATTAATTCTGGTATGTGTTTCCGGTCAACACGCCTATCCCGTCAGTGATCATTGCCATAGCGGCAAACAGATTCCGTTTTTACTGTATTGTACTGATTTTTTGGCGAGACTGCCCCGATCTTATCCTGAAAAACGATTTCGCATCGGGTAACAGCAGCCCATTACTTAGCCACCGTTCCTAAGAACCGTGCAGACGATTCACCCCGCACAAGCATCACGGCAATTGTGGTGCAATTGGCTCAATCTTGATCCTGTTTTTGGAATAACGTCCCTGCTTTCTGAGTATTTGCACTGTCCAACATTTTACGTGTTGTAACATGAGGTAACGGGGTGTTACTCGACGTAGCGAAAAATTCAGGTGATGAATCATGTGTGATTTAATAAATCCATATAGTTCAATGTGTTGCAAATATAAGTAATATTGGCACGGATCATGCTTTATATATTTCATGCAGGATGATAAAAACAATAAAGTAAAGTATAAAATAATAATAATAATAATAATAATAATAATAAAAATAAAAGCAGTAATAAAAACGATAAATATATAATAAAAAACAAGTAAAATTAATAATAAAAACAAGCAAAAACAAAAAATTCAAAATAACAAAAAACCTAAACAGCCAGTAGTATAGATGTGATGAGCACCGGGAGACGACGAAGTCTCCCGCTCCATTCCTGATACCAAGCCTTATCAAAAATTAGATCTCTTGTTTCGTTAGTTCCTTCGAATTTTATTTGATAAATCAGTGTGTTTTTGCATGGTTAGCGTGATGTCCATGGGATATCGTGTAATCACGTAGATATACAACGGATAGAACATGCCTGTAAGGGGTACACTGGTTTTGTTCAGGCCGGTTCAGCGGCTGTGGTTACCTTGAACCGGTTTGGGTGCTGATGTTGACTTATAATCACGAGGTTCCGAAGGGGTTCGGGTCTCCATTCATGATTTTTGCGGATATGGTACGTTCTACTTGAGCAAAGCTGTTGATAAATTCTACGGCTGAGCCCATGGGTTTCATTACGGCAAACCCTTTTTCCAGAAAATCATAAAGGCCGCCGAATCCGGCCAGATGTGCTGGTCGGAACGCCAGTTTGAAGGTGGCATAGATAACCCGGGAACGGACGTAGCGATCTAGTCCCAGTCCAAGTGCGGCAAAGAGATCCAGTTGGCGGATCCGTGCTTCCTGATGGCTGGTGCGTCGGTAGGCTTCGCAGTAGGTTTCAGCGGTGACTTCTTCTATTTTCATGTCTTCAAAAAGAATTTCTGTCATGCGCTGATCGAGTTCTCCGGTGAGTGAATTCAGTTCCAGCGCAATCCCTGAGGTACGGAGTACGGAATCGGGGAGTAGACGTGAGGCAATAGGTAGTGCTCGTTCAACTTCATTCGCCAGTTCCGTTAAGTCGAGTCCGCCATACATATCTGACAGGAAAAATTCAGTAGCCGCCCGGTAACGTTCGTCTTTGAGCAAGTGCGCATGCGTGTTTTTTAGCCGATTGACTTGCCAGAGTTGTAATTTGACGAAGTGATTGCTAAAAGCCTCATCATGATGGCAACGCCAGGTCCGGAATTCGTTGAGTTCTGCGCGGAGCTGATCGGCAGTGCTGGTTGCAGGCCCGGAACGTTGGCTGACCAGTTGTAAGTTGGGATGATCCATAGACATGGTGCACTCCTTGAAGTCGATAGTTCATTTTACCAGTGTGCGGGCACTTTGCCTAATAGATACCGGGAGAATACGCACACTAGCTCAGCGATTGTCAGTGGAAATTGTCCTGACCCTACGTATTATCGACTGATGAAAGATCGATGGGGGTCAAAGAATGAATCGGCTCAGATCGTCATTTCCTGCCAAGGAGGCGAGTTTCTTCTCTACCTCAGCTTCGGTAAGCGTCAGTATACGTCCCTGGTATTCCAATGCCAGATCGGCTGCGGTAAATGAGATGTCCTCCAAGAGTTTTTCCAGTACGGTATGCAAACGACGGGCACCGATGTTCTCAGTACGTTCATTAACCAGCCAGGCGATTTTGGCGAGATGATGGATACATTCCTTGGTAAAATCAATCTGCAGACCTTCGGCATTTAAAAGCGCAATATATTGTTTAATAAGAGAAAAATGTGGTTCTGTCAGGATTTGTTCAAAGTCTTCCGGTGTCAATGCACTAAGTTCAACGCGGATAGGCAGTCGTCCCTGCAGTTCAGGGATCAAGTCAGAGGGTTTGGCCAGATGAAAGGCACCGGAGGCAATAAATAAAATATGATCGGTACGTACCATGCCGTATTTGGTATTGACGGTATAACCCTCGATAAGGGGCAGCAGGTCGCGTTGTACCCCTTCGCGGGAGACGTCGGCACCGCTTACTTCACCACGGCGGCAGATTTTATCAATCTCATCAATAAAAACGATACCATTCTGTTCTACAGACTGTACCGCCAGCGCCTGCACTTGTTCGTCGTTAATCATTTGCGCGGCTTCGCTGTCTCGCAGACGCTTGCGGGCCTCGCTAACCTTCATTTTTCGGGTTTGGGTTCGGTGGCGGCCGATGCTTTTGAACAGGCCCTGCAACTGCGAAGCCATTTCTTCCATTCCCTGCGGGGACATGATTTCCACGCCGAAATTGACCGGAATTTCAAGTTCAATTTCCCGGTCATCCAGTTCACCCTGTCGCAGTTTCTTGCGAAATATTTGTCGGGTGCTACTGGCTGAAGCGGATTCAGGTTCATCCGCAATGTTTCTTGGGGGGCGCAGCAGTGCATCAAGAATTTTTTCTTCGGCTTTCTCTTCCGCCTGCAGGCCGACGATATTCATCTGTAGCTGGCGTTGTTCTTTGACGGCCAGTTCCACCAGATCGCGAATGATGGTTTCTACGTCTCTGCCGACGTAACCCACTTCAGTAAATTTGGTCGCTTCTACTTTAATAAACGGGGCATTGGCCAGTTTTGCCAAGCGTCGGGCAATTTCGGTTTTGCCGACACCCGTGGGGCCAATCATGAGAATATTTTTGGGCACAATCTCATTGCGTGATGCTTCATCCAGCTGCATTCTGCGCCAACGGTTGCGCAAGGCAATGGCCACTGCACGTTTAGCGGCAGCTTGCCCAATTATATGTCTATCCAGTTCGTGTACAATTTCACGGGGTGTCATTTGGCTCATGGGTATTTTTCGAGAAATTTTCCGGTATCTGGAACAAGGCGACTTTTTATTAGAACCTTGGGTTTAAACCTGGGTCTAAACGTGTGTCTAAAAAAGGGAGCCTGATTTCTCTAATCCTCCGCAAAGGTTGCTATCTTTCAGTCAATGTTTAATGACCCGCTGCAATGGAAATCAGCGGTTCTTCCTGTACCCCCTGACAAGTTCAGGTTTCGGTACGTAAACCAAGTTCTTCGATAGTTCGTTGATGGTTGGTGTAGACACAAATATCTGCTGCGATCGATAAACTTTGCTCAACAATTGCTCGGGCATCCAGAGTACTGTGCATTAGCAGCGCCCGGCCAGCCGCCAGTGCAAAGGCACCCCCAGAGCCAATCGCTACGATGTCATGTTCAGGTTCAATGACATCGCCATTGCCACCAATGACCAGCAGGGCTTCCTGGCAGGCGACCACCAGCATGGCTTCCAGCCGCCGTAACATGCGGTCTGTTCGCCAGTCTTTGGCGAGTTCAACCGCAGATCGTAGAACTTGCCCCTGATGTTTTTCCAGTTTGCCTTCAAAACGTTCGAACAACGTAAACGCATCAGCGGTTCCGCCTGCGAAGCCGGCAATGACGCGGTCGTGGTACAGACGGCGTACTTTACGGGCATTGCCTTTCATGATGGTTTGGCCCAGTGACACCTGGCCATCTCCACCGAGAACAATACGACCGTCTCTGCGTACCGCTACAATGGTGGTCATGTACGCTGTCTCCTTTTTGATTGAGGCTATCAGAATCTTGAATGTGGGGGATGCGATGGTAAATCTCAACCCGTCAGACAGTGAATCCTTTGCTTTATTTACCAGGTACGGTCTGGGATCGAAGCTGGTATCGAAGGGAGGCGCATGGATTTTGCCAGTCACAACGGCAGTTCGTTGTAGCGGATTGTAAATCTGATCATTTTAACCACATCATCGGCGGGCTTTAGCTTTTAATATTTTACCAGAGGGCTATAATGATTACTCGCCAGAATAACCTTCGGATTGCATTTTATCAATGGGGTTGTTTCTTGAGGTTGGTGAAGAAATTCAGCGATGGGAGAGAGAGAGTATCTGGGCAGAGCGACTGGGTTGTTGACAGTGGAGCAGCCGATGGATCCCTGGCAACAGTCGCAGGGAAGTGTGATGAACTATAAAGCGATACTATAATAACGCCCGGGATGGAATCAAAGATGCAATCTATAAAAATTGAGAAGAGGTGGGCCGGGTGGTCGTTATTGATCTCGGGGAGGCTGGCTGGAATAGTGGTGCTAATGCTCTGTGGTCTGGTGGGTTGTGCCAGTACGGTTAAACAGACGATGGGATTTTATCATGCACCGCAACGAGCATACAGTTTGCCCTTGGACAGTGTTTCATTTCGGGGGCAGGTGACTTTGACGGAAGGTTGTGACCACGTGGGAGGGTCGCTGAATATCTGGGATGCACAGAATCGTTTTTTTCGCATTGATTATTTGCGGATTAACCAGGATCCGCTGGCCGTTGTGCCGCCGTTTGCGGCTGATCGTACCATTGCAGAGGTGGTATTGGCTAATTATGAACGTAAAGTGATTCCTACGTCGCCTAAAATAAAGATCGTCAAAAATATCGGTAAAGTCTATATAACAGTGCGCAAGGATCGGGAAGCGTTGTTTGCCATGGTGTCGCTGGTAATGCATCCGCATGCCGTGCCACAGTTAGAAGACGCCGACCGGATGTACTATTACGGGTTCCTGATTTTCAAAGACCGGGATCTGGCTTATGTATTACAGCATCGGATGCAGGTCTTTCAGCCTGACCGGATGCGTGGTCAGTTGAATCAGTTGGCCAATGATCTCATTATCCCCGGAAAGCCGCCGGTTTTTTCTGCACCGCGTACGTTAATGCATTGGGGGCACAAGCTGGTGCATGGGGTGAGTAATTTGGCCGGCATGATTGTGGGGCATGATACGACGCCTCTGGTAGAAACCTGTGAGTGGGATGATGTGATTGCCAAACAAAGGCCAGACATACAGTAAAGCTAGCGGGCATGGTTTTCCGGAGGGGTTCTTAATTCGGGGAACCAGTGCCACCATAACAGGGCGATTAGCAGGCTGCCAATTCCTCCCAGCACAACGGCACCAACGGGACCTAGCCAGGCAGCGGTGAGTCCGGATTCGAACTCACCGAGTTGGTTAGATGTGCCGATAAACAGAAAATTAATGGCATTGACGCGGCCGCGTACGACATCCGGCGTTTCTGTTTGTACCAGTGTCGAACGGACGACCACACTGATCATGTCGCTGGCCCCTGCCCCGGCGAGTGCCAGACAGGAGAGCCAGAGGTGGGCTGATAGTCCGAAAATTATGGTAAATACCCCAAAACCCGCCACCGCCATAAACATCGTGTTGTTTTTTGTCAGTGGGGAGTGCTGCTGATGCAAAAAAATAGCCGTGCCAAGGGCACCAAAAGCAGGAGCGGCGCGCAGGAGTCCCATTCCCGCCGTTCCAGTGTGCAGGATGTCCTGTGCGTACATGGGCAGCAGGGCGGTGGCTCCACCGAGTAGTACGGCAAACAAATCAAGAGACAAGGTTCCGAGAATGCGACGGTGCTGTCGGATGAAGTGTATCCCGGCCAGTAATTGTTGAGGGGCGTCGGGAACAGTCTGAGCAACGGTGATCTTATCGGGAAGATGGATTTGTTTTACGTTGAGCAGGGCCAGCAAATAGAGCAGGCTGGCCCCGACATACAACACCGGCGGTCCGGGCTGGTATAGCAGTCCACCGAGTACCGGGCCGATAATCACGGCGACTTGCATGGCTGCACTGGAACCACTGAGGGCTTGAGCCAATTGAGGCGCAGGAACGAGTCCTGGCAATAACGACGCTAAGGCCGGGGCTTCAAACGCTTTGGCGCATCCCAGAAAAAAGACCAGAATCAGGATATGGGCTCTGCCCAGCGTACCCTGCCAGGCCCACCAGGCCAGCAGGAGGGCAATAACACACGCCATTGCCTGACAGAGCATGGCCAGTCGTCTGCGATCAAAACGATCGGCGGCATGTCCGGACACCAGGACCAGCAACACGAGGGGCAGGTAGCTGATCAGGCCAAGCAAGGCCAGATCCAGTGCGCGGTGGTGCAGGCTGTAGAGTTGCCAGCTCAGACCCACCAGCAGCATTTGCAAGGCCATGATCGTGGCTACCCGTGTCAGCCAGAACCGGCGATACGCCGGCAATGACCAGAGCGAGTGGAGGATTGGCATGGGGCGGTTATCCTGCATAGTGGATCAGAGCCAGTGCAGCCAGGCCCCAAAGACGATCAGTGCGGCGCTAACTCCCCCAGCCAGGGTCAGAACGACGTGTAGCTGTCGTTGGGTATTGTGCATATCGTGTACCCAGTAAGCGACCAGAAAGAAGGGCATATAGCCAATCAGCCAGATCAGGAGTGGGAAACTGCTGTTCCACCAGGGCCATGCCCAGGTGAGCAGGCCGATATGGTGTAAAAATAATTCAACCATAACGCACAACAGTGAATTGATACTGGCTAGCCAGAAGCGATTGTTAATATTCCAGAAGCTGAGTTGAGGGTTTTCCGGGAGGATGCGCACAGACAGCAAGCCCATGACAGCAAACATCAGGGTGATTTCAATGTTCAGGCCGCTTAGCAGGATCAACGATGAATTGCCGGGGGTGCCCCAGGCCGGGGCAGAGTGGCTGAAATGCGCTAGCAGGGCATTCCAGATTTCATTTATCCAGTCCATCAGCCAGAACGCCATACCCGCCAGTAAAACGGACCAGCGTCTGGCTGCGATCTGGTCGGCATAGACATAAAGCACCAACAGGAAAATCGGAATTATATTCCACTGGAAATGGCTGGGATCACGCAATAGCATTGTAAAACTCTCCTACGGTCAGCGATTGCTGGTTCTCGGGCAAATGCGACTCTCAGTGTGGTTCCTGAAACCCCCTTGCGGCAAACTGCACAAGAGGGATGGGTTCGGGAACCGCCGGGTCGGGAAAAATAATGTTAAGCTTTCTTGATACCATGAGATTGACATTCTCCCCGTCTTAAAGGACGGGGATTCCTTCTGCAAGACGCTCATGTCCGAGCGCGAGAATGTTGGTGGCCGCATTGATGTCGCGATTGTGGGTGATACCGCACTCCACGCACCTCCATTCCCTTATTCGTAGATCTCCCTGACCCTTAGGGCCAGTGCGCTTTTTACAGACGCTACAGGTCACGGTGGTATAGGCTTCGTTGATAACTTCAAAGACCACGCCTGCGTGTGCGCATTTGTATTCCAGCATGGTCTTGAACATACCCCAGCCCGCATCCAAAACCGATTTTGCCTGGTTGGTTTTGATGAGGGCTTGAGATGATACGTTACCAACGAAAAATGCTGCATTGTCTCTGACGAGTGTGCAGCTCAGTTGATGTAATTCCTCTTCGCGTTTATTTCTGGCACGTTGGGCAATTCCTAGCTTTTGTTCCGGTGTGCGGTAATGACGCCCAGTAACCTGCCGGCCATCGGAGACCGTCACTGCCGTCTTACAGCCTAAGTCAATGCCGACTGAACCTGTGCCTTGGCTGGCCTCGGCGCTGGTTTCAACTACGACATTAAAGTACCAACGGCCTTGGGCATCTTCGTTAAAGCAACCCGCACGAAAGCGGTATTGGGACAGGCCATAGCTGTCCCAGACCTGGTAATGCTCGCCGTTGAAGTAGACCTGGCCATGCTTCCACTGCGCTGCACCCGTATTGAACGGCACCCAACCCAGCGAGCGGCGTACGCCAGAGGACTTGCGCCATGACAACCTGGATTTCTTGAATTGTTGGCACCGTGTCACATATTCAGCCGCAACCACTTGGACGGTTTGTGAATGGAGTCCCAGTTCTTTAGAAGCGCCTGTGGTGTAGGCGTGCATATCGAAAGCTGAAAGAAACCGACCTTGTTCCCAAATCCTGCGTTCCCAAATGCTGCGACTGGACAACTCATTCAAGTAATTCCAGACAAAGTTCACCGCCCTTGCTTGTGCTGCAAGAAGATTGGCGTGTTTATCACGCACTCGAACTTTTAATGTCTTGATTGCCAACGTATCAACCCTCTTGATGCTATCATTATAGACAGATCAAAACAAACGGTCAACTACATGCTTATATCCCCGTCATGAATGGCGGGGTTTTACGCACAAACTGATAATACGGAGTGAACCTTTTATGCAAATTGATCCTCAGCAACAGCCGGCAGCGACCAGTTATAAACTCTTGACCAATCTCATTGTACCCAGACCCATTGCCTGGGTCACCAGTGTGGGGCCGGAAAACAACCTGAATCTGGCTCCATTCAGTTTTTTCAATGCGCTGAGTGCTGAACCGGTCATTCTGGGATTTAGCGTCGGTCGTCATGAAGACGGCAGGCCCCGGGACACCGCCGTGAATATACGGCAGCGGGGTGAGTTTGTGGTGCATCTGGTGACGGAGGACTTTATGCCAGCGATGAATATTTCGGCGGCGGATTTTCCGCCGGAGATGAGTGAGGCTGAAATCTGCGGGTTGCCGACACTGCCTTCTCAGCGGGTGGCAGTCCCGCGGTTGGCTGATGTACTGGTGAGTATGGAATGTCGGTTGCATAGCCATCAGGCACTGGGTCCCAATACCCTGATCCTTGGGGAGGTGTTGCTGTTCCATGTGGCTGACGCCCTGTTGGGGGAAAGAATGCACATCAAAGACTGGAATCCAGTAGGTCGCATGGGGTCGCCTGCTACCTACTGTCATACTCAGGACCGTTTCGAATGGCCACGACTCAGCTATGCAGACTGGCTGGAGCAAAAAAACACAGACTGATCCAGGGTTGTTTATTTTTTCTTGGCCATTTCTGCCATTTTCTTGTCATAAGCACTGGCTTCAATGGCTTCTACAGTGATATCGACTTTCAATTCATCGCTGACCATCGGAACGTAGGCGCTCATCCCAAAATCACTGCGTTTCAGTGTGGTGCTGGCATCAAAGCCAGCCGCCGGGGCGTTATTGTAAAAAGGGTGGGCCCCCACTTTGTTGGCATGTCCATGCAGTACCACGTCCTTGCTGATGCCGTTGACTGTCAACGTCCCGTTTAAGTCAAATGTACGGGCCTCTTTGTCGATATGTGTCATGCCGGTACTGGTAAATGTAATATCGGGGTATTGTTTGGTCTTAAAGAAATCGCCACTGTCAACGAGGTGTTCGTTGAGTGCCGGAACAAAAGTGTCCAGTGATTTTACTGGAATAACCACTGATACCTTTGACAGTTCCGGGTGATCCTGGTTGCCCTCAATGGTACCCGTTACATCGGTAAAATCGGCACCGGGTGTTGAGAAACCGACATGTGCCCAAGTGAACCGTACCTGTGTATGCCAAGGATCCAGTTTATAGTGAATGATCTGATCGGCCAGAACACTGGTGGAAGCGGCAGTCAAGGCAGCACCCAGTAGTAAAATGCGTAACTTTTGCATAATAAGCTCCAATTTCGGATATCGTGTAGTGAAATGTCGTTATCATGCACTTAATGATTAAATCAACGTGCATGTGCCTGTGCTCATCCTAGCAAAAATTCACTATTTTGGAAGCGTGAATTATTTGAGACTTTTGTTCCTAAATTCAGTGAATTTTCAGGTGATTCATGGTTAATAGTATGAATAATATAAATAAATAATAGTGTGCGAGGGTGCTTTTGCTTTGATTTCCTGGATTGCAAAAGATTGTTGCATATTTGGCAACAAAAAGAGGGGTGATGGAGGTTGCTGCGTTAAATGCCGACGGCGCTGCTGAGATTATTTCAGAACGGAACTAATATATTGAGAGGCATTTGGGATGGTAAAAGGCGCAGCAACGGAAGTGCGGATCAATCAGGTGCTTAACGTGGGGTTGTTTTATGGAGCGATAGTGGCAGCGAAAGTTACTCCTTCGCCGGTTGATTCATGAGCACCTGAACATTCTGTCGCAGATGTTCAGGGTTCAAGGTGCCAATAATCAGCGAGCAGGCCGCAGGGTGTGCATAGGCATAGCGGATATGCGCGGCCTGGGCTTCTGGAGATTTTATATGACCAGAATCCAGTACTTTCTTGATAAAGCAGCCTTTTTTTTGTTGTATGGCAAAATCCAGGGCAGGACGTTCTTCGGTATGCTCTGGATGAAAACTGAGCATAACGGTATCCGCCTGTTCAAGACAGGCTATCGCCCCTTCGGTGGTTTTCGTGGACATGCCGAAGCTGCGGATTTTTCCTTCATCCTTGAAACGTTGCAGTGTGTCCAAGCCGCCTTCGTTGATGATCTCCAGGTCACGGCCGTCTGAATGCAGCAGGAAAACATCAAGGTAGTCTGTTTTTAAGGTGGACAGGCTCTGTTCCAGACTGCGTCTCAGTGCGGCGGCAGAGAAGTCGAAAGCAGAGTGGCCGTTGATGAATTGTTCACCGGCCTTGTTGACAATAATCCAGTCCTGTCGGTTGGTTAGCAATTGGCCAAGCCGGGCTTCGCTCAGTCCATAAGCCGGTGCTGTATCCAGGGTATTGATACCCATATCCCGGGCGAGAGCCAACAGATCGAGAATTTGTGCATCGCCGGGAAGGTCGAAGGGACGAGGGTATTTTACTCCCAGATTACGACCAAATTTGACCGTACCAAGGCCAATGGCACTGGTATAAATCCCACTGTGTCCCAACAGACGTTGCGGTAAAGCGGTCACAGGTTCCTCATCAACTGTTCTAGCGTGGGGCCGAAGGGTGGCAATGGCAGATCAAGTCGTTTAGTGAGTGGTGCAGCAACAGGTTTAGCACCTTGTGCCTGCAGAAGGGCAAGAATCTGTTGTGCCAGATTGGGCGCAAGGGCGAGTTTGGTGGGCCAGGCCACTACGGCATTGCCGCATAAACGGGCAAAGGCATGGTCCGGTTTCATAAACTGTTCCTGTTCTGGTTCGGCGCGATCAATGCGCAGGGTTTTCCAGCGGGCACCACTGTGATCAACCCAGGGGAACAGGTGTCTGAGTTCCCGTTGGGCCTCTTCAATCTGCATCTGGGTATCTCTTTCAACGCCTTGTTCGGCCAGTTCTCCGCCAAAGTACCACAACAGGTCGCCATCGCTACAAGGATGACTGGTAATGGTCAGGCGTGGTTTGGAACTGGTTCCGATGCAGTGTGCATAAAATGGAGGGAGTCCTTTTTGTTTCATTAATACCATATGCAAGGGACGGATTTGCATTGCCGGCGATTGCAGGCCCAGATGCAGCATCAGTTCCTGATTGCCTTTACCTGCGGCCAGTACCAGCCACTTTGGCAGAATTTTTAATGGTTCTTTCTGATGGCGTGTGAGTACAATGGCCCGGGTGTGGTGGTGATCATCCACCTCTATCAGGCAATTGGGTGAACTGATCTGGTAAATATGATCCAGATGCTGATTTGCCAAGGTAGTGATCAGCGAAGGAACATCCAGAACCACATCGTTCAGGCGATAGACGGTGCCTTTAAAAGAAGGTGATTGCAGCAGGCTGGGGCGTGCCTCTCCGGTGACTGCTTCAATTCGTCCCCGCAGCATTTTGCTGCCAAAAAAAGTGGTCAGCCGTGCGGCCAGAGAACTTTCTGACCACATGTAATGGTGTTCGCTGAGTACTTTTACCTTGCGAAGATCGACGGGGCCCTGACCATTCAGGCATTGACGCCAGAGTGCCGGCATGTCGGCAATGGCCTCGGCATCCGGGCTGAGTAAACCACTCAGTGCGTACTTCATGCCGCCGTGGATGATGCCCTGTGAACGTAAGGTCTGGCCTTCGCCCAAGGCCGTACTTTCCAGCAGTATGGCCTCAAAACCGGCCTGACGCAGCACATTCAGGGTCCACAGTCCGGCGATTCCTCCACCAAAAATCACAACATCAGTGTCGATTGTATGCATAAGTAAAAAGCAAACTCGAAAGGAAACAAGGATAAGGTATAGTTAATGGACAAATCATAACACGTCTGGCTGGTTTAAGGATAAAGCCCGGGAGAATTTAGTGATCCGCTGGATATACAGGCAAATCTATAATGTTGCACTTAATCTGCTTTTGCCCGTGGCATTATTGCGGCTCTGGTGGCGCGGGCGTCACGCACCTGCCTACCGGCAACGGATCGGGGAACGTATGGGATGGTATGTCCCACCACATCCCTGTGCACTGTGGGTGCATGCCGTTTCTGTCGGAGAAACCGTAGCGGCTGTGCCTTTGATTCAGGCGGTGCTGCAAAGTCAGCCGCACCTGACGGTCATGGTCACCAATACCACGCCGACTGGCGCTGAGCGGGTGCGCACCCTACTGGGGGCAACGGTAGCCCAGGCGTATTTGCCGTGGGATCGGCCTGCCGCTGTTAAACGCTGGATTCGTCACTTAAAGCCGCAGGTACTGGTGATCATGGAAACTGAGCTATGGCCAAACCTGCTGGCTATTGCACAGGCAGAGGGCGTCTGGATCATTTTGGCCAATGCCCGGTTATCAGCCCGTTCGGCGCAAGGCTATGGGCGTTGGCCGGGGCTGGTTCGTCCCATGCTGCACTGTCTGCATCAAGTGGCTGCCCAGGATGCAGCCACGGCGGAGCGGTTGCAGTGGCTTGGCGTGCCTGCAGAACGTATTGCAGTTACCGGCAGCCTGAAATTTGATGCACAACGACCGGCGTTTGATCGGCAACAATTGCGGGAGCAACGTACGCCAGGGCGGTTTCCAGTGGTGGTGGCAGGAAGTACGCATGCCGGGGAAGAGTCGCTCATTTTGCAGGCATTTACGGATTTTCGTCGGCATTATCCGCAGGCTTTACTCATTCTGGTTCCCCGGCACCCGGAGCGATTTGCTGAAGTTACTCAACTCTTGCAGTCGGGTGGGTGGTCTATGCAGCGGCGTAGCGATGCTGAAACACTGCGTAGTGACACGGCGGTCTGGTTGGGTGACACGATGGGCGAGATGCTCTTGTGGTACGCCATGGCGGATATCGCATTGGTGGCCGGTTCATTGCGCCAGGAGTTAGGCGGGCATAATATGCTGGAACCGGTTTTGTTGGGAGTACCGACGTTGTCGGGACACTATGTCCTTAATTTTCAGACAATTGCGGAAATATTGGTGCAGGCAGGAGCGTTGCGCCTGGTGGAAGCGGGGGACTTGTCCAGTGTCTGGCAAGAATTAATGCAGCGTCCTGCGCTGCGACAGGCGATGGTGCAGGCGGGAGAGCAGGTGTTGTCGGCAAACCGTGGGGCATTGCAGCGTCAGGTTGCGTTGGTGCTGCATGCGCTGGCCAGGACTCAGCGAACGACAGCACTACCGACGTGAGCGCAGGCGCAGAATACATCTGCACCAGGAATCATTAAGCGGGCGTTTGGAGAAATTGTAGAGGGGTCATTGGTGCCGTCTGCCAGGAGGCAGGTGGGGGGTGGGTGGTGCCGGTATGTTTTCCGGGGGTTGTTGTATCTCGGGGTTAAGGGTATCGACACTGATATGCGCCTGTGGATCCAGCCATTGGTTCAGGGCAACAATATCCATATTCCCGAGTTGGCCGGCACTGGATTTGAGTCGGAGTCCGTCGAGTACATAGTCATAGCGGGCATTCGCATAGGCAGATTTGGCGGCATAAAGGTCTTTTTGTGCCTGCATGACTTCAACGATATCCCGGGTGCCAACGTCATAACCGGCCTCGGTCGCCTGCAAGGCCGACTGACTGGAGGCTAGCGCTTGTTGTCTGGCGTTGACCTGGGCGGCATCGCGGTTGACCTGAAGGTAATGGATATGGATGTCCTGAGTGACTTGACGGTGCTGAAAGTCCAATTGATCCTGGGCGGCATATTCATTGGCCAGGGATTGGCGGACTTGTGAGTGAGTCAGGCCGCCTGCGTAGAGTGGAACGGAGAGTTGGAGTGCGATTGCACTGTTTTTCCCATCCTGGAGTGGAGAGGCTCCCCCAGTATTCATATCTTGCCAGTTACCCACCAGTTGTAAACTGGGAAGGTAGCCGGATTGCTTTTGTCGGGTGGTTTCCTGTGCTGCCTGATAGGCGAAACGGGCAGAGCGCAGGACCGGGTTCTGCTGCTGTGCTCGTTGTATCCACACGCTTTCCGGATCTTTGGGCGTGTCTGTCACGGGAGCGTCAGGCCGGAGAATAGCCAGTTGGGTGATCTCGCCTCCGGTATGGATACCCAGTTCCGCTTCGGCAGAACTGACGGCGGTCTCTGCACTGATGCGTTCGGCGCTGCTGGTATCAGAGGCGGCCTGTGCTTCGTGCACTTCGGTGATAGAGGCCATGCCCACTTCAAAACGTTTTTTTGTCTGGGCGAACTGACGTCCAATGGCCAGTTCTTCAGCCTGAGCATAAACCAGATTTTCCCGGGCACGTAATACATTGAAATAGGCCGTTGCAATGTCTAGAATGAATTTTTGCTGTGCTTGCGCAAAATCTGCACTGGCGGCTGAAGTTAAAGCCCGAGCCTGCTGGTAGCCATGCCAGGCATCGGCATTAAACAGAGACTGAATTCCTTGAATCCCATAACTTTTACTGGTGAAGGTCCGATTGTATAGTCCAATAAATGGAATGGGTTCGCTGGGGTTGATATGATTACTGCCGAGCGAGGCGGAGGCCGAAAAGTTGGGCAATAACGCAGATCGTGCCTGATTGCGCAGTTCCAGGCTGGCCTGGTAGCGATTGATTGTGGCACTCCAGGAAGGATCGTGAATTAGCGCCTCCTGATAAGCCTGCTGCAGATCCAGTCCAAAGGCAAAGGGTTCTGCCAGCCCCATGCTGACCAACAGAAAAGTGGTACCATAAAATCGCATGAATACGGCCTCCAATATAGTGGGGGGGGTATATAAGAGTAACTTGAAGCTGTATATTCTGCAAGTTGATTCTGCAGGTTCAGGTGGTTAAGCTGCCTCTGTAGAGGCCTTAGGTCTGGA
This sequence comes from Pseudomonadota bacterium, assembly GCA_021781515.1. GTDB lineage: Bacteria > Pseudomonadota > Gammaproteobacteria > Pseudomonadales > Moraxellaceae > JAJXWR01. The sequence continues at coordinate 33,245 of JAJXWR010000006.1, forward strand.
CTGTTGTTATTGTCGGGCTGGATTCAGTTCGCTATAGTGGGTAGTGAACGCTTCAAGTGTTCACTACCCGTTTATTTTCCTCGGATATGGTTGTGCTTATGATACATGAAGTTTCTGATTCGGCGGTCGAGTCGCCGATAGTGGCCGTTGAGCCGTTGCCTGGCTCTACAAAATTTTATCTGCAGGGCTCATGCCCGGATATTCGGGTACCGTTTCGTCAAATTGCCTTATCCCCAACACCCACGGCAGAAGGGTCAGAGGCCAATGCACCGTTGCTGGTCTATGACACCTCGGGCCCATATACTGATCCGCAGGTACAGGTTGACCTGCATCAGGGGTTATCGGCAATACGCCGGCCCTGGATTGAACGTCGGGGTGATACTGAACCACTAGAGGCGTTAAGTTCAGCATTTGCCCTGCAAAGAGAACGTGATCTGACCACTCAGTCACTGCGGTTTGCACATCGCCGTCCGCCTGTGCGAGCACGTTCTGGCATGAATGTTACGCAAATGCACTATGCCCGACGTGGAATAATTACCGATGAGATGGAATATGTCGCCTTGCGAGAAAATCTGCGGCAGGATTCCGCTTCGGGGCAGCATCCGGGGCAGCACTGGGGGGCCTCCATTCCTGCGCAGATTACTCCTGAATTTGTCCGACAGGAAGTTGCCCGCGGCAGAGCGATCATCCCGGCCAATATCAATCACACGGAACTGGAGCCGATGATTATTGGCAGAAATTTCCTGGTCAAGATTAACGCCAATATTGGTAATTCTGCCCTCGGTTCCTCGATTGAAGAAGAAGTGGAAAAAATGACCTGGGCGATACGTTGGGGGGGAGATACGGTCATGGATCTGTCCACGGGCAAGCATATCCATGAAACCCGGGAATGGATTTTGCGTAACGCACCTGTACCCATAGGCACCGTTCCCATTTATCAGGCACTGGAAAAAGTCGGAGGGATTGCCGAAGATCTCACCTGGTCGATCATGCGTGATACCCTGATTGAACAGGCGGAACAGGGGGTGGATTATTTCACCATTCATGCCGGAGTATTGCTGCGTTATGTGCCATTAACGGCCAGACGGTTGACCGGAATTGTTTCCCGTGGCGGGTCGATCATGGCGAAATGGTGCCTGGCGCATCATCAGGAAAATTTCCTGCATACGCATTTTGATGATATCTGTGCCATCATGAAAGCGTATGACGTGTCGTTTTCCTTGGGAGATGGCTTACGCCCGGGCAGTATTGCCGATGCCAATGATGAGGCGCAGTTCTCTGAATTGCGGACCTTGGGTGAACTGACACAGCGTGCCTGGGCGCATGACGTGCAAGTGATGGTTGAGGGGCCAGGGCATGTGCCAATGCATATGATTAAAGAGAATATGGATTTGCAACTGGCGGTCTGTCAGGAGGCCCCTTTTTATACCTTGGGGCCGTTAACGACGGACATTGCTCCGGGCTATGACCATATTACCTCCGGGATCGGTGCCGCCATGATTGGTTGGTATGGATGTGCCATGCTGTGTTATGTGACGCCCAAAGAACATCTGGGGTTGCCGGATAAACATGATGTCAGGCAAGGCATTATGGCCTACAAGATTGCAGCGCATGCGGCTGATCTGGCCAAAGGCCATCCGGGCGCTCAATGTCGGGATAATGCGTTGTCCAAGGCGCGTTTTGAATTTCGTTGGCAGGATCAATTCAACTTGTCGCTGGATCCGGAAACGGCACGTAGTTTTCATGATGCCACGTTACCGAAAGAGCCACACAAGCTGGCGCATTTTTGTTCAATGTGTGGACCGAAATTCTGTTCGATGCAGATTACTCAGGAAATTCGTCAGGAAGCCATAAAAGGCATGCAAGTGAAAAGTCAGGAGTTTCTGGAGCAGGGAACCCAAGTGTATAAAGTGGTTTAACCGGGTAAACGGATCAGGTGATGCAAACGTGCAAAAAAAACGTAGCGTAGAAGTCGTGAAACGGGAGCCGCTTTATCAGGGATTTTTTAGTGCGGAGCGCCTGCAGTTGCGTCATGAGTTGTTTCAGGGGGGCATGAGTCCGGTTATCAGCCGGGAAGTCATGTTTAAGCGGGCCGCCGCCGGGGTATTGCCTTATGATCCGAATACGGAAGAGGTGTGTCTGATCGAACAGTTCCGTATTGGTGCCTATGCAGCAGGGCAGGAGGGGTGGTTGCTGGAAATCATTGCCGGCTATCTGGAAAATGATGAAAATGGCGAAATGATGGTACGGCGTGAGGCCATGGAAGAAGCCGGACTGGTCTTGGGGCGTGTGGAACATGTGGTCGATGTGCTCCTCAGTCCTGCCTCCTGTTCAGAGCAGTTTTCCTTGTATCTGGCGGAGGCGGATTTGCGAACGGCCGGTGGAATACATGGGTTGGCCAGTGAAGGAGAGAATATCCGGGTGGAGGTGATGAGCCTGGATCAGGCATGGCAAGCCGCCTGTAATCAGCGAATTGGCAACGCACCAGCATTGCTGGCGTTGCAGTCGTTGATGCTGCAACGGGACAGGTTACGGCAACGGTGGCGGCGTTGAGCAGATACCGGGTGGATTTACTGCGACTGCAGGAAGTGTGTGCCACGAATTATCAGCAGGTGCTGCGGCTTATTGAAGAGGGGGTGCCTGAGGTACCTGCTGGTTCTGAAGTCGTCATTCTGTCCTGGACATTGCGCCCTTATTCTCTGCATACCTGGGTCGCTGAGTTACACTGGCAGGTGGCACCGTTGACGTTGCACTATGCGGGGATTCATCTTCGGATACATATTTACCATGATGCCAGAATGGCTGAGGTGGTTCGGGTGCAGCGCCGACAGCAACAGATTCCGGCGCTACAGAAATACCCCAATCCACGGGGACAGGCCGCTGACGAAAAACTTCAGTTAAATATTTTTCTTGGGGAATTGCTGGCATTCGTTCTGCGGCAGCGCCAGAATAGTCTGAGTTACAATGTGTGAAATTGACCAAAATGGGGAAATCAGGGGGCATGGTGTCCGGTAGTTATAACAGATCCTGGGGATCGACATCTAGCCACCAGCGGATCTGGTGGCGGCTTTTTTCCTTGCACAGTTGCGGGAGGTGCTGCAAGTCGATATGTAGCTGCTTACGGGAAATGGATTGAAGCAACAGGTGAGCCCGGTACTGTCCTGCTTTTTTTTCAATGGGGGCGGTGACCGGACCGAAGGGGCTGATCTGGGGCAGCATGACATGCAGGCTGTTGAGAAATTCCATAATCCATTCCGGATGGCTGGCCTGGGCATGCAATAACGCCAGATGACGATAGGGGGGGAGTTGCAGGGCATCACGTTCAGTCAACAGGTGCATGGCCAGTGCGTGGTAGCCTTCTTTTAAGAGAATTTCCAGCAACGGATGCTCTGGGTCGTGTGTCTGCAAGATGACCTCTCCCTGAATGCCTGCTCGCCCTGCCCGGCCTGCCACTTGGATTACTTGTTGTAGACAGCGTTCCGCTCCACGAAAATCAGCACTGAATAAACCGGCATCGGTATCGACAATAATGACCAGGCTAACGGCGGCAAAATGATGGCCTTTGACCAGCATTTGCGTGCCGAGGATTATTCCCGGGAGATTTTTGTGAATTTCCTGCAAGGTATGGTGTAAGCGTTTCTGATTGGGTACCGAGTCCCGGTCAAGACGCCAGAGAGGGTATTCCGGGAAATGCATACTTAAGTAACCTTGCAGACGTTCTGTACCGGAACCCAGAGGAATCAGGTGTGCCCCTTTGCATTTGGGGCAATGCCCGGGTACGGGTTGTTTCCATCCACAATGGTGACAGAGAAGAACGCCAGCAGACTGGTGCAACGTCGGAAAGACCGAACAGTGCGGACAGGCGGCGCGCCAGTTACAGTCATGACAGAGCAACACGGGAGCAAAGCCACGACGGTTGATGAATACCAGTACCTGTTGACCGCGTTTGAGATGGAGGCGCAGGTGTTTCAGGCTGTCCTGGCTTAATCCGGCTTCGAGGGTATGTTGACGAATGTCCTGCAAATAAAGATGCGGCAGGGTGGCATTATTGTTGCGCAGTTTGAGTTCAAGCGCATGATATCGGCCCGCCAGGGCATTGTGCAGACTTTCGAGGGACGGGGTAGCGCTGCCCAGAACAATGCAGATTCCGTGTAGTCGGGCACGCACAATGGCCAGATCCCGGGCATGGTAGCGAAAGCCATCCTGTTGTTTGAATGAAATATCATGTTCTTCATCAATAATAAGGATACCGGGATTTTTTAAAGGCGTGAAAAGGGCCGAGCGAGTACCGATAATAATGCCTGCCTGACCGTTGCGCGCCAGATGCCAGGCGTTGAGTCGTTCCCGGTCGCTGAGGTCGGAATGCAGGCACACGACCTGACAACGAAAGCGATGTTGAAAACGTTGTACCGTCTGAGGTGTCAGATTGATTTCAGGCACCAGCAATAATGCCTGTTGCTGTCGCTCCAGCACCTGGGCAATCACCTGTAAGTAGACTTCGGTTTTGCCGCTGCCGGTGACCCCTTCCAGTAAAAAACAGCCAAAACCGCTAGAGGCGTTGATACGATCGATAGCCTGTTGTTGTTCTGAACTGGCACTCAGAGGCACTTCAGCCAGTAAAGGGAAGGCGGTTGTCGTTCGCTGATCTTGTGCAAGGGCAACACAATTCACTAGTTCCCGACGTTCCAGGGTTTTTAATTCCGTGAGTTTGATACCCCAGACTTGTGCGAGTTCACGACTTAATCCTTCGGGGGCTTCACGTAAGATTTGAATAATTGCCCATTGGCGTGGCGCACGTTTGAGTGCAGATTCCTGAATATGGCGGCCCAGCGCAGAAAGCCTCCAGTGCAACAGCGGTTCAGGCTCACTGGCAGCACCCTGACGCAAGGCCACAGGCAACATATGCAACAGGATTTCCCCTAAAGGGTGCAGATAATAATCCCGGGCAAACAATGCCAGCTGCAATAGCGCTGTATCCAGGACTGGGCGTGGATCCAGGACGGTCTCCAGCAACTTCAGGGGGGAGTCCAGATGCGCTTTAGTTTCAATCTGTACAATAATGCCAATAACGAGGCGCTTGCCCAGGCTCACCTGAACACGCATTCCCGCTGCGGCCTGTGTCTGCATGGCGACGGGTACCAGATAACTAAAGGTGTGGTGCAGCGGAACCGGCAGGGCGACCTGAGCAACGACGTGAGACACAACGGAATACCTGATCAGTAGTATGGTGCAGACGATCCTAGCCTAGCATACCTGCCTTGATCGCATCAAACGCCAGCAGCGTGGTCGAACGTCAGGTATTTATTGTCTCTTAATCAGGCAAAAATGGCGCACATTCAGGGTATTTCCACAGGAAGTAAAATACCGGGTACTCGGACAGGGTTAGCCAAAACGTCTACGGAATTCACCAAGCATTTCAGCATCAATGCGTTCAATATGTTGGGTGAACCAGTGTTTCAGAAAAAATGAAAAACCTGCAATATTTTTTAAATCAGTATCTTGTTCAATGAGGTAAAAAAAATTACGATGCTGTCTTATTAGTTCTGAACGGCCTTTCCAGTCATAAAGCCAGTGCTCAGCGAGCGATTCTTTGTTCATGAAGTGAATGCAGGCACAATGCAGTAGTTTTTTTTTCCAGTAGAGTGTGTTTACTGGAACACAGATAGAATTCAACCTGTTCGTCCGGGCAAGCACGGAAAAAAAATAATTATTTTCCTGTTCAATAGTTCGCAAGAATGAGGTGTATAGTCTGCTGTCTGCTGTCTGCTGTCTGCTGTCTGCTGTCTGCTGTCTGCTGTCTGCTGTCTCATCATGATTGTCTCATTATGATTCTTTTGGTGAGCATTTTGAATTATCAATCAGCGGCACCGTAACAACGCCGTTATCTAGCCAAGAGTCTAGCCAAGGTGGATAAAAGTTCCAGTTTATGCTTGAATAAACCCATTCTGGAGGGCATAACCCGATTGGGTGAGGTCGGTGTTTGGTTCGTTGGACTGTTTTTGTTGGGGTATGCCGTGGTTGGTTGTGTGAATCAGGGTGGAGTCTTTGGAAGAGTACTCTACGATTAGTAGTGTGCTTAATAGTTATGCGATAGTTACAAGGGGAAGGGGTATGGAGTCTAAGAACTCGAATTCAGAGTTCAGGTTGTTGTTGTGGGGTGTGGTTGGCTGCGTTGCTCTGGTGCTGCTGCTGCCTTTGGTGGTTATGGCGTTCATGCAACCTGCTGAGTTGGAACAATGGGCTTTTTGGGTGTCGTGGTGCGGCGTTTTTTCACTGCTTGGAACAGGGATCTGGTGGCTTGCCGGTTTTTTGCGTCGGCATGAGCGGCAGTGGATTGGGGTTATGCAGCAGATGGCGGCCGGTGAGTTGGCGCAGGTGCGGCGTCTGATGACGCTTTTTGCAGAGCATCGGGGAAATATGCCCACGGCGCAGGCATTAACAGCGGTGGTCAATGAACTGAATTCTGTATTATTGAATGTTCGGGATGCGGGAGAGTATTTCGATACGCTTGGGGCCAAACTGATAGAGGCCAGTGAACAGATTGCAGCGTCGTTAAAAGAGCAAAGTGGGCAGATTGACGAAGTAGCGACTTCTATTTCGCAGATGACGGTTGCGGTGGATGAGGTGGCGCAGAACACGCATACGACTGCGGAGCGGGCGTCCCGTCTGGTGCAACTGGCGCAGGACAGTGAGCGGATGACGGTCGAAGCGGAAGATTCTGTGGAACAGTTGTCGACTGGTATTACGGAGGCATCGGCGCATTTACGTGATCTGGAATCACAATCAGAAAATATCAGTGCAATTCTCGATACTATTCGGGGGATTGCGGATCAGACGAATCTGTTGGCGCTGAATGCGGCGATTGAATCGGCGCGTGCCGGTGAACATGGGCGCGGATTTGCGGTGGTGGCGGATGAAGTGCGTAAACTGGCGCAGAATACCCAGACCTCTACCGTGCGCATTAACACCATGATTGATCAGTTGCATGTCGAGACCCGTGAAATTGGCAAGGCGATGCAGATCTGTGTGGAACAGGCAGAAACAGGGCGGCAAAAGATCCGTAGTATGGCGCACTCGCTGAAGCAGATGACTCAGGATGTTGAGGTCATCGGGGGCAATAATCTGAGTATTGCGACGGCGGCGGAAGAGCAGGCGGCGGTGTCGGCCTCCATTAATCAGCGCACAACGAATCTGGTTTCCATGCGGGAACATTGTGATCAGGTGGTGGCCGATGGATTACAGGTGGCTTCCGTGGCCTCAACGTTGGGGGGGGAAATCAAGTCGTTGGTGTCGAGATTTGATTTGATCTCCCGCAGAGAGGCAGATGCGAAAAACGACTATTTTACATGGGATAGAAATTTTGAGTTGGAGGACGCTGAGATTAATCGGCAGCATTATCGCCTGGTGGAACTGGCCAATGAAATTTACCGCTTAAGTCAGCAGAAAATTGGAGGCAAGGCGGCAATGCGTATCATCAATGCGCTGGCGGCCTATACGGTGACTCATTTTGCCTATGAAGAACGTTCATTGGCACGTACCAGCTACCCGGATCTGGAGAAGCATAAAGAAGAGCACCGGCGTCTGGTGGAGCGGGTGCTGACATTCAAACAACGGATTGAACGAGGTGAAGATGTGGGTGCTGAAATGCTGGAGTTTGTCAAAAACTGGCTGACGCATCATATTCAGGGGTCAGATCGGGCCTATGCCGCCTGGATGCCCAAAGTGGTGGTGGCGGGAATAAACCGGAACCGTTAATTGGTGTGGGATTATCAGATGAAACGCATCGACAGATCAATGGACTGTAAATGCTTGGTGAGGCTGCCCATAGAGATGTAATCTACCCCGGTGGCCGCCACCTGGTGCAAGGTCGTAAGATCCAGTCCCCCGGAGGCTTCCAGTTTACAGCGGCCATTGGTGTAGGTTACGGCGGTACGCATATTGTCAATGGTGAAATTATCCAGCATGATAATGTCAGTGCCTGCAGAGATGGCGGCTTCTAGTTCCTGCATGTTTTCTACTTCCACCTCCACAGGTTTGCCTGGGGCGGTGCGGCGGGCCATGGCAACGGCATGGTGAATACTGCCGGCGGCCATAATATGGTTTTCCTTGATCAGAAATGCGTCGTAAAGTCCCAGGCGATGGTTGTGGCCGCCGCCACAACGGACCGCATATTTTTGGGCAAGGCGGAGGCCGGGGATTGTTTTGCGGGTGTCGAACAGGCGTGCCGAGGTTCCTTTCAGGCAGGGGAGGGCGGCATGTACTGTGGTGGCTGTACCGGATAACAGTTGCAGAAAATTCAGGGCGGTACGTTCGCCAGTCAATAAGGAGCGGGCAGGTCCCTTGACGGTAAACAAGGTCGCATTGGCTGTTATTTCGCTGCCATCGGTATGTAGAAATTCAACCTGTACGGACGGATCCAGTTGGCGAAAACATTCTTGTACCCACGCCTGACCACACAGAATCATTGGTTCACGGGTAATGATTCGGGCAGTACCTTGCTGCTCCAGAGCCACCAGTTGCGCACTTAAATCTCCACTGCCGATGTCTTCTGCCAGTGCGTGTGCAACGTTTAGGACAATCGCCTGTTGCAGACTGAACGGTTCAGGCATAATCTGATTCCTCTGATGTCGTGGGTGAAGTCATCGCTGAAAACCGGAGTGTATCGCTCCATGATAGCTAAAATAATGATACATTAAAATCATGTCGTAGGTGTTTATCTGAACTGGTGTGGTAAGGAGCCTTTTGAATATGACTGCTTTTGCTGATGATGGAATTCCATTGCCGCTTCAACCGATGATTACTGTCTGGAATGGCATTTTAGCCAAGGCATTAGGTCGGTTGATGGATGAGTTATTGGCGCAGTTGACGGCTCTGGATGGCGGTCAGGAAGAAGATGAATCCCTGTGGGAACGAATGTCGCCACTCGGCTCGCAATTAACGACGGACTGGGATTACGAGCTTGAACGGATGTGGAAAAATATCCGGTTGCGGCCAGCCACACGCAACGCCGCCATGGACTTGAATGCGGATATGCTGCAGTTGGTAGACACGGCCGAAATGGAAGAAGAAGTACGGGTCAAGTCGATGGCCTTGCGTATTCGCCATCAGTTGACGGAGTTGTTGACTCCCTGGCGCGAGGGATTACTGCGGGTTTATGGCTGGAAGCAATGGCCCGATCTGCCGCTGCCCTATGATCCTGAATACCTGATCTTGCTGATGCGTCGGTTGTTGGTTCGCTCTGCGCCATTATCGAGTGCAGAACGTATCCGCTGGTTGCAGGCATTTGTGGCGGGTGTGCTGGAAGGACTGCCTGACTTGTTGACCCAGGCCTGTGACCGCTTGCAGGAAGAAGGATTTGGTGGAGAGGAAATCCTCGCACCGGCCAACGCAGCGCCGAAAACGGCCATACAGTTACCAGAGGTGCTTGAACGTTTGCAAACGGTGACGCTGGTGCCATTGAGCGGTTTGTTTGAGGCATTTTTGCAGGCATTGCCTGCTGTATTTTATGAATATATCCGTACGGTGGATGAAGCGGAACAGGAACGGGTGATGGCTTTGTTACCGGAGATTCAGCGCTCATCGGCAACGGTTAAGCAACTGTATATAGGGAACTATCAGCAACTCTACATGACGATGCGTACCTCAGCGGGCCGATCGTCGCTGGATGCACTGGGGTTAATGGATGAGTCTGCCATTCAGTGGGGATTGAAGACCCAGGTGGTTGCTCAGCGTAACAGAAAATTGCAGAGCAAGGCATTGCAGGCGCTGCAGCAGCGCTTCGCTCAGGTGCTTAAAAAAGTGGAGATCAATGAACGTAATCTGCCGCTTGATCCGGCGCAATTATTGAAAATCCTTGACCCGGTGCTGGCGGTCTGGGCGTTGACTGAGGCCGATCGGCAACGCTGCCTGGACACCTATGAAAAACTGTTGTTGAGCGATGTCGCCTTGGTACTGGAGACGGCCAATCAATTTCTGGCTGAGCAGGGTGTGCTCCCGGATTTGCCGCGGGCTAGAATTATCAAGGCGCAAGAAACGGCCACTACAGCCAAAGCCCAGGGTGTGGAAAAATCGGTGGCAGAAACGGGTAAAAAAAATTCAAGCGCTGCGGGTGCATCGGGTGCCGCCGCAGGGGGGGGGATGAACGAGGAAGAACTGTCCTGGCTGCGGGGGTTGATCCGCTCGCAAAATGGTCAGTTTCAGAGTTTTGTGGTTGGCGACCGGACGATCGGGGCATCGGTGCAGGCGGTATCCATCAATCCACAGGACATACCGGCCGGGGCGCAGGTCACGACGTTGCCGACCCGTGATTTGCTGGCTATTCTCGACCAGTTGCAACAAAAAACTTCGGTAGTCTCTGTAGTCGACGATGCGCATACCCTATCGGTGCAGGAAGTACGCGGCTCTTTGAAGGCAGAATTGCAAAGTAATAACAGTGCGGATGAAGTACAGACGGTGCGGCATGGTGATGAGGATGTGATCAACCTGATTTCCATGATTTTTGATTTTATTCTGGACGATGAGGCATTGCCTACGCCAATGAAAGCCTTGTTGGGACGTTTACAGATCCCCTTGCTGAAAGTGGCCATGCTGGATAAAACCTTTTTTGATCAGCAGGAGCATCCCGCCAGAAGTTTATTGAATCTCCTGACCAAGGCCGGCATGGGCTGGAGCCAGCGGGCAGAAGGTGCTGAAGATCTCTATAGTCGTATTGAGTCTATTGTGTTTCGGATTGTGCGTGAGTTCAATGATGATTTGTCCATTTTTTCTGAGTTGTTAGCTGCATTCAGCGACTACTTCACCCGGTTCAGTCAGCGTCAGGATTTGCTGGAAAAGCGCACTCGTGAAGCTGAAGAAGGGAAGGCCCGTTCGGAGGTGGCGCGGGCGATGACATCGCAAACGATCAATCGACGATTACAGGGAACACAAGTGCCTCAAGTGCTGGTGGATTTAATTCGGGACGGTTGGCAACAGGTGCTTTTTCTGACCTGTTTACGTCATGGGGTGGATTCGGATGTATGGAAGCAGGCCGTTAAAGTCATGGATGCACTGATCTGGAGTGTTCTGGTGCGCGATGAGGCCACATGGCGGCAGCAGTTGCAGAGTTTAAGTCCAAAGATTCTCCTGAATGTGCGTAAGGGTTTAAAAGGAACCTCAGTGGAATCGGCACAGGCTGAGCGATGGTTGCAGGAACTGGCAGCGATTCATGAACGTCAGTTACGCGCCGATCCGGTAGAGCGTATTCATATTGTTGTGTCCGGATCAGAAACGGCGGCTGAGTCGCTAGCGCAACAGGCGAATGGGGTGGCTCGGGTGACGCTGGCTGCGGTTTCCCTGCCGGAACAGGCAGTGGAACCCGGTGTAGATGCCGATCATCTGACCCGACTGATTGCCACCTTACCGATTGGTGTCTGGGTGGAACGTCTGGATCATCAGCCTGTGGATCGTTGCAAGCTGGTGGCGCGTATTCGTATTGTGGATAAACTGGTGTTTACTAACCGGCGCGGCATCAAGGAGCTGGAGGTCAGTTCGGCGCAGCTGGAAACAAAAGTACGTTCGGGGCAGTGGCGGTTGCTGGATCGGGCGGAGCAGGTGTTTGACAAGGCACTAGAAACGGTGCTGAGCGGGCTACGTCAACGCAAGACAGAGGCGGCCTGATGACGCAGGAACCGCATCGCCTGAAGCAGGCGTTATGGAGAAATTCCCCACATCAGGACGCCCGTCCTGAAGCGGTAGAATTATCATTGATCATCATTCATGGGATCAGTCTGCCGCCTGGGGTGTGGGGTGGAGGTGCTGTGGATGCGCTGTTTATGGGTCAATTACTGGGGCGTAAGGATCTGGAGGCGCAAGGACTCGGTGGTTTGCAGCAGTTACGCGTCAGTGCGCATTTGTGGATCCGTCGCAGTGGGGCCGTATTGCAGTATGTGCCTTTCAATCGACGTGCCTGGCATGCCGGGGTTTCCCGATGGCGAGGGCGTGAAGCCTGTAATGATTTTTCCATAGGCATAGAAATGGAAGGTGGCGATCATATTCCCTATGATGAGCGGCAGTATAGGGTATTGTCACAGGTCCTTGCCGAATTGAAGCAGAGGTACCCGACACTGCTGGAGGTGGTGGGGCACAGTGATATCGCTCCTGGACGCAAGACCGATCCGGGGCCGTCCTGGGACTGGTCTAAACTGGTGTTGCCTGAGGCAATGTGGCTTTCGGGGCAACAAAAAGGAGATGGATTTTGAAATTGTTGATTATTTTGTTGGCAGTATGGGCGCATCAGCAGTTTCCCCTGCCGATACGGGAGCTGCTGTTGCAGTGGATGGGGGGGCAATGGCAGCGATTGCTCTCGGGTAATTCTCCGGAACATTCCCGTCCCGGTCTGTCCTTGCTGCTTTGGTTAGTGTTGCCCATTATCTTTTATCTGTGGCTGTTGTACCGGGTATATGGCCTGACGTGGGGACTTTGGTTTGATGTGTTGAGCTGGTTAACGGTGATGTTCTGGGTCCGCACACTGGAAGCGTCTGACTGGCCGGCAGAAGTTCAGGTCACGGCAGAAGCGAATGCGGAGCGGGATGTTCATCTTTTACGTTGGGCCAGGTTGTGGTTGCAGGGCATGGTGGCCCCACTGTTTTGGTATGTGGCTCTGGGGCCAGTGGCGATTACTGTTTATGGGCTGCTGGTGCTGGTTGCTCGTTCTCAGGTACCGGTGGCGGTGAACGCTGAACCGTCGGGAATGACCGGGGTATTGCCGCTAGAGCGCCTGCTGTTGTGGCTCGACTGGTTGCCCGGACGCCTGTTGGTGCTGGGGATGGCGATGATGAGTGATTTTATGTCCGGTATGGAGTGGCTGCGATCCCGGTTGCTGTTGCCGGAAGACAGTTTGTTTTTGCTCCATGATCTGGTACAGAATACCTTGGCGTCCAGGGAGGCGGCTGCAGGGACCGAGGCGCAGCAGTTGTTCCTTAGTGCATGGGTGCGTCGGGTGCATCGTTTGGGCCTGGTGGTTCTGGCGCTTGCCACCGTGTATGCGCTGTAAGTGGATTGATTGTATTTATTCATGGCAACGAATCCGGAGTTTCTGGTGGAGGATCGGCATCGTCTGCAATGGCGTATTGCTGCTGTTGCTTTGTGGCACGAATGAGGCATGGGCACTGCGTCTGATCAGCCTGAGCCCTGCGCTGACGGAGACCGTAGCGGCCTTGGGGGCGTGTTCTGCTTTGGTTGCTACGGTTGCGGGCGGAGTCGTCGGAGAAAACTCGCTGAACTTTTGCAAAGGAGTGCCACAATTGCCCCTGTCAGGAGGGCACTGGAGTGCGGAATCGTTGTTGGCATTACGTCCGCAGGCGGTGCTGGTCTGGCCAGAGGGACTGTCAGGCGATCAGTTGATGCTCATGCGCTCGGCAAAATTACCGTTGGTGCTGTTCTCTGTGCATCAAATGCAGGATGTTCAGCAGCAACTGCTGCGTTTAGGTGCTTTGACTGGAAAAAATGCCCAGGCACGTCTGTTGCTGCAACGTCAGCAGGTACAAATCAGTACATTGACGCAGAAATACCAGGGAAGCGCCTGGATACGGGGTTTTTATCAGGTATGGTCGCAACCATTGATGACGTTGACCACCGGTCATTATGTGGCTGAAGCATTGCGGCTTTGTCATATTGCTCTGGTGGCGCCAGTTGCGGCGGTTCAGGCACCGCAAGTGGCTGTGGAATGGGTGTTAATGCAGCATCCGGATCGGATTATCCTGCCAGAGGGAATGACTGCACTGGCGGCCTGGAGCCGATGGGGATTGCCAGTACGACAGGTCGATGTGGCAGCGCTGGAACGTCCTGGCCCCTTTATGCTGGATCATCTGGAACAGGTGTGTGCAGAGGTGCGTAGGCAAGAGGTGCGTAGGAATTGATCCCTGGTATTCACAAATGTTGGAAACCGGGCAAATGATTTGGGGCGAAGGTATGAACGATAACCAGAAGCACTGGGAACGGGTTTACCAGACCAAGGCCCCAGATGCGGTCAGCTGGTACAGGCCGCATCTGGAGACGTCACTGGCGCTGATCAAGAGTGCCATTAACGATGATCAGCAGTCGGCCATCATTGATGTTGGTGGTGGCGAGTCCACATTGGTTGATGATTTACTGGTGCAAGGTTATATGGATCTTACCGTATTCGATATTTCCTCCACCGCACTGCAAGTGACCCAAAAACGTCTGGGTGAGTGGTCGAACAGGGTGAACTGGTGGGTCGGTGATATCACACAAGCCAATCTGCCTCCTCGGCGTTTTGATCTATGGCATGATCGCGCTGTTTTTCACTTTCTCAAGCAGCCGGAACAGCGTACCGCCTATGTGCAACAGATTGCCAAGGTGCTCAGGCCGGGAGGGCACGTGATCGTGGCCACTTTCGCACAGGAGGGCCCTGAAAAATGCAGCGGTCTGGAGGTGGTCAGGTATGATGCGGCGACACTGCATAGGCAGTTTGGTGAGGGTTTTCAGCTGATGCAAAGCCGACGGGAAACGCATCACACGCCTTTTGGGACGACACAACAGTTTGTTTATTGTTATTGTAGGTTTTTGTAGATCAAGCAATAAATCGTTGTAAATGCCTCTATGGAATCCTTGAAGAAGCACGAAATCGATGGACAGAGGGACTGAACGAATTGTCGGTAGCAAATCGCCGGGGGGATTTTTTTGCCTGAGGGGCATGGCAAACCTTATCAATCAATTCAACAAAGGCCATGATAAGGAACGTAATGGCTGTTTTGCACCCCTGCTATACTCTGTTCAAGGGGATTGATCCCACGGTGCAGCACTGATGAGGGGAGAGTGATGATTGATCGGAGTGATGCAGACCCTGAGGAAACCCAGGAATGGCTGGATGCACTGGATTCGGTGTGGAAGGAGGAAGGGGTAGAACGGGCTCAGTATTTACTGGAGCGATTGCTGGAAGCAGGTCTGCTCAAAGGGTTGCGTCCACCGGGGCTGAATACGCCCTATGTCAATACCATTGCTCCGGTTGACGAGGCAAGACGGCCTGGGGATCCTTGGATGGAACGACGAATCCGTTCGCTGATCCGCTGGAATGCGCTGGCTATGGTGATGCGCGCCAATGATAAGGAGGAAGATCTGGGGGGGCATATTGCCACTTTTGCTTCAAGCGCCACTTTATATGATGTTGGTTTTAACCATTTCTTTCGTGCGCCCACTGAATCATTTGGTGGGGACATGCTTTATATTCAGGGCCATTCGGCACCCGGAATTTATGCGCGGTCTTTTCTCGAAGGGCGAATCAGTGAGCGGCAATTAGAGAATTTTCGGCGCGAAATCGGGGGTAAAGGGCTGTCGTCTTATCCACATCCATGGTTGATGCGTGACTACTGGCAGTTTCCCACGGTGTCCATGGGGCTTGGGCCAATCATGGCCATCTATCAGGCGCATATCCATAAATACCTGATTAACCGCGGATTGCTTCCGGATCAGGGGCGTCGGGTCTGGGGGTTTCTGGGTGATGGGGAAATGGATGAACCGGAGTCCCTGGGGGCATTGGCGTTGGCGGGTCGGGAACGTCTGGATAATCTTTGTTTTGTGATTAATTGTAATTTGCAGCGCCTGGATGGCCCTGTACGGGGAAATGGCAAGATTATCCAGGAACTGGAAGGCGTGTTCCGCGGGGCAGGCTGGAATGTCATCAAGGTCATTTGGGGTGGGGCCTGGGACGTTTTGCTGGAAAAAGACCAGACGGGTCTGCTGCGTCAGCGAATGCAGGAATGCGTCGATGGTGAATATCAGGCCTATAGTATGCGCGGCGGCGCTTATACACGGGAACATTTTTTCGGTCGCTATCCAGAGTTGCTTGAGTTGGTGAAGCATCTGAGTGATGAGGAAATTTATCAACTCAAACGTGGGGGGCATGATCCGCAAAAGGTATATGCGGCCTATCATGCGGCGGTTAACCATCGGGGGCAACCGACGGTGATTCTGGCCAAGACCGTGAAAGGTTATGGAACCGGACATGCAGAGTCGGTTAATAAAACGCACCAGATCAAACAACTGAATCTTGCTTCCCTGAAAATTTTCCGCGACCGGTTTGCAATGCCTTTTGATGATGAATTGCTGGCGCGGGTGCCGTTTTATCGGCCTGAGGAGGATAGTCCGGAATTGCGCTACATGCGTGAGCGGCGGCAGTCACTGGGGGGGTATTTACCACAGCGGCGCAGTCGGGGGGCGGCATTGGCAATTCCTGCATTGGAAGAATTTTCCAGTTTGCTGGAAGGTTCGGAACGGCCTGCGTCAACCACCATGATGTTTGTGCGTATGTTGAATATTTTATTGAAACACCCGGTCGTTGGTGAACGGATTTTACCGATCGTTCCAGATGAAGCCAGAACTTTTGGAATGGAAGGGCTGTTTCGTCAGTACGGCATTTACTCCAATGTGGGTCAGTTGTATGAACCGGAGGATCGCAGACAACTGATGTATTATCGGGAAGATGTGCGTGGTCAAATCTTGCAGGAGGGCATCAATGAAGCGGGGGCCATGAGTGCCTGGATTGCGGCGGCGACCTCGTGGAGTGTGCATGATCTTCCGTTGATTCCCTTCTATATTTATTATTCCATGTTTGGTTTTCAGCGTATCGGTGATCTGGCCTGGGCAGCGGGTGACTGTCAGGCCCGCGGGTTTTTACTGGGAGCGACCAGTGGTCGGACTACATTGAATGGAGAAGGTTTGCAGCATCAGGATGGCCATTCGCCCATACTCGCCAGTACCATCCCGGACTGCGTTGCCTATGATCCGGCTTATGCGTATGAAGTGGCGGTCATTGTGCGTGATGGATTGCGGCGGATGTATCAGGAACAGGAATCGGTGTTCTATTATCTGACGCTGACGAATGAAAATATTGTGCATCCGGCGATGCCTGAAGGAGCAGAGGAGGGCATCCTGCGGGGAATGTACCGCCTGCGGGGGGCCGAGAATTCCCAGCGGCGGGTGCAGTTACTGGCTGCAGGTATTTTGTTGCCAGAAACACTGCTGGCGGCTGATATACTCAAGGATGTTTTTGCTGTGCAGGCTGAAGTCTACAGTGTGACCAGTTTTAATGAACTGCGCCGGGATGGGTTAGAGGTGGAACGTTATAATCGATTACATCCGACGGATCCGCCGCGTATTGCCTGGGTGACGCAGCAGTTGCGTAGTTTTCGGGCGGCGGTAGTGGGTGTTTCCGATTTCATGCGTATTCACGCAGATCAGATTCGTGCCTGGGTACCGGAGGTGTATCATGTTCTGGGCACGGATGGATTTGGTCGTTCTGACACTCGGGAACAGTTGCGGGCGCATTTTGAAATCAATCGTTATTATATTGTGGTGGCGGCGCTGGCTGGACTGGCAGAACGGGGTGATGTTGGCAAACGCATGGTGGCAGAAGCAGTACAGCGTTTTGGATTGCCGACTGAGACGATATTTCCGGGCAAAGCATAGCGGTCAGTGCGGTTGATCCCGCCGCAGGGGAACAGGAACTTAAGTACTATGAACGTCAGAACGCTTTATTTTCCGGATCTGGGGACGGATGATGCCGCTGTAGTGGATATCTTGGTGCAACCTGGACAAACTGTGGTCGTCGATCAACCGTTGGTGGTACTGGAATCCGCCAAAGCCTCTATGGAAATTCCCTGCACTGCCAGTGGCTTGATTCAGGAGATTCTGGTCTTGCCGGGGCAATCGGTACAAAGTGGTGATCCGTTGCTGGTGTTGGGCAGTGTGGAGGCGGCTGAATCCGCTTCAGCATCGCACTCACGGACGTTGATGGCGGCTTTGCAGGAAGTGTCTGCGGCGCTGACTCCGGTAGTAGTGCCAGTTGCACCTGAATTATCGGTGCCTCAGGCGGAGGTGGCTGAGGCACAACAAGGGACAGTGGGTGTGCAGACGCTGTTGTTGCCAGATTTGGGTATTGAAGAAGCCACTGTGGTCGCCTGGTTGCTCAAGCCGGGGGATTGGGTGTCTGCCGGTCAGGCGGTATTGCTCCTGGAATCGGCTAAAGCCACCGTAGAAGTTCCTTGCCCGGTGGCGGGACAGTTGCTGGAAACCTTATTAACGCTAGCGCAGGTAGTGCATTCGGGTGAACCTATGTTGCGCCTGCGCCCGGAGGTGCTTGGCGGACAACTGCCAGTTATTGCAGGAATTGAGACGCAAGAAGCGCAGCAAGCGGAGGCTTCGGCGGCTATGGTGGTCGCTGCCGTCTCGGTGGGTGGGGCACATGCCGGTCCGGCTGTCCGGCGGTTGGCGCGGGAGCTGGGTGTCGATCTGCTGACAGTAACAGGCAGTGGACCGCATCAGCGTATCCTGAAAAAAGATGTACAGGCCTATGTACGTCAACGTCTGCAAAATGCAGCGGTCGGGAGTGCTGTTGAGAGAACAGCGATGCCAGAGGCAGCGGCTGAATGGGCAGAACAGGAAAAATTGATGCAGGAAGCTGGCGCTGTTTATCAGCCATTTACCCGGATTCAGCGACTCAGTGCCCGACACTTGGCGCAGGCGCATGCCCAGGTGGTGCCAGTGACCCAGTTTGAACAGGTGGATATTACGGAACTGGAAAAATTCCGTCAGTCGCAGAAGGCGTTGGCCAGTGCACAGGGAGTTTCATTAACGCTGTTGCCTTTTCTGGTCAAGGCACTGGCACTGATGTTGGAGAAATACCCGCGGTTTAATAGCGAGTTACGTCTGGATGGAGCGGGGATCTATCAGAAAAATGCAGTGAACATTGCTTTTGCTGTCGATACGCCGACTGGATTGTTTGTCCCGGTGCTGAAAAACTGTGCGTCCTTAGGGATGTTTGCCTTGGCTCGCCGTATTGATGAACTGACGCAATTGGCGCGCCAACAAAAATTGCGGCCTGAACACCTGAGCCAGGGCAGTATCAGTATTTCTTCCTTAGGCAGCATTGGTGGCACCGGGTTTACCCCGGTTGTCAACTGGCCGCAAGTGGCCATCGTCGGTGTCTCGCAGGCCAGGGTTCAGCCGGTATGGCAGGGACAGGGGGTGCAACCACGCCTGCTCTTGCCACTGGCGCTGACCTATGACCACCGGGTGATTGACGGTGCGTTGGCGGTACGTTTTCTGGTGGATTATGCGGCGTTGCTGGAAGACATACGCCAGTTACTGTTGTGAGGAGCGGCGATCCCAGAGAATTTCCGGGCTTCCTGCGGAATGCGCCAGGTAGCGCGCCACGACAAACAGCCAGTCCGACAGGCGGTTGAGAAAGCGCAGCAGACGTTCCGGCTGAGGGTGCTGGCGGTGCAACTGTACCAGATGACGTTCGGCCCGCCGGGTAATGGCGCGAGCCAGATGACAGGTGGCGGCTGCCCGGTTGCCTCCCGGGAGAATAAATTCTTTGAGTGGCCCAAGCACGTCGTTCATCTGATCCATTTGTAATTCCATTTCAGCAGGCAGTGACTCAGGTAACAGATTCATGCCAGGCATGGCGATATCTCCGCCCATATTCAGCAGTTGCTGTTGTACCTGTTGCAACTGTGCTTCCAGCGCCGAGCCGGTAGTCAGTTCACAACGCAGCAGCCCCAGGCTGGCACTCAGTTCGTCGAGGTCACCGAGGAGCACCATTCGCACATCATCTTTGCTGACCCGGCTGCCGTCAGCGAGTCCAGTATTGCCATCATCGCCGGTTCGGGTGTAGATTTTGCTTAAACGGTGTCCCATGGTTATTCTCGCTTGGGTGTTGGGTTGATCCTGATGTAATTATGGATGTTACATTTTTGCCGTAAATCCAACCGTATAAAGTCTGGGTTGCGCCAGATAATATTGTGTGGTGGAATTGGCCGTCTGTGCGTAGATCCGGTTACCCACGTTGTCTATCCCCCACTGCAAGGTAAGCCAGGGTTGTGCTTTCCAGGAACTGCTCAGATCGACCACTCCATAACCACCCAGGGGGATCGGTCCATAGGCTATACTGGAACTGGCGGTATGCCAGTTAATCTGGCCAGTCCATTGACCTTGCGAATAACTGAGGTTGTTGGACCAGCGTCGGCGCGGACGTTGTAACAGATCCTGGTCGGTTTGCAGATCGGTAGCACGCTGAATATCCAGTTCGGAGTTGAAGTTCCATGGCCCCTGCAGATAACCGATCGTCGTCTCTACGCCGCGTAAATACGCCTGATTGATATTTTCCAGGGTATAGTTGGCTCCGGTGGGAACAATAAGGTGATTAACCCGTTGGTGATAGACCGATAGATTCAGGGTACAGGGACCCCATTGATTTTTACTGCCTATTTCGTAGTTGGTAGAGGTTTCAGGTTTCAAGGCGGCATTGCCTCCCCAACTCGCCGGCGCATACAGTTCTTCACTGGTGGGTGCACGAAAAGCGGTATCACGGGTCAGGTACAGTCGGTGTTCGGGGAGGAGTTGATAACCCAGTGTCGCTTCCTGGGTGACGTGGTCGCCCCATACATCGCTGGCTTCGTAACGCCCAGACCAGAGCAGACTGAGGTCATTCCAGTTCAACTGATCTTGCAGGTAGCCGGCCAGGGTGTTAAAGGTGTTAGCGGTCAGTGTGTTCGCCATAAACTGATTATGCTGGTCGGTATACGTCGATCCGGCCGTCAGTTGTTGATGACCTGGAAGTGTCAGGTCATTTTGCCAGTCAATGCGATTTTGCCCGGTGTAAAAGGGGCTGAAACTTTGCCGTTGGTTGATACTGTCAATGTTGCGTGAAGCGTTCAGTGTAGAAGTCCAGAAATCCACGGGTTGAATTTTTAGGGTCAATCGGCCCAGGCTCTGGTTAAAATCCTGATCCAGCGGTGTCGGAGGCGAATTAAATGTATTCAGGTATTGCGTGTGTCCCATCTGCTCTTGCCAGGCGGCGTCTACCTGCCAGTGTTGACCACTCCATCCGGCACTGGTGCTGGCGTGTCTGGAAAAATTACCGCTCGGGGTCGTCGAATTATCCTGAACCGGGTAGAGCAAGGGGTAGCCTTGGGTATTGTTATTACCGACACTGGCTGCGGCATGAAAACTGCCCGAGCGAATCTCTTGACGCAGGTTGGATTCGTAGGTTTTTTCGTTGCCCCAGGTGCCTTGTAGTTCGGTATGGGTAGACTGGCTGCTGCGGGTGATGATATTGATTACCCCACCGACTGCACCGGAACCGTACAGGGTAGAACGAGGACCCCGGACGATTTCAATATGGTCAATGTCTGAAGGGCTTAACAGGTACTGAAAATCCACACCACCGAGCAGCCCATTATTCACGGGCACCCCATCAATCATCACCAGCGTCTGGTTTGAATTGGCCCCGCGCATGAACACGGAGGTGGCTTGTCCGGGGCCACCGGAACGTA
>JAJXWR010000007.1 GCA_021781515.1 Pseudomonadota bacterium
TCTGCGACTCCTGCGGCCTGTCGCTGATGCACGGGTCGTTGCCCCAACAGTTCACCTAACATGGATTTACGGGAAACCCCGATCAGCAACGGCCCCTTGGCGGAAAACTGCCGCAACTGCTGCATCAGTTCAATATTATGAGCTAACTGTTTGCCAAAACCAAAACCCGGGTCTAAACACAGCATTTCCGGATTGATTCCCGCCGCCAGACAACAGTTCCAGCGCATTTCCAGAAAGCCCAGAACTTCAGTTGTCACTTGATGGTACTGCGGATGATCCTGCATACAATCCGGAGTTCCCTGCATATGCATCAGACAGCAGGCGACCCCCGTTTGCCGGATCACTTCTATAGCCCCTTCCGCCTGCAATGCATTGATGTCATTAATCATTAATGCGCCGGCTGCAATCACTTCACGCATCACCACTACATCTGAAGTATCCACTGACAGCGGAATATCGGTCTGTTGACGTATTTTCTCAATAACCGGCAATAAACGTTCCAGTTGCAGGCCAGCAGCGACCGGTAATGATCCGGGCCGACTACTGGCGGCTCCCAGATCCAGAATATCAGCCCCCTCAGCCACCAATTGCAACGCCTGCGTTAGCGCCATATCCGGCGACAGCCACCTCCCCCCATCGGAAAATGAATCAGGGGTAATATTCACAATACCCATCACCCAAGGGCGCAGTGATCGCCACTGCCGCCCCCGGGTTCGTAATGTCCAGACCATCGTAACCCTCTCGCCCTGAGTCTATTGTCCAGAAAAGCAGCCAGACAGAACTAGGCGGGTCCAGGCAACGGCTGTACCATGGGAATCAATGTCGAATGTGCACTATCCGGGACATTATCTTGAAGAGACGAACCACCTCCGGTATTTTTTGGGGATCCACCTTCATGCCAGTCCTGAGGCGGCTGCGGCGTACGTCCTGACATAATGTCTTCAATCTGCGTATGATCCAGCGTTTCATACTGAATCAGCGCCTGGGCCATATCATCAAGTTTGCTGCGATTTTCCATCAATAACCGGCGCGCCTGTTCATAACAGCGATCGACCACCGAACGGATCTCATTATCAATGTCAGCAGCCGTTTGCGCCGACACATTTTTACGCTGGGTAACGCTGCGTCCGAGAAATACCTCACCCTCATCTTCTTCATACAACAACGGCCCCAGTTTGTCAGAGAGCCCCCATTTGGTAACCATATTACGCGCCAGTTCCGTCGCCCGCTGAATATCATTGCTCGCACCGGTGGTGACGCCGTCCTTGCCTAGAATCAGTTCCTCCGCCACCCTACCACCAAACAGCGAACAGATCATGGACTCAATAGCCCGACGGGAACGACTGTAACGATCTTCTTCAGGTAAATACTGCGTAACGCCCAACGCCCTGCCCCGCGGAATAATCGATACTTTATAAACCGGATCGTGCTCAGGCATGAGATGACCAATAATGGCATGCCCAGCCTCATGATAAGCGGTATTACATTTCTCTTTCTCCGACATTACCATGGACTTCCGTTCCGTCCCCATGAGAATCTTGTCCTTGGCCTGCTCAAACTCATGCATTCCTACTTGTTTTTTATTAATCCGCGCCGCAAACAACGCCGCTTCATTCACCAGATTAGCAAGGTCGGCCCCAGAAAAACCTGGTGTTCCCCGAGCAATGATCGCCGAATCGACGTCATCCGCCAACGGAACTTTTCGCATGTGCACCTTGACAATCTGATCACGCCCACGAATATCCGGTAAACCGACCACAATCTGCCGGTCAAAGCGACCTGGGCGCAACAATGCAGTATCCAGAACATCCGGGCGGTTCGTTGCCGCAATGACAATAATGCCATCATTGGCCTCAAAACCGTCCATTTCCACCAGCAACTGATTCAAGGTCTGTTCACGTTCATCATGCCCTCCCCCCAGTCCGGCACCGCGATGCCGGCCTACCGCATCAATTTCATCAATAAAAATGATACAGGGGGCCTGTTTCTTGGCCTGTTCAAACATGTCGCGTACCCGTGATGCGCCGACACCAACAAACATTTCCACAAAATCAGAACCGGAGATCGAGAAAAACGGAACCTTGGCCTCACCGGCAATGGCTTTTGCCAACAATGTTTTCCCGGTACCCGGCGGACCGACCATCAATACACCACGAGGAATTCGCCCACCCAGGCGCTGGAATTTCCCCGGATCCCGCAAAAATTCAACAATCTCACTGACATCTTCTTTAGCCTCATCGCAACCGGCCACATCACTGAAATTGGTTTTTATCTGATCATCCGATAGCAGACGAGCCCGGCTTTTACCAAAGGTCATCGGCCCTCCGCGCCCTCCGGCTCCACCTTGCATTTGCCGCATGAATAACATGAACAATGCCACTATAATAATCACCGGAAAGCTGGCCACCAATAGCTGCATCCACCAGGACTGCTGTTCGGGAGCGACCCCCTTCACTTCAACTTTCTGCTTGAGCAACAGATCCATGATACTGTTGTCCTGCATCGCCGGCCGCACCGTCGTAAATGGCACCGTATGGCCATCGACTACTTCATCCCCATGGATATTCAGGCCGTCCACCGTCACCACTCGAACCTTGCCTTCACTGACATCCGACACAAAATCCGAATAAGGCATGACCTGCACCGTGGGCTGCTGACCCAGGTTACTGTAGACATAAGCCACCAGAGCCAGTATAGCCACCCACCACAACCCAGTTTTTAACCAGTTTTTCAAGTCAATACCCCTCAAGCACGCCCACACGTTATACCAGACTATTGCAACACCAGTGAAGCACAGGAAATTACAACCGTTTATCCAGCCCCAGCAGATAAATCTCACTGGAACGAGGCCTTGATGCCTTTGGCTTTCTGGTTTTCAAGAGCGGAAACACCGCAGCCATCGATTTACGGAACGTATCCGACCCCTCACCCTGAAACACCTTGACCAACATCGCTCCACCCGGACGCAACACCTGAACAGCCAGTTCCAGAGCCAGTTCACAAAGATGCATGCTTCGCGCCTGATCCACCGCCGCCGTCCCTGATATATTGGGGGACATATCCGATAATACAAGATCAGCCCGATGACCGGATAACATATTCACCAAGGATTGTACAACGCTTTCCTCCCGAAAATCGCCTTGCAAAAAGCCGACTCCTGTCAGAGGCTGCATTTCCAGTATATCGGTCGCCAGCACCTGCCCCTGTGAACCGACCAGAGGAGCCACCACCTGCGACCAACTGCCAGGTGCCGCCCCTAAATCCAGCACACGCATCCCTGATCGGACAAGGCGGTCTTTTTCCAGTATCTCAAGCAACTTATAGGCAGACCGCGCCCGATAACCCTCACGTACCGCCCGTTGTACATAAGGGTCTTCCACATGTTCTCTCAGCCAGGCCGAACTACTTTTACTGCGCGCCATGCCTTTTGCATCCTGATGGTAATGGATGTATTCTATCATCATAAGCCACGTTGCCTGAGAATTTTGCTCAGACCTCCCTCCTGAATACGATAAATCAATACACACAGCCCGTTCCTGATGAAACATAAATATATTGAGTCTGCACAAAACCCCGTTTTCAAAAGCCTGCTGCGCCTGAAATCCGATCCCGGAGAACGACGACAATCCGCAAGCCTGTTGCTGGAAGGTATTCATCTCTGCACTTCCTGGATTCAGGCCGGCCTGGCACCCACACAATGGATACTGGAGCCGGAAGCGGAAAACCACAAGGAAATCATTCCCCTGTTACAACAGGTTCAGGCACCCCGACTCTATTTAAGCCGCCAACGCCTGCAGGAACTGAGTGAACATCCGCATCCAGCAGGACTGATGGCAATAGCCCCCCTGCCCGGCACCCCACAACCAGCCAGCCGTCATGCTGTCATCATGGATCGAATTCAGGATCCGGGCAATTTGGGCACTTTATTACGCACGGCAGCAGCGGCTGGAGTCTACGAAATATTTCTGTTGCCCGGCTGCGCCGACCCCTACTCGCTGCGCTGTCTGCGTGCCGGCATGGGCGCACAGGCACAATTGAACTTGAGAACAGTAACTACGGAGATCTCGCATACAACACCACCGTGGCAGCCTCGCCACTTGCGTGTCACCTGTCTACAAGATTCCACATCGCTTTATCAGAGCGACCTCAGTGCTCCCGGTGCCTGGCTATTTGGCAATGAAGGCCAGGGTGCCAGCCTGTACTGGTTACAACAGGCCCACACTCGCATTCACATCCCCACCTCTAATGCCGTGGAATCCCTGAATGTTGCCGCTGCTGCCGCTATTTGCCTTTTTGAGCAAAGACGCTGCGATTTGCTGCAAGCAGATCGGTTATTTTCTGGATAGCCTGATTTCAACTTCTATCGGTGAGTACCCTTATCCACCCCGTTTTCCATCGCTTGTTTTTTTAACATTTCACACACCTGAAGATTCAATTGAACAAACGCTGACCAACTCATCACCTCTGCATAATGCCGATCGTAATAGGCTGCAATATTACAAAATTCAGGCCGTTGTGCATAAATACTGCATTTGTTGGTTTCTTCGACAAAATTAATGCAAACACCATCCCCACGATTCAGCGTATGCTCAAAATTCACCGTATGCACCCGTCTGCAGCAAACTCCACAGGCGGCACAGGGGAAGCCATCTTCCCGTAAAAAAATTTCCATCTGTATCCCTCCCATACAAACTATTGCGCTCCAACTGACATGAAGACGAATTGATGTCTGAAGGATAAAACTTATCCAGTAACTGTTGTCGCTGTTCGCACAGAACAGAATTATTACGAAATTGTTCTATTTTTATGCGATTTTCACGGTAAAACGACAGAAATCTTTTAACATTGCGATATCTTGTGAGAAATAAACCCCATACGAACTTTTCCTCAAATAATCCAGAGAAAAATGGAGTAATCGCCCTAGTATACCGTTGAATGCCAGCTTTAATTTGTCTATAATAGCAGTACCAATAGGGTGGGTACATTGATGGTAAGTTTTGTCTGGAACAACCTGAACAAATTCTTGCCGATCCATTCGAGAACATGAGTTGTGTTTATCGGTATTCGAATTCTGTATTCCCGCACAGCAGGCAAGCTAATAAAACCGGCCTGCATTCGCAAATAATCTAGCACTACCTGTTAACCCATGAGACGTTGATGAATTTACTGTCACCAGAAGACAAAAAACACTACCGCCGCATCGGCCATCATCTGAAACCGGTGATATTGCTGGGAAACCAGGGATTAAGCCCCGGTTTACTGGAAGAAACCAGCCGTGCTCTGCATGATCACGAACTGATTAAAATACGCCTGTCTGCTGAAGACCGCGAAGGAAGACAGGAACAACTGCAAGCATTGTTGCTGGCGACTGATGCCACTTTAGTGCAGCAGATTGGCAAAATTGCGCTGATCTTGCGCCGCTCAGAAAAACCTGAGCCAAAATTATCCAATCTTTTACGTGTTCATACCTGAAGTGTAAAATGGCTTGGCAGGTATTTGCCCGGTTAGGTCGGGTTTATGGGGTAAACTGTTCAGTCGTCCCCGGTTTGCCAAGCATTTTTTTCATGATTGTTTTCATGATTGTTTTCCTTCTATTAACCTAGCCTCCTGTATTTCAGGCCACCCGGATATGGTCTGGCTGACAGGCTTCTTTTTGGCTTAAATCGACCCCGACAATTCGTGCTGTCTTGTTGGCCTGCGCCGCCACATTGACAGGGCGACTGGGCATTATCCACCGATCAATGTTAATCCTGCCTATTATCGCCCTAACAATGCAGCCGCCGCTTCCATCTGCTCATGCTCAAACGCAGGTGCGAAATCATCCAGATCTTCCTCTCGAAGCCCAACATCTTTGGAGAGTGCAAGTTGCCGCCAGTCCAGCACGGCGGCATGCACCTCAGCCAAGACAGCCAGTGCTTGCTCAGCACTCAAAGCGAAGTAATCCGCTCGATCAAGCAACATGGATATGTCGGTGATCGGTCCGTCTTCTTCCGACAACCAGGTTTTCGACTCCCGATCCTTGTCTGGAAATGGATTGAGATCAAAGGCTGGTGCCAGACGCCACAGCCCTTTCTCGACATGCAGGAACCCGTGATTATGCAGATGATCATCCACATTAGTAATCAGCAGGTTGAACACCAGACGACGCCAGAGTTGTTGTATATCCTGCGAGGGTGAATGGCCATAGGAACGAATGGCATCGGCCATCTCGGTGTAGCTATGATCCTGTGCACGTGCGGCCAGGAGCAGAGAAACGGCGGACTGGTAGGGAATCCGCCCGTCAGTATCATCACGGTCGAACCGGCGAATGACCGCTATCGATACGGCATCCAGACATACAAGGCGTGCAGAGGCGGCGTCGATGCCTGCCTTCGCAGCCAGCTTCAAAGCCAGCACTTCACCCTGTGTGACACTGCGTGCATCCCCCACACTGGGGAACTTGCCAATGGCAAGGCGACCATCCTCATCCACCATTGTGCACTTCGGACGCATACCGCCCAAGGAAGTTCCCTTACCTTGCAGATAGCTGAGGTCCTCGATGGTTTCTTGGCCGAGTTCTACCGCTCGACTGGCATGAAAAATCCGCTCCAGATCAATCAGCGGCGGCGTGCTGCGGCGACCTTCTTGCAGCGTCCGGTGCCAATGCCTATCAGGATCGCACAACCGCAGTGCGCCAACACGACTGAAGTCGTCGACTGCCAGCAGGTAATCCATCTCGGTAAGCGCAGAAAGGTGCGGCTCTTTTCTACGACGCTTGGCGTGGTCACGGGCAATGATGCGTCGACCCCAAGCATCAGGTGCCGTATCTGCTATGGCACCATGAAAAACAGAGTCCTGCGGTGAGGCAGCCTTGTGTGGCTGATAGCCAGGCACCAACTGCAGATCATTAGAAACATTGAACCGCTGTGGACTCCCCAACCAGGACTCATCATAAGCAACAGCCGTATTCTCACGCTGACCTTGCTTGACATAGACCAGCGAACCAACCGGCAGTCCCACCTTGCCCATGCACAGTTGAACCTGCCGGCGAATGGATGTCGAGCCAGCCTTCATAACGCCCCCGTAGCGCCAGGCTTGCGGCGAACACGTTTCGGCAATTGCTCATCCATGAGGGTCAGGCCGATATCGTCCTTCGCGGTATCCAGCAAATTTTCCAATGCCTGTATCTCGCCGAAAACGTGCAAAGCGCGGGCAAAGAAGTGAATAGGCACACGGGTATCACCTTTCTCCATACGCCTGATCGTCGACAATGAGGCCCCCATGCGCTCCGCCAGAGACGCTTGGGAGAGGTGACGCCGGCGTCGTGCCAACGAAATATCACTACCCAGCTTAAGGATAGCCCGTTCGACGAGCAGAGGTAGGGGTGATTCTCTATTAGGCGTTCCCATAAGAGCACTATATAACCAAAAAGTTCAATGAGATCCATTATATGAGAATGGCCTGAAATATCAATAATAGCTCCTAAGAGAGCCATTAACAAGTCTATCAGCCCTGATCGGAATACTATAGGCATTGACGCTCACATGAGTAGCATTCTATATGGACATATGTTTCCTAACCCAAATCATTTAGTTAGCCACCTAACCAATTAACAAGACTATAAACTCAACCGTACTTTTTGAATTGAGGTCAGCGAAACAAATGGCTAAAGTAATGGCATGATCGTCCATCAATGAAACGGCATCAGTGTACCAAAATAATGCTTTTTTAGAACCACAACCGAAAAGAGGCCTGGCAGCCAGGCCATGCCTTGGCGGCCTGAAACACAAGAGATCCAGTTAACAGAATGATTGATGTAACGTAGTTAGAAGCGTACCACCGATTAAGACATGATGGCAAAACAGGACAGCCCGTGGGGTCCAATTAAAGTGATGGGACACTGTCCAGCAAAATCCATCAGAAACCAGAGGGCACGACCTCGATCAGAGTCCGGATATCGGGCACTGACACTCCCCATGGCTAAAGCCAGGGGGTTCTCTGTTTATCTTGGGGCATAGGATATTACTCCTACTCAGACCAGGCAGAGAACTTTTGACGCAAACTGCTCCAAGGACTCGACGTTCCTCCCGTTGGCGACCCATCGAGTGTCCCTTTTTGCAAAGGAGCGGCTCGACGACAACGGTGCCAAACGGGTTTGCAGTTTATCGGCTGACACGGGTTCGCGCCAAGGCGTGTGCGGGGCCTGTGGGTACTCGTGCTCATCACGCCGTCTCTCGGTACAAACAGTTGTTTCTCCCGAAGCGATGGCGCAAGGAGCTGCCATGCCACTTCTAACACTTCAGGATCATGCGACCAACGCTCAACGACGTTGCCATCCACTCTGGCGGTAGACCGCACGGCATTTTTTGCTAAAAATGACGCTATCATTACAGACATATCAAAAAACAGTCAACTACATGCTTATATTTCCGTCATGAATGGCGGGGTTTTACGCACAAAACTGATAAAATAAACACGAAAGTTAACTGAGAATGGCTCTCATTTCATAGGTAGAACTGCAGATTTTTAGCAGCACTATGTTATCTTGATCAAGGCTTGCGTTATAATCAAAGGTTTTTATTTCCATAAATACTTTTTTGGTGGGTTCCTTATGAATTTTCAGTCGGTATATGATGTGATAGTGATTGGAGGGGGGCATGCCGGTACAGAAGCAGCATTAGCAGCCAGTCGCATGGGGTGTGTCACGCTACTCATAACACATAATATTGAAACATTAGGACAGATGAGTTGTAATCCGGCCATTGGTGGTATTGGGAAAAGTCATCTGGTGCGAGAAATTGATGCTATGGGTGGTGCCATGGCGCTGGCGGCGGATCAGGCAGGTATTCAGTTTCGCATATTGAACTCCAGAAAAGGCTCTGCGGTCCGTGCAACCCGTGCTCAGGCCGATCGTCTGTTATATAAAGCAGCCATACGACACGTTTTAGAAAATCAGGAGAATCTATCGATATTTCAGCAGGCTGTTGATGATCTGATTATTGAGAATTCCTGTGTTTGTGGAGTAATCACGCAAACAGGATTACGCTTTAAAAGTCGGACAGTGATTTTGACAGCGGGGACTTTTCTGGCGGGAATGTTGCACGTCGGATTGTCGCACCATCCGGGTGGGCGGGCAGGTGAACAGGCTTCTACGGCGCTCGCACAGCAATTGCGTGCGCTGGGTTTAAGGACAGGGCGACTCAAGACCGGAACGCCACCGAGAATTGACCGACGGACCATAGATTTTTCTATTCTTAAGCCACAGCCGGGGGATACCCCAGTGCCTGTGATGTCTTTTATGGGTTCTGCCGCATTACATCCCGCCCAGGTGCCGTGTCATATCACGGCAACGAATGCACAGACGCATGACATTATTCGGCAAAATCTGGATCGTTCACCGATGTATACCGGGGTCATTGAAGGGATCGGTCCGAGGTATTGCCCTTCTATTGAGGATAAAATTCATCGGTTTGCTGACAAATCTTCGCACCAGATTTTTTTGGAGCCGGAAGGACTGACGAGTCAGGAAATTTATCCGAATGGTATTTCAAC
Source organism: Pseudomonadota bacterium (assembly GCA_021781515.1). Lineage (GTDB taxonomy): Bacteria > Pseudomonadota > Gammaproteobacteria > Pseudomonadales > Moraxellaceae > JAJXWR01. The sequence continues at coordinate 9,532 of JAJXWR010000007.1, forward strand.
CTCATTGCCTTTTGATGTGCAGGTTCAATTGGTACATAGTATCAAAGGCATGGAAAGGGCGCATATCATCCGTCCAGGATATGCGATTGAGTATGATTTTTTTGATCCCAGAGATCTTTTCCCGACGCTGGAATCCCGTGCAATTGTGGGATTATTTATGGCAGGGCAGATCAATGGAACCACGGGTTATGAGGAAGCGGCAGCACAAGGGTTATTGGCGGGCATCAATGCGGCACTCAAATCTCGGGAAAAGGCACCTTGGGTACCGACCCGGGATCTGGCCTACCTCGCTGTTATGGTCGATGATCTGATTACCGCAGGTACACGTGAGCCCTATCGCATGTTTACTTCCCGGGCCGAATTTCGTTTACAGCTGCGCGAAGACAATGCTGATTTACGGCTTACTCCGGTTGCAATGCAATTGGGGTTGGTGGATTTGCCTCGAATTCAGGCATACGAAGGCCGCAGGGAAGCCATTGCATGCGGTGAATCATGGTTGACCAGTACGGTTATTCAACCGGATAGTGTTGAAGGACAACGGCTACAGGCAGTAACGGGTGAGGTTTTCTCGCGGGAATACACTTTAAAGGAGTTGTTGCGTCGACCACAAATCAGCATCAATGATTTGGTGGTTGATCCCAGCGAGTTACACCTAACGGATGATGTGGCTGAACAGTTGGAGATAAATACCAAATATGCAGGTTATATCGCACGCCAGTCTGATGAGGTGGCACGTATGCAGCGCTACGAACATCTTAAACTGCCGGCAGACTTTGATTTCACCGTTGTCCATGGATTATCAAAAGAGGTGCTCAGTAAACTTCTGGACGTTCGCCCATTAACCTTAGCCCAGGCGTCACGCATCCCTGGAGTGACCCCCGCTGCTGTTTCACTGCTGCTTATCCATTTAAAACGCTGGATGGATTTACCCAAGGCCGGTTGAGGGAATGGTATGTTGAGTTCAGTGAGTTTACAACTGCTATCTGAGGGACTGGCCATCGCCCCGGATCCGCTGGCCATCGAACGACTGAGTGGATATTTGAGTAGTTTGCAGCGATGGAATAACGCCTTTAACCTCACTGCTATTCGAAGCACGGAAGAGATGGTTGTTAAACACCTGCTGGATTCTGCCAGCATTATTCCCTGGATTAAAAATCCCTTGCTGGATGTGGGAACTGGAGCAGGCCTGCCGGGTTTGGTTGTTGCCATATTGCGTCCTGATATCCAGGTGCATTTGCTGGATTCAAATGGAAAAAAAATACGTTTTCTAAAACAGGTGACGGCAGAGCTTGGGGTGTCTAACATCCATCTGCATTATACTCGGGTCAATGAGTATCGCGATGAAAAATTCCCTTGTGTAGTCAGTCGGGCCTTTGCCAGCCTTGCTGAAATGGTCAGGCATTGTCGGCATCTTTTGTGTGAAGATGGCTATTTTCTGGCGATGAAGGGTAAATTTCCTCAAGCAGAAATTGATGAATTGTCTGAAGGGATAGAAATAATTTCTACCATTGCCTTAAAAATACCGGCGTTGAACGAGGAAAGAAATCTGATCCTCCTGAGATAATTTCAATGCTCACTTAAGTGTACCACTGTAACAACAATTAATGGATGGCGGACATCTGGCGACAGTGGGGAGTGTCGTCTGGGTCGACCGAAATGAACCGTTTAGCAGGTCGGTAAGGGAACGATGCAGCGATTTAAAGCGCATATATCTTCCCTTCCAGAAATTGTCGTGTTATGAGGGTGGCAATCTGCAACTTAAATCTTCGAAGGCGTCGAGTTTAGTAGTAAAATGCGCTTGGTTTGTCCGCAACACCGTAAAGACAGGGTAGGTAGCCTGAGACCCGAACAACAGGACAACGGTACATTAACAGCAGTTAGTAACAGGGCGCAGACAGCGAAGGTAAATTCACGATGATAGCCAGATCAAGTAGAGGAAGCGAGAATCAGGCCGCCTGAGTGCGGAGCTATCCCTCCTCCCCCTCAACCCCATACGGGAGGTTTCTTGCAAATTGAAGATGAATAAAATTTTTGCGGTGGCGAATCAAAAAGGGGGTGTTGGTAAAACCACGACCAGCGTCAATCTCGCTGCGTCACTGGCGGCGGCAGGCCGGAAAATTTTGCTCATTGATATGGATCCCCAAGGAAATGCGACCATGGGATCCGGTCTGGACAAGAACTCACTTGAATATTCGGTGTATCATGTATTGACGCGTACCACTCAGGGACACTCTGCAATTTTCCGGGAGTTGCAAGCGGGATACTCGCTGATGCCTGCCAATGGCGATCTGGTCGCTGCAGAAGTTGAACTGGTCAGTGTCATAGGTCGCGAAATGCGTCTTAGACAGGCTCTGGAAACCCTGCGGCCGCAATATGATGCGATTTTAATAGATTGCGCACCCTCATTAAGTCTGCTGACGATTAATGCCCTGGTCGCTGCTGACTCGGTGATTATCCCTATGCAATGCGAATATTTTGCGCTGGAGGGACTGGCGGCATTAAAAGATACAATCGACCAGGTGGCCCAGACCGTCAATCCTGGCCTGCATATCTCTGGAATCTTACGCACCATGTTTGATCCGCGAAATTCATTGTCAACAGATATATCGGCAGAATTGCAACAGCATTTCCCCAAAGAACTGTATGAAACCATTATTCCACGGAATGTCCGTCTGGCCGAAGCACCGGCGCACGGTAAGCCCGCATTATATTACGATAAAACATCACGTGGGGCACTGGCATATCTGGCCCTTGCCGCAGAAATTATCAGACGACAGAATTCGGCTTCGGTGCAGTTGGCCTGATTTCGCTTTAAGGGGTAGCGTCAAAATGAATGGAAAAAAAAGAGGATTGGCAGGAGGTAGAGGGTTGTCTGCTCTGCTGGGACAGGCTCGGGAGGCTGTGGCAGAAGTGGCTGCTATAGAAGATGGGCATTATGATGACGGTGAACTCAGAAAAATCGCGCTGCATCAATTACAACGAGGTGCTTATCAGCCGCGATGTGAGATGGATGAAGCGGCACTGGCTGAACTCGCTGATTCGATCCGTATGCATGGGGTTATGCAACCGATCGTCGTACGGCAAATAGAGAACGGTCTCTTTGATATTATCGCCGGAGAACGGCGCTGGCGTGCAGCCCGTCTTGCCGGGCTGGAATTCATTCCCGCTATAATCCGGGAAATACCGGATGAAACCGCAGCCATAATGGCTTTGATTGAAAATATCCAGCGGGAAGATCTTAATCCACTGGAACAGGCGATGGCGTTGCAAAGAATGGCGGATGAGTTTAGCCTGACCCATGAAAAACTGGCAGAATCCGTAGGCAAATCCAGGGCCGGGGTCAGTAATCTGATGCGTCTTTTGCAGTTAGAACCTGATGTGCGCCGATTGCTGGAAAATGGGGACATTGAAGTCGGGCATGCCAAAGCGCTGCTCGGACTGCAGGCGATCGCCCAGTCTGAAGCAGCCAGAACGGTATCAGCACGGGGGTTTTCGGTTCGGCAGACTGAAGATCTGGTACGTAAACTTCAGCTACAGGCCAGTCAGCAAGGCATCACCGACATTGAGGAAAAAGAAGACCCCAATGTGCGTAAACTGGTGAATGAATTGAGCGATCGCCTTGGGGCACCGGTACGTATTGTTCATGACAAGAAAGGCAAAGGACGTTTGATGATTTCGTATAACTCGCTGGATGAACTGGACGGGATTCTGGCGCACATCAGATGATTCAGGTCAAAAAAAACTGCACTTTATGGTGTAAATCAAGAAAATCTGCTACCACAACCTAGTTTAGGTTGCCAACCTCCTGCAGAGTAATTATAATCCGCCCGCTTGAATGATGTGCATGAAATTATGTTCAAGTATGAAATTTCCGAATATTGGCTTTACAGGTGGGACAGAAATCCGGTGGTATTGCTGGAAGTTAAAGCGTCCAGGCAGGAACTGAGCCATGAACAGCCGGGAACATCATGATGCACAAGAGTGTCATGAGCAATGAACCGTGATGAACGATGGCAGCTGTACGGCTTTCAGCTGGGACTGAGCGTACTGGCACTGCTCATTACTGTGGCGGTAAAACCCGCTGCTTGGTGGGGAACGATTGCAGGCAGTGCAGTTGCGTTGTTTTCCAGTGTCTGGTGGCAACGCAGAGCCGGCTCAGTTACAGCGGCTTCGAGGCCGGTAGACATGGTGAAGGTGTTTTATCAGGCAGAGTTTGAAAAGATCCTGTGGATTGTTTTGTTGCTGACGCTGATATTCAAAAATGGAACGATTGTAAACAAAAGCTATGTGTTGCTGGGTTTCGGAATGCCCCAATTAGCAATGTTGCTGCTGGTTGTGTTCCGGTTGATGGTTGCAGGGCAGTAATCGAGTAGGTGAAATATGGCACAGACCTCGGGTGAGTACATTAAACATCATCTGACCAACCTGACCTGGGGTTGTCAGGGTGGTCATTGTGGCCTTGCCGATTCCATGCAGCAGGCGCATGCGATGGGCTTCTGGTCGATCCATCTGGATAGTCTCTGCTGGTCCATTGGTGCCGCACTATTGCTGGCCTGGGTGTTGCGCCGTGTTGCTACGGGCATGACCTCTGGCGTTCCCGGTGGATTACAGAACCTGGTTGAGATTCTCGTGGATTTTGTCGATGGTGCAGTCAGGGAAAGTTTCCAGGGGCGCAAAGCCAGTGCGATGGTTGCACCAATGGCGCTGACGCTGCTGCTTTGGATATTCGCCATGAATTTCCTGGATCTGGTTCCCGTGGATATTCTGCCCTTGATTTTTCAGGCTGCGGGTGTAGAGCATATGCGGGTTGTGCCCACGACCGACCCGAATATAACGTTGGGCATGGCGACTTTCGTATTTTTGCTGATCATCGGTTATAGCATCCGCTTTAAAGGGGTGGGGGGATTTGTAGGTGAACTGACCTTACATCCTTTCAATCATCCCGTGTTCATCCCCTTTAATCTGCTTTTGGAAGGGGTAAGCCTGATTGCCAAACCTATTTCCCTGGGAATGCGTCTCTTTGGAAACATGTACGCTGGCGAGCTGATTTTTATTCTGATTTGTACCATGTATTCAACCAATATTTTTCTGGGTTCTTTTGGTGCCGTACTGCAATTGATGTGGGCAGTATTCCATATACTGATCATCACACTCCAGGCGTTTATCTTCATGATGCTCACCATTGTGTACATGAGTGCTGCACAAGAATCCCACCATTGAGTTACAGAGGCACTGGCAACAGATTTTTTGTTAACAACGCAAAAGAGGTGAAAGATGGAAACTGTTCTGGGTTTGACTGGCATAGCCGTAGCAATCTTGATTGGTGCAGGGGCGTTGGGTACGGCCATTGGCTTTGGTCTGCTTGGCGGTAAATTTCTGGAAGGGTCAGCACGTCAGCCAGAACTGGCACCGATGCTGCAGACCAAGATGTTTATTGTGGCGGGCTTGCTCGACGCTATTTCCATGATTGGTGTGGGTATTGGTCTGTACTTGCTGTTTGCCAATCCGTTTGTGGCGCAGATTGCTCAACACGTCGCCAAGTAATTGCCTGGAAGATTATCAGGCAGTGCGGTGGATAATATATCAATGCATGGCGGATGCGCCTGGTGCATCCACAGATAACCATTGAGAATGAGGTGAAGGTGTGGATATCAATGCAACTTTGTTAGGCCAACTGGTTTCATTGGCTTTTTTCGTGTGGTTCTGCATGAAATTTGTCTGGCCTCCTATCCTTGCCGGTCTTTCAGAGCGTCAACGAAAAATTGAAGATGGACTCAATGCGGCTGCTAAAGCGCAAAATGATCTGAGTTCAGCCCACGACCAGGTGGCTGCAGAGCTGAAGCAGGCCAAGCAGCAGGGAATGGTGCTGATTGAACAGGCAGGGAAACGCGCTGAAGCTATCGTTGAAGAGGCCAAGGTCGCTGCGCAGGCAGAAGCCATGCGGATCAAGACGGCTGCACAGGCTGAACTGGAGCAGGAAATTACTCGGGCAAAAGATCAATTACGTTTGCAGGTGGCGCATCTGGCGGTCATTGGTGCTGAAAAAATCCTGGCCGTAGAAGTGGATCGGGCGCGTCATGCCTCCATGCTGGAAGGCTTGGCTGCTCAGTTGACACATCTGTAATTTATTGGAGTCTGCTAGTCATGAGTGAATTGGCAACCTTAGCCAGACCCTACGCCAAAGCGTATTTCAGACTGGCACTGGAAGAAGGGCAAATGGAACTGCGTTCCCGGGAACTGGCGTTGCTGGCCGTTATTATCAGGGACTCCAGTTTTATACAGTACCTTTCCCGGCCTGAATGGACGGCGGTTCAGCAGGCTGACCTGGTGTGCAGGATCCCTGAGGAACCACTGAGCTCTACAGCGACAGGTCTGGTTAATGAACTGGCGCACTATAAACGCCTTGCCTTGTTGCCGCAGGTGTTTGTTTTGTATGAACTGTATCGTTCAGAGGCACAAAGTACGATGGACGTTCAGGTAACCACGGCCTTTCCATTAAGCGATACTGAAGAAGCGGAAATTATCAGAAGCCTCTCAGTGCGTATGGCAAGAACAGTCAAGGCCCATGTAGAAATTGATCCCTCCCTGATGGGAGGACTGGTGGTGCGCGCAGGTGATCTGGTCATCGATGCTTCCGTCCGCGGGAAGATTGCCAGACTTCGCGATACCCTGAATTCTCAAGCTTGAGGACCATTAGCATGCAGCAATTGAACCCGGCAGAAATTAGTGAACTGATCAAGCAACGAATTGCTGATCTGCAGACAGGCGTTGAAGCAAAAAATGAAGGCACGATTGTGTCGGTGTCTGATGGTATTGTCAGAATTTATGGTCTCGCTGATGTGATGTATGGTGAGATGATTGAGTTTGATGGCAATATTTTTGGAGTGGCGCTTAACCTTGAGCGTGACTCTGTCGGCGCTGTAGTGCTAGGTGATTACCTGTCCTTGGCAGAAGGCGATAAAGTGCGCTGTACCGGGAAAGTCGTTGAAGTTCCCATTGGCCCGGAACTTTTGGGACGGGTCGTGGATGCGCTGGGACGCCCGATTGATGGTCGCGGCCCGATAAATGCGGCGTTGCACGATGGAGTGGAAAAAGTGGCTCCGGGTGTGATCTGGCGTAAGTCCGTGGATCAGCCGGTGCAGACGGGTTACAAGGCAGTGGACTCAATGGTGCCGATTGGACGGGGTCAGCGTGAACTGATTATCGGAGACCGGCAGACCGGAAAAACCGCTCTGGCCGTCGACACCATTATTGCCCAGAAGGGATCAGGCATTAAGTGTGTTTATGTGGCCGTAGGACAGAAACAATCGACTATTGCCAACGTGGTACGCAAGCTGGAAGAACATGGAGCCATGTCTTACACCACGGTAGTGGCGGCTTCGGCCTCGGATCCTGCGTCCATGCAGTATCTGGCTCCGTTTGCAGGTTGCACTATGGGCGAGTATTTCCGCGATCGTGGTGAAGATGCGCTGATTATTTATGATGATTTGACCAAACAGGCATGGGCCTATCGGCAGATTTCTTTGCTATTACGGCGCCCCCCCGGACGTGAAGCCTATCCTGGCGACGTATTTTATTTACATTCCCGTTTGCTGGAAAGAGCGGCACGAGTGTCTGCTGAGTATGTAGAACGTTTTACTCAGGGAGCAGTGAAGGGTAAAACCGGTTCGTTGACGGCGTTGCCGATTATTGAAACCCAGGCCGGCGATGTCTCGGCGTTTGTGCCGACAAACGTGATTTCAATCACGGATGGTCAGATATTTCTGGAAACCGGATTGTTCAATGCCGGGGTACGACCTGCCATGAATGCCGGGATTTCGGTGTCGCGTGTAGGGGGTGCGGCGCAGACTAAAATAATCAAGAAATTAGGTGGCGGTATTCGACTGGCACTGGCGCAATACCGCGAACTGGCCGCATTTGCGCAGTTTGCTTCCGATCTTGATGATACGACCCGTAAGCAACTGGAGCATGGACAACGTGTTACAGAGTTAATGAAACAGAAACAATATGCGCCATTTTCCATTGCAGATATGGCTGTTTCTATTTTTGCCTCTAACGAAGGCTTCCTGACGGATATTGATGTTAAAAAAATTGGTGCGTTTGAAAGTGCACTGTTGTATTTCATGAATGCCCAGTTCAAGGATCTGATGCAGAGTATTAATGAAACAGCGGACTACAACGGGGAAATTGAAGGCACCTTGCGCAAAGCGATACAGCAGTTCAAATCGACTCAGACGTGGTAAGGGTGATATGCCATGGCCAGTCTGAAAGAGATACGTATCAAGGTCGCCAGCATTAAAAGCACACAGAAAATAACCCGTGCCATGCAACTGGTGGCTGCCAGTAAAATGAAAAAGGCACAGGAACGGATGAATTCCGGGAAGTCCTATGCCCGGAAAATTCGTGAAGTGATGGCGCATATTGCCCATGCCTCAACGGAATACCGGCATGAGTACATGCAACCACGGGCCGTGAAACGTGCGGGCTATATTATTATCAGTTCGGATCGCGGACTCTGCGGCGGCTTGAATATTAATCTGTTCAAGCGGGTATTGACGGAAATCCGTGCTGGCCGTGAACAAGGGGTTGAAGCCGAGTTTGTTTTGATCGGTCAGAAAGCCGTTAGTTTTTTTAAAAACGTCGGTGGACGGGTCGTCGGTGCCCGAACTCATTTGGGTGATGCGCCTTCAGAAGCGGACTTGATTGGTACCGTCAAGCTGATGCTGGATGCCTATTCCGAGGAACGTATCGATAGCATTCACTTGGTGAGTAACGTATTTGTCAATACCATGACACAGCAACCACAAATTCAGCAACTGGTGCCTTTACCCAAGGAAACGGTACAGGAAATGACCGCTAAAGGCGATACCAGTTGGGATTATATTTACGAGCCCGATGCCAAGGAACTACTGGACCGGTTGATGGTTCGCTTCATTGAGTCCCAGGTGTATCAAGGGGTGGTTGAGAATACCGCTTGTGAACAGGCAGCACGCATGGTCGCCATGAAGTCAGCGACTGATAATGCCGGAGAACTGATCACTTCAATGCAACTGGTTTATAACAAGTTACGTCAGGCAGCAATTACGCAGGAAATTTCTGAAATTGTAGGTGGAGCGGCTGCGGTCTGATTCACCTGGATATTTTTTTGAGGATATAGCATGAGCTCAGGCAAAATTGTACAGATCATTGGGGCGGTTATTGACGTGGAGTTTTCCCGCGACACCGTGCCTGCTGTTTATGATGCGCTAAAAGTAGAAGGAGCGGCAACGACGCTGGAAGTACAGCAGCAGTTGGGCGATGGAATTGTACGCACGATTGCCATGGGGTCTACCGAAGGCTTGAAGCGTGGTCTGGTGGTTAACAATACCGGATCTCCTATTCAGGTTCCTGTGGGTCAGAAGACCTTGGGACGAATTATGGATGTGCTGGGCAATCCGATTGATGAAGCCGGTCCCATCGGAGAAAACTTGCGCTCACCCATTCATCGCAAGGCACCAAGCTATGCGGAACAATCCGGCGGTACCTCATTGCTGGAAACCGGGATCAAGGTGATTGATCTGTTATGTCCCTTTGCCAAAGGCGGAAAGGTTGGCCTGTTCGGCGGTGCCGGGGTAGGTAAAACCGTCAACATGATGGAACTTATCAATAATATTGCCAAGGCCCATTCCGGATTGTCCGTATTTGCGGGTGTCGGTGAACGTACCCGTGAAGGCAATGATTTCTATCACGAAATGAAAGACTCCAACGTGTTGGATAAAGTGGCCATGGTGTACGGCCAGATGAATGAACCCCCAGGAAACCGTTTGCGTGTGGCCTTGACGGGTTTGACCATGGCTGAGTTTTTCCGGGATGACAAGGATGCTGAAGGCAAAGGCAAAGATGTGCTGCTGTTTATCGATAATATTTATCGCTATACATTGGCGGGTACCGAAGTCTCTGCTTTGTTGGGACGTATGCCTTCTGCGGTAGGTTATCAGCCGACGCTCGCTGAGGAAATGGGGGTATTGCAGGAACGTATCACCTCGACCCGTACCGGATCCATCACGTCAATTCAGGCCGTGTATGTACCGGCAGACGATTTGACGGACCCCTCCCCGGCAACGACTTTTGCGCACCTTGATGCTACCGTTGTGTTGTCTCGTGATATTGCTGCACTTGGGATTTATCCTGCTGTTGATCCTCTGGATTCCACCTCAAGGCAACTGGATCCACTGGTGATTGGACAAGAGCATTACGATGTCGCCCGCGGCGTTCAGACCGTTCTCCAGCGATATAAGGAACTGAAAGATATTATTGCCATTTTAGGGATGGATGAACTCTCAGAAGATGACAAGCGCACCGTGTATCGGGCACGGAAAATCCAGCGATTCCTGTCGCAGCCATTCCATGTGGCCGAAGTATTCACCGGATCTCCTGGAAAATATGTTGCGTTACGCGATACCATCCGTGGTTTCAAGGGTATATTGGCGGGTGAATATGACGCATTGCCAGAACAGGCGTTTTATATGGTGGGTTCCATTGAAGAAGCCATTGAAAAAGCCAAAACAATGGCCTGATGCTGACCCGAAACAGACCTTAAGAGAGAACAACCGATGAGTAAAACGGTCAAGTTGAGCATAGTCTCCATGAAGGGCCTGATTTATGAAGGGGATGTCAGCTTTGTGGTGGCGCATGGTGCGCATGGTGACCTGGGGATTACCCCGGGCCACACGGCGCTGTTAACCAGTCTGTTACCGGGCCCGGTGCGTGTCATGACGGCAGAGTCTGAAGACGTCTACTATGTGTCTGGCGGCATTATGGAAGTACAGCCCTATAAAGTTACTTTGCTGGCTGATAATGCCGTGCGTGCTGCGGATCTGGACGAAGCCGCTGCGGCACAGGCGCGTTCTCATGCCGAGCAGTTGATGCAGGAACAGCATGATGAAATGAATATCTCTAAAGCCTTGGAGCATCTTGCCCATGCCACGGCTGAATTGCGCACCTTGCAACAGCACAAGAACAGGGCCGGTCGGGGTTAACTGGTTTTTTAACCGCCATCACACAAGGTCACTTAGGGACTGATTTGGTATATACAGCCGGTTTAAGAGAAAACTAACCGGCGTATCATTTGATTTCCTTTAATTTCTTTCCAGAACTACAGATCCTGTATTGGCGAAATTGCCAGAGGCAATGTTCTGCATCGTTGTTGCCATGCAACTATAATCCTTCCTCTTTCTGTTATATACTTTCCTGGGTTATATACTATTCCCGAATAGACGCACTGAATCAGTGTTCTGCTGCTTAAGGTTGCAGGATGACATTGCATAGAGCGACCAGTGTGTGTAACTGGTTACATCTCCACAAATGGATGGCATTGAACGTAAAGGAGGCAGCGAGGCCAGCGACCGCTATCCCTCTCGGCTTGAATGCCGGGGTCCTCGCAATAAACCGATGGATTTAAGTATTGTTATATTAGCGGCTGGTAAGGGCACGCGGATGCGCTCAGGAATTGCCAAAGTGCTGCAGCCCATTGCCGGACGGCCGTTGCTGCAGCATGTGCTGGAGACAGGTAGTCAACTGCAGGCCAATCGTCTGGTGGTGGTTTATGGCCATGCAGGAGAGCAGGTACAGGCGGCGATGCGGGGGTTTCAGTCGCAGGCGACATTGCTCTGGGTTAAGCAAGAGCCGCAGTCAGGAACTGGGCATGCGGTATTATGTGCTTTGCCGGTGTTGCCCCCCACAGGCAAGACGTTGATTCTCTACGGTGATGTTCCTTTCATTACAACGCAGACACTGCAACTATTACTGGAGAAAAGCGGTTGCGGATTAAGTATGTTGACCATGACACTGCAAAATCCCTCTGGATACGGTCGGATATACCGTGACCATGGCCGGGTGCTCGGTATTGTTGAAGAAAAGGATGCCGATGCACATCAAAAACTGATTACTGAAGTGAATACTGGTATTTTATGCGTAGACAATGCATTGTTACACGCAGAAATTCCCTGCCTCAACAACGATAATGCACAAAAAGAATATTACCTCACGGATTTGATTGCCAGAGTGGTCGCCAGGGGAATTGTAGTTGACACCGTGGCACCGCAGGCACTATGGGAAGTCGAAGGAGTGAACGACAAAGTGCAACTGGCAGCACTGGAGCGGGATTGGCAAAAGGCTCAAGCTAAGCGGTTGATGCTACAGGGATTGACTATCGCTGATCCGCTGCGTTTCGATCTGCGCGGACAACTGACCCATGGATCAGACTGCTATGTCGATATAAATGTCATTTTTGAAGGACAGGTGACATTGGGCAACCATGTCCATATTGAAGCCAATTGTGTGTTAAAAGATTGTGTCATTGGGGATCATTCCCGGGTACGGGCGATGAGTAGCATAGACAGCGCTCGTATAGAAGACCATTGTCTACTAGGGCCGTTTGCACGTATTCGCCCGGACACGCATCTGGAATCAGGGGTTCATGTGGGTAATTTTGTAGAGGTGAAAAAATCCATCCTCGGCCGGGGCAGTAAGGCCAACCACCTGACCTATCTCGGAGATGCAATTGTAGGAGAAGCCGTCAATATTGGTGCCGGCACTATCACCTGTAATTATGATGGATTTAATAAACATACGACGCAGATTGACGCTGGGGTATTTATAGGGAGTAATAACTCCCTGGTCGCTCCAGTACATATTCATGCAGGTGCGACGACGGGTGCAGGTTCAGTGATCAGTAAGGATGTACCAGAAAATACACTGGCCGTAGGTCGTAGCCGTCAGCAGCATATTGAGCAATGGCAACGACCACAGGATAGACAAAATAAACCCTCAGATCATTGAGCAGAAGGCAGAAGGAACTATGTGCGGAATTGTTGGGGCATTGGCGCAGAGAAATGTAACTCCGATCCTGATTGATGGACTGAAACGTCTGGAATATCGTGGCTATGACAGCGCAGGCATAGCGGTGTTAAATGGCGATATTCAGCGTGTACGCCGTGTAGGGCGTGTGATTGAAACAGAAAATGCCGCAGAACAGGAAGAAATCCAGGGCAACCTAGGGATTGGGCATACCCGTTGGGCCACCCACGGCGGAGTGACTGAACCGAATGCTCACCCGCATGTATCCAAGGACCTGATCGCGGTAGTGCATAATGGCATTATTGAAAATCATGAGGCCAAACGCGAAGAATTAGGTAAAAAAGGCTATGACTTCAGTTCACAGACTGACACCGAAGTTATTGCGCACCTGATTCACTGGCATTATTTACAGACGGCGGATTTACTAAAGGCGGTACAGGGGGCAATCAATGAGCTTGAGGGTGCCTATGCGATTGCTGTTCTGGCACAGGATCGGCCCAACGAACTGATTTGTGCCCGGATGGGTTGCCCATTACTGGTCGGTATCGGACGCCAGGAATTTTTTATTGCCAGTGATGTCTCTGCCATTATTGCCGAGACGCGCAAAATTGTATTCCTTGATGAAGGCGATGTCGTGCAACTGCAATTGACAGGCATGCAGATTTTTGACAGACATCAGCATGCAGTCACCCGGCCGGTGCATACCAGCGACGTGTCGCTGGCTTCACTGGAACTGGGGCCGTATAACCATTTTATGCAGAAAGAAATCCATGAGCAACCACAAGCCATAGCAGACACAATTGACAGCATACTGGAACTGGGATTTTCACCGGTACTCCTCGGTGATGCAGCGGAAGATCGCTTACGCCATTGCCAGGGCGTGCAGATTGTTGCCTGTGGAACCAGTTATTATGCAGGTTCGATCGCTCGTTACTGGATTGAATCCTTGGTGGGAATACCCTGCCAGGTAGAAATTGCCAGTGAATACCGCTATCGAGACGTCGTGGTCAATCCTGACGATCTATTGGTGACGATCTCGCAAAGTGGAGAGACACTGGACACCATGGAGGCGTTGAAATTTGCCAAACAACGCGGCGTCAAGACCGCCTTGTCAATATGCAATGTTCCAGAGAGCGCCATTCCTCGACACTCGGATCTGATATTTCTGACACGTGCCGGAGCCGAAATTGGCGTTGCCTCCACCAAGGCATTTACAACGCAACTCGTTGCCTTGTTTGCCCTGACGCAGATTCTTGCCAAAATACGCGGTCGGCTATCTTCCGCAGAGGAATTACGGCAACTGGATGCGCTGCGGCATTTACCGGTCAGCATACAACATGCCTTGAACCTGGAGCCACAGATACATGCCTGGGCTGAACAGTTTGCCAGCAAAGACCATGCACTCTTCCTGGGACGGGGCGTGCATTACCCGATCGCCATGGAAGGGGCGCTGAAACTGAAAGAAATTACCTACATTCATGCAGAGGCTTATGCTGCGGGAGAACTGAAACACGGGCCACTGGCACTAGTTGATGAGGGAATGCCGGTCGTTGTTATTGCTCCTAACGATGCTTTGTTGGAAAAACTGAAAAGCAATATGCAGGAAGTCCGGGCGCGCGGTGGCGAACTGTTTGTATTTGCCGACCAGGACAGTCATTTCACCAGCAGCGAAGGAGTAAAAGTTATTCGTACGCCACGGCACACCGGCGTGCTATCGCCGATTGTCCATGCTATCCCCGTGCAGTTGTTGGCGTATCACACGGCACTGGCACGTGGTACGGATGTAGATAAACCCAGAAACCTTGCAAAATCGGTTACCGTGGAATGAGTCATCAGGACGATGTAAAAATGCTGTGTGCAGAAAATAAAGGTGTATCCCGCAGCCAAGTGTCTATTCTGTAAAAGAAGGATCTGGTTGGGAATGCGCTATGGCTAAACGACGCTACGGTATGGATAGTGCCAAGATTGCTAAATGGCACAAGGAAGGTCGTGGCCAAGGGATAGGAGCTGAGTACACAACTACGCATCAACTTTCTATAACTTCAAGCTGTTTAATTGCACTGAAAACTGACCCCATGCCATGGGGGTGCAGACAGCGCTTTGTGCTTTCTGGAGTCAATTCAGATGTTCATGCGTGAGCACAGTAGGCACCCACACAGCCTAAGTCATTATACGTTAAGGATATTCAATTGATATTGATAGGATCCCGCTTATTCCCAATAAATACAAGAAGTTAAATGCAAATTTTTGAAGTGGTGTGATGCTTTAAGACTTTTGGCATCAAAGCTGAAAAATTAAAATCAATAGGTTGCTTTACTTTCAAGTAGGATACCATATTCACATTTCAACATATTGAAGTAATTGTCTCTGCTGCCCATTAAACTGTGTTGAAGATCTGATCAAAGTACGTGAGACTGGGCACAGCGGCTCATGAACTGATACAATAACGAGCATTGCCATGTGGGTAGGGGATCAACCCGGGTATGGAAATACATTCACAGCTACCGAGGTTGATCTTGTTGGTGAGCAAATGCCTCAAGGCGGCTCTGCATGGCGGTTAATTGGCGGATTCTATCTTCAGGACTGAGGTTGGAGTTTTGCAGAATAGACAGTTGATCAGCCGCCAGTGTGCTGACCTCATGCGATTGAGGAAATAAGGCCTGATCAATGTCAGCGCCAAGATACTGGGTGCGACGTTGGTCAATCTGAGCCTGCTGACTGAGAATCTTTGAACTGCTGCTCAGACTGGTGGAGGTTTGCTGTTGGTTAAGTTGAGCAATAGCCTCCTGATAACGTTCGTAGTTAGCAAAAATGATCATGGCTTTTTGGACGTCACCGGGCTCAAGTTGAGTGTGCAGGTCGTGCAGCATTGTCTGGGTTTGTGCCATTCGATCAAAAGATCCATGTCTCAGATGTGCATCGAAAAACTGGCGAAGATGACGGTCAATAATCAAGTGGCCGTGCGCATCAAGACGCAGTTGGGGCAGTGAGGGGGCGTTGAGTGATAGGACGGATGGAGGTGGCGGCGTAGCGGCGAGAACCGGTGCGATGGTCTGAATTCGTGTCTGGAGGCGGGTGGTAGCGGGTCGAAGTGGTTCCGTATTTCGTTGGCTCATCCAGACAACGAGTGCCATACAGCTTGAGGCAAGCAGAGTGATAGTGATGATTGTGCGGCGCATAGGCAAATCCGTTACTCAGGATCCCTGTAATTGAACAGGATGATCATAAGGATAGGCGACCGATGGCAAGAGACAAGATCGGTCGCCTGACCGTAAATCCAATCAAAGTGCTGTAATGGAGACCTGCACCTCAGTGGCGGCTGGATCATTTTGAATCAGCAGCAAGGGTGCATTCGCTGCAGAAAGGACACTGCCCCCAGAGACCGTTACTTGATAACCATTTGGATAATGAATGGGCGGAACAAAAATCTGGGTTGGGGCCGATGCCGCCTGGGGTGCATAGGTGTAACTGAATGCACCGCTGTTGGGATCAAACGACAGCGATTGTGGAATCCCGGCCGTTGCCTGAGGATAGGTGCGGGATAATAGCGCCAGTTTCCCCTGATTCACAGAGCCTAAGTCGCTGTCGTTGGCAAAAAGGCCTTCAGTTCCCGCAGCACCTGTGGGATCATTGAAACTCTTGTAGGCCCAGTAATCCCAACTCGTCAGAAACTGGTCTGCCATATTGGCTACACGTGCGATATCGCCAAGATCGTTACCCGAACCAAACTCAGACATAAAACTGCTGGCGTTCATGCTATTGCTGGTATTGTTGGCATTGTTGAAGACCGTCGTTTCCGGATTGACGCAACTGGAAGGGGTAGAAACTCCAAGCATCTGAGCAATATCGCTTTGCATACAGTAGTTGTGCCAGGAAAAACCAAGGTTATGAGTGTCCGAAACAGGCTGGGACGTATTCAGATAGCTAGGAATGCCGAAGTCGAACAGCACATTGGGTTCAATCCAGATCATTCCGTTCGGGTCGACTTGGCGGATTCCTTGCTGCAAGGCTGTCTCAAAGGGCTGAAGGTAATTAGAATCAAAGTCTTGGCAGCCGTTACTGAAGTAGCAAAGAGCAAATACAAAACCGGGTGGTGGCTCATTGATGACTTCATAGCCTTGAAGGTTGGACTGATTCTGCCATTTTGCTGCGACTGCCTGCAAAGCCTGCTGATAATAAGCCCAGATATTATTGTCGTTGGTGTAAAGGTGGTAATAGGTTAGTTGAACATTAGGCATGAGATAACCAAGAGGAAATCCCGGGTTGATCCAGTTCGGGATGCCATCGTCATAGACGGCCCAGGAAGGAAATCCCTCGCCCTTGAACTTCTCATTGAACAGATCCTGATGAAAATCGAGAAGGACGTAAATGTTACGTGCCGCAAGCAATTGCACAATACGATCAACGTTGTTCAGATAATTGTTGTCGATCACCCCTTGTTGCGGCATGACACCAGAGAAAAGTACTCCAAGCCGGACACTGTTGAAGCCCTGTGCAGCGAGCCAGTCGGCATCTGCGGAAGTAAATCCGCCAAGCGTGTCGGGCGGAAAATACGGTGCCTGCTTCCATACCACATTCATTCCGTGCAGCATGACAATGCGGTTATTGTCGTCAACCAGCCAGCGCCCCTGACTTTGCAAACCCGCCATTGCCAGTAATGGCCATAGCAAGCTGATCATGATAATAAAAAGCTTCATCGACATGCGTTGCATGATGAGATCCTCTCTAGTTGTATTTGTTTTTGCTCTTGAGCCTGTACAGTGAAACATGTCAGGCCGGAATCTTGTTGTTAATGCAAGCGGATTCTAGCAACGCCTGGAATCACCGGCGACAATTGGCCGAATTTGCTTATCCCATGACCGTAGATGCCTACCAGAACTTGAAGTTGAGATCAATGGCTTATTTACATTAATATTTTTGCTCTTTACCCATAGATTACCGGTAATTTCTTGACTGGGGGTAATATCCTATGCCCCAAGATAAACAGAGAACCCCCTGGTTTTAGTCATGGGGATTGTCAGAAATGGAGCGAATGACCATGACCGAGAAACTAACCACTTTCGATCCGGCCAAGCACTTAAATTCTGATCAGGCCATTGCCGACTTCATGGCCGGTGCTTTTGAGACGAACGATCCCGGATTCAACGCTCACGCACTAGGCATTGTTGCTCGCGCCAAGGGCATGACGCAGATCGCCAATCAGACCGACCTATTGCGTGAACAGATCTACCGCAAACGGCAAAGTCACTTCAACGATCAGGATAACGTAATTCCTGTTTTGGCAGCGATTTTAAACGCAAGCTTCTGAAAATCGGTGTAACAACTTCTTACGGCTTCGGTATGGGCACCAATGGCACCATCTGCCGATTTAAGAAAAAAAATCGGCTTGCGGGCTTCAATTGCCATTGGTATCAGACTTCGATAATGTTTGAGTAAGGCCAAGCAATAAGGATCGTTGGTGACTGCCGGTGTGGTCGAGATTTCTTCATCAAGAATAACTTCGCGATAAATCCCTGGAATTTGCTCCATCCATCGCTTGTAGGCTTTGACAGGCCTTGTGTCGAGAATCCCATTCTGCAGCACAATATAACCGATGGGTCGCATCGTGTCTTCTGGCATTGGGAAATCAGTGGGGGCTTTTGTCAGCAGATCCGCCCAAACGGTACGCCATTCGCCTAATGTTGGTCCCAGATACTTTAGACCTTGTAAGGAAAAGAGATCTGGTGCGAGTGGAAAGCAAACCATATCAGAGGCAACTAGTGCCGAATGATTGATGGCACCCAGATTGGGGCCAAGATCAATCAATACGATATCTGCTTCCCAATCCGTACCTGGTTGAACAAGACGGTGAAACGCAGTCATTATGCGAAATGTTGATTCATCCGGATTGTGACAACGGAACCAGGCGTTCGAGAATTTATCCTCAAACCAGGATAATCCTGGATTGCCCGCCAGCAGCCCGAGGTTCGGCGTAATTTTCTCAATGGTGGGGGGCGCAATGTCACCGAGGCCGCAAAGAATCGGATGGATTGCTCCAAAAACTGTTTCGGGGTGATTATTATCTGACCAAAGAGTTTCAAGGCGATCCTCGTTCAAAAACATTGCGGTGAGAGTAGCCTGCGGGTCTAAATCAACAGCTAGTGTTTTGATTCCATGATCGGCAAACATCCATGCAAGGTGGTATACCAGTGAGGTTTTCCCCACACCGCCATTGTTGTTGAAGAAGGCTACCGTCTTCATGCTGGCCTCCTGTATATTTTTACTAAGACCGAATGTGCATCAAAATAAAATTCAGCGGCCGGATTGCCGTTCTGCGAAAGTAAGGCCTGAGCACGTTGAACACCATAACCAAAACGGTTTACAAAGCCGAGTGACTTCATTGCCTCAGCAAATAACAGGGTTTCGGTAACTATTCCGTGTAGGAAAGTTTTCTGGCGTTGCCTCACCATACAATCCACCCGGATTCTGAATTTCAATATGATCGCTAAAAACATAAAACCGGATTGGTGTATTGCTATCGTAGTTGCGATGCATGACTGCGTTCATCAACAGTTCGCGCAGTGCCCATTCCGGATAGTCAGGAAGCAATTTTTCCTTAAGTGCGCTAATAGTGCGCATCGACGTCTTAATGAGCAGTTTTAACCGACCTTCCAACTCACGCAGTACCGAGTGAATATCTCCTGATATTTCAGCCTGATCTTCAGGCACGTCGATTAAATCAGTGCCTGGCAATTTGAGGTACTGAACATATGCCCCTGGCAAAAAAACCGCAGGTTTTTTCCGAAAAGCAAAATACCTGCATGGGTTGGACAAGAGCGCTCAGGATCGTACAGCCGAAGCGACGCCAGCTGTTGTTCAATCGGTCTGTGGTTGGCAGCAATGGTCTCAGGATCAATAACTTCGCGACGATATGCGTCAAACTGGCCTAATGCCACTTCATCAAGAGTCGCTTCAGTACACGGACGTGCGTCAAAGTTACGAGCCAGCGCTACTCGCCGCTCGCTGAGCAGGCGCTCTTCCTGTTCATTGGCGAATGCCTTGCGCGGCCCAACGCGAATATGTACACGTCCCTTGTATCGCACCGGAGGAAGATCGGAGGGAAAAACCTCTACAACAGCAATTTCGCCATTCTCAAAGGAATACCTGGCAATATTCAGCATCGGTTGGGGTAGAATATTTCCGTCAGATCGAATTCCGCCAAGGTTTTTTAATAGTTCATCTGTCACAGTTAGGCCAGAGAGCGATCCATTGTCCTTGACTCCAACAAGCAAGTAACCCGGTTGACGATGATTGGGTAAATCATTGGCAAATGCGCAAATCGCCTGACTAAATTTCTCTGTATTGGAGACGGATTCCGTACGTTCAATACGATCTGATTCCAAATCCAATAGCAACACTTTCAGTTGATCTTCGGTCAACACGGTGCCTCCGGGTTTTTTAATAGATCGCTTAACTACAGGTCGATTCGAGCCCAATCCGCTTCCAGTGTGCAGTGCCTATCAAATAGAACGACCCCCTATTTATTTAGGATTTATTTAGGTACCCGTCCACTTACACGACGGTCAGAATCGAATTTACAGCAACTTTTCCGCCAGTATTTCTCTTACAGGGTACATCAATCATTATTGCACTGTTTTTATTTTAGCAAGAATGGTGGTTCAAGAGCCATGATGTATTATAGAGAGGAATGCGGGTGGGGATCTGTTGAGCAAGTAGCAAAAGACGGTATTTTATCCGCTGCCTAAAATAAATCAGCCCGAACAGATTCCTTAACCCCCTTCCACTCACTGAAGAAATCTGGCTAAAATAAACAGGTTGGCCAGTTGTACGAAGAATTTTTCCAGAGCAGCACACCTCCGCAGGAACAGGCGGGGCAATCGCGGAGCGTTTTCTACCGTGGTGATCGGTGATCCGCCTGGCTTGAAATAGTGATGGGGTAAACGTACGGCAAATTGTGTTAAGGATCAGTCAGCAATTCTCAGGAGGCGCTACGATGCGCTGTGCTAAACTGACAGAAATTTTTTTTGTGTTGAACCTATGCAGCGTCAGCAGTGAGTATTGTGCATGCGAATTCTTCATACGTCGGACTGGCACTTGGGGCGTACCTTATACGGAAAGAAACGCTATGATGAATTTGAGCAATTCCTGACTTGGCTGGCAGAGCAAATCAATCAGTTGAACATAGATGTATTACTAGTCGCTGGTGATGTATTTGATACGACGGCACCCAGTAACAGATCCCAGGAACTGTATTACCAGTTTTTGTGTAAAGTAGCAGCATCGCCCTGTCGTTATGTCGTTATTATTGCTGGAAATCATGATTCTCCTTCATTTCTTGAAGCACCCAAAGCACTGCTTAAAGCGCTGCATGTGTACGTCATTGGCAGTACAACAGACGATCTGGAAAATGAAGTGCTGGTGCTGGGGCAAGCGGAGCAGGCACCAGAGTTGATTGTTGGTGCAGTGCCTTATCTGCGAGACAAGGAGGTTCGCCAGGCCGAAGTGGGCGAAACTTTCGAGGACAAAGAAAGAAAACTGCTGCAAGGCATTTGCAGCCATTATGCAAAGATCGGTGCCCTTGCAGCGCAGAAACGGCAGCAATCGGGTTTGGCAATCCCAGTAGTTGGTATGGGGCATTTATTTACTGCCGGTGGCGCAACCGTTGATGGTGACGGAGTGCGTGATCTTTATGTAGGATCATTGGCACAGGTGTCAGCCAATTGTTTTCCTGAGAGTTTCAATTATCTGGCGTTAGGACACCTGCATGTTCCGCAGAAAGTCGGTGGTTCTGAAACCATCCGCTATAGTGGTTCGCCTTTGCCCATGGGTTTTGGTGAGGCAACGCAACAAAAAAGTATCTGCCTGATTGAATTCACCGGGTTAATCCCATCGGTACAGTTGGTTGAGGTGCCGTTGTTTCGCACATTACGGCGCATCAAGGGGGATTGGGAGCATATCGCTGCAGAACTGAAAAAATTACAGGACAACTGTTTTAAAGGGTGGCTTGAAATCATCCATGAAGGTAGCGAAGTGCTCGGGGATCTGCGTCAACGCATCGAGGCACTGAATAACGTCCCCTCCCCCCTGGAAATTTTGCGGATAAAAAATAACCGTATCATCGACGGCATACTGGAACAGTCGCCAGACGGGGAAACACTGGACACGTTGAACGTCCATGAGGTCTTTAACCGCTGCCTTGTCGCCAACCGGATTCCTGAAATGCAGCGGCAGGAGTTGGTTCATAGTTTTAATGAAATACTGACAATGCTTGCTGATGCGGATCCACTGGCGCAGTAACCTGAACGTACGTAATACCAAAACGCAATACAGAGGCGTAGCGACCGATGAAAATACA
This sequence comes from Pseudomonadota bacterium, assembly GCA_021781515.1. Lineage (GTDB taxonomy): Bacteria > Pseudomonadota > Gammaproteobacteria > Pseudomonadales > Moraxellaceae > JAJXWR01. The sequence goes on from JAJXWR010000007.1 coordinate 31,724, forward strand.
GCAGATACGTTTCAAGAATCTGAATTCTTTGGTCGGTACGTGGGAAATTGATCTGACACACCCGGATTTTAGCTCCAACGGGATATTTGCCATTATCGGCCCGACCGGTGCAGGTAAAACCACCCTGTTGGATGCCATTTGCCTGGCGCTTTATGGACGTACACCTCGTTTGGCCAGAGTCAGTAAAAACACCAATGAAATCATGTCACGCCAAACGGGTGACTGTTTTGCCGAAGTTAGCTTTCGTACAGCGGTTGGGGATTATCGTTGTAGCTGGAGTCAGCACCGTTCCCGTAAACGACCGGAGGGGGATCTGCAGCCTGCAAAGCATGAAATTGTCAAAATAGTCGAGGGCGGTTCGGCTCCAGTCCTTGAGACCGGTGCCAGAGGGGTAGCGGAGCAGATTATCAAAGTAACCGGGATGGACTTTGATCGCTTTATTCGTTCCATGTTATTGGCTCAAGGCAGCTTTGCCGCCTTTTTACAGTCCGAACCGAATGATCGGGCCCCAATTCTTGAACAGATCACCGGTACAGAAATTTACAGCACTATTTCCAAGTCTGCTCATGAACGCTGTGTCGGAGAACGGAGCAGATTGCGAGAACTCCAAGCGCAACTGGCCGGATTGCCATTACTGACCCCGGAAGAAGCAGAGGCGCTTTCACAGCTTCTGCAGCAGAAATCACAGGAACAGGAGCGACTTCTGCCCCAATTAACTTATAACAGACTGAATATACAATGGCTTGAGAATATAGCTCGACTTGAGACAGAATTGGAGCGTATTGACCAGGAAAAATCAGGATTACTGAGTGCGTGGGACGCTTTTGCTCCGGAGCGGGATCGTCTGCGCCAGGCGAATCTGGCACTGGAACTCGCTGCCGATTTCGCAACACTGACACAGCAGCGCCAAGCAGTGAATAGCACCCAGCACCAGTTGCAGGTCAATCGCACCGCTTTACCGGCATGTCTCCTGGGAGCTGAGCAGTCTGGACAGGAACTGCAACAGGCGCAAGCTTTGCTGAAGGAAAAAAAATCAGCCCAACTTACTCAATTGCCGATCATCCGCCAAGTCATTCTACTGGATCAGCAAATCACTGCCAGTAGAACAGCACTCCAGACAGCGAAAGAAACAGAAAAAAAACAGACCTTGGCGCTTACTAAACAGCGAAGCCAAATACAGATCGACAAGAACAGGCTTTGCCAGCACCAAGAGGAAGTCAACGCATTACGCACGCAACTTCAGGCGTCCTGCACTGATGCCGGATTAGTGGAAGATCTGGCCAAGTTTCGCAGCCAGTTCGCCACCTTGAAAATGGGTGAGCAACAGCGAACCCGTAAAGAGAAAACACTTGTTCAGGACGAACACGACCTTAAAGAGGCACAACAGGGGTTGGCGCATCAGTTAGCGTCGCTAGCCCTGCAAAAGGCCACCCTTGAAGAAATTCAGGCAAGGCTGAGCGGCCACGAATCAGAATTGGCCTCTCTACTCGATGGTAAAACCGTCTCCGTGTGGCGGGAACAGCAGTTCGCCTTGAAAAACAGAGAGAATATTATTAAGAATGCCCGATACACACTAAACGCATTGCGGCAGTTACAGGAAAACAACCACCAATTGCAAGGGCGTAAATCTGAATGCCAACGGATGCTTGAAACGATGACGTCGGAACTGCAAGAACAATATATCCGGTGCAACGAACTGGATACAGAAGTCCAGGCACTGGAAAAACAGTGTTTGTTCCTCCGGCGTGTTGACGATCTGGGTGAAGCCCGCAAACACTTGCATGAAGGTGAAGCGTGCCCATTGTGTGGAGCCCTGACGCATCCGTTTGCAACGGATCTCATTCCGGAAACTGATGCCACGCAACAACGCTATGAGTGTGCCAAAAATGACCTTCAGGCACTGAGAGAAGAGCAATCGAATCACAAAATCCGCATTGCACAGTTGAACAACGAGATAGAACAGACAGAGAAAACACTGGATCAACAAAACCAAACCATGGATGCCCTGAAGCAATCTCAACAACAGTACAGAGCGTTGGATGTGTCGACTGAACGGAGTGTTGCCGAAACGCCAGCGTCCGAAGATGTACTGACACGACTTGAAAAACAGACAGAGCAGCAATTCGTACAAGTAAAAAACCGGTTGGAAGCAATTGATAAAATTGGACAAAAAATTACCATTCTGCGCAATGACAAGGAAAAGGAAAGAGATGTCCTGCTGCAGAAAGAGACAGAGGCGCAGACAGCTTGCCATAAAATAGACATCAAGAATCAGGGAGTTGCCCAGCAAAAAGAAAACCTTAAGAACGAAAAACAGCAGGAATCCTTATTATTGAATCAGCTACAGCAAGAGTTGCAACCTTATGGGGTAGAGACCCTCTCGATTGCAACCCTTGATCTACTGAGCGCACAACTGGGTAAACAGCGAGAGCAGTGGGTGGCGAGGGACAGCCAACGCATAGCACTTGAAAAACAGAACCCGGTTCTGGAATTGTCGATAGCCCATCAAGCGCAGCAGATTAGCCTTTCAGAGGTTGAAAACAGGGAGCAACAGGAACAGTTAGTCAAACTACAACAACACCACGAGGCATTATTGACAGAACGGCACCAGTTGTTAGGAGAAAAAAATGCCACTGAAGAAGAAAAAAAACTGGCCGAAGCCATAGAAAGTGCCCAGAAAAAGCTGGAAATTGCACACCACAAAGCTACCAGTACCGAACAACAGTGTAAACAACTGCAAGAACGAATTACTGAACTTGAAAAAAATTGTGTCATGCAAGACACCACAGTACGGGACAGCAACGTCCGGTTCGTTGCACGCCTGACCGCGAGTGGTTTTACTGATGAAGCCCATTACCAGGCGTCCTGCTTAACGGATACCGAACGTAATCAGTTGACGGACAAGGATAAAACCCTATCTGAGAAACGCACAGAAATCATCAACAGGGCAAAGGAAAAAACACAGGAACTGCATACGGAACGCCAGAAAAAATGGGACACAGCGTCGCTCGCTGATTTGCAGGCAGCCGTGCAATCCTTGGAAAAATGTCAACAGGAACTGTTGCTGGAAATAGGTGGAATCCAGCATAAATTAGATGAAAACAATAAATTGCGTTTGGAACAACAAAGCCAGATTCAGCGCATTGAGCAGCAGAACAGCGAATGCGCCAAATGGGATAAACTCGATGAACTGATCGGTTCTGGCGATGGCAAAAAATTCCGCAATTTCGCCCAGGGAATTACCTTTGAAATCATGATTGCCCAAGCAAACCTGCAGTTGCAGAAAATGTCAGACCGTTATCTGTTGATTCGCAATACCCTTGAACCCATGGAACTTAATATCGTGGATCAATACCAGGCTGGAGAAATCCGCTCCACAAAAAACCTCTCCGGTGGCGAATCTTTTCTAGTCAGTCTGGCACTGGCTTTGGGTCTGTCCCATATGGTCAGTCAAAATGTGCGAATTGATTCCCTGTTTCTAGATGAAGGGTTCGGTACACTTGATGAGGATGCACTGGATATGGCATTGCAAACACTGGCAAGTTTGCCACAGGAGGGAAAATTGATTGGAGTCATTTCCCACGTTGCCGCACTGAAAGAACGGATTAGCACCCAGATTGAAATCATCCCCCACACCGGAGGAATCAGTAAGATTTCGGGGCCTGGATGTAAAAGAGTTACTGAACAGGCTGAGTCACGATAGGTGGTGGCTGATCTTAAAATCCATGTTCTTGACGGTTGATAGTAGAAAATGCGCAATAACTTATGCAACGATTGATATTATGGGATTTGTCATGACATTTCTTGTGAAATCATATGGGTAAAATTATTACTGTATCTGCATGATTTTGCGAAATTTTATGCAAGATTAAAGAGATTGTCGTGCTTCTTTATACAACAATATTACGGAATTTAAACAAATCTACTCATTGTTATGCACCGAATTGTCATACCTGAAATTTTTCAGCGTCTATTCCAATTTTCCCTGACTGATCTACAAAAATCTGAAATTTCGTTCACCGGACGCTTACTTTTCAAATGACAAATCTTGGAATATAACGGTACTTTGATATAATGACTAAATTTACGGAATCCAGTTTGCCCAGAGTGTCAAAAATACGTGCATCTAGTCCCAGTAATTACTTTTACCCAACGGAGCGGCTGGCTAGGATAAAGGCTAAACTTGGCGACTTCATGGCGATTATTGAACCGCAAATTATAAAAGGTTGATGTTGTGCGACTATACTCAGTGCGGGTATCTCCTCGTACCTACAGTAGCTACTATGGATTTTTGGCAGATTTTCTGTAATAACCTCTTGACTGTTTCAGTATTCAAACAATATTTTTTCTGGAAGGTTGTCCTGCAAAAACCCAAGGTTGGGTTTTACGGAAAGCTAGGCATCAAGCAAACAGATAATGAAACTTGGAAATGGAGGACAACCTGCAATTGGCTGAAAATCGCTCCGGCTTGGCCTGTAAATTGATAACCTATTGAATAACCAGAGATTACTATAAATTTTTTTATATCACATTGTATTTTTGGGAAAGATGAATCAATGACATAGTGAATGTAACCGTTTGCAAAGTCTTACAGTGAAATTTTGGCCGCTGGAGAGTATGGCGGTTACAGCAATCAAAGCAGCTGATTGAAGTCGTCGTTTGGTACAACGCAAGTAGTGCAAAGTGCAGTATCCTTGATGCAAGCAGATGATTTTAGGGAAATATTAATAAATACTGCTTTCCTGATTCATCAATGTTAGGTATTTTGAGTGGTAAATGTAATCAGCGTCTGATCGTGTATGAAGGAAATAAACAGAGAATTCGATTAATACAGGTTTTATGTCATGGCCTCAGGACATAATGGAAAAATAATGGAAACAGCGTTGCATCATGTTGTGGTGACGGGAGCGGCAGGATTTATTGGGAGTCACATGGTTGAACGGTTGCTGGCGCTTGGTGTTCGAGTAACAGGAATTGATAATCTGTCCACTGGAAAAATCAATTTTCTCGGTGGAGTCATGAAGCATCCCAATTTTATATTTGTGCTGCGGGATCTTTATATGGAAAATTGTGATGATATTTTCCATGGTGTTGATTTTGTTTTTCATTTTTCTGCCAATGCAGATGTAAGGTTTGGGGTTGATCAACCCCGGAAAGATTTAGAACAGAACACGATAGTGACGTTTAATGTACTGGAGGCAATGCGCAAAAATCAGGTCCGGAAGATTGCATTTTCATCCACAGGGTCAGTGTATGGGGAAGCTAAAATTTTCCCCACGCCTGAGGATGCGCAATTTCCGGTACAGACTTCTTTATATGCTGCCTCAAAACTGGCCTGTGAGGGCATGATTCAGGCCTATTGTGAAGGATTTGATTTTCAGGCATGGATATTCCGCTTTGTTTCCATCCTGGGTGAACGATATACCCATGGACATGTTATCGACTTTTACAGGAAGTTGAAAAACAACAGCTTAGTCTTGGATGTACTTGGAGATGGAACGCAGCGTAAGTCTTATTTATACATACAAGATTGTATTTCAGCGCAACTCTTGGCCGTGCAGAAGACCGATGATGCAGTCAATATTTTCAACTTGGGTGTGGATGATTATTGCGAAGTTAAAGAATCTGTTGCCTGGATCTGTAATGAACTTGGCGTGTCACCCCAAATCAACTATGCAGGTGGCCGCAATGGCTGGATTGGGGACAACCCCTTTATTTACCTGGATACAAAGAAAATAAGTGCATTGGGTTGGGCACCATTGTTGACGATCAAAAACAGCGTAATCAGGACGGTGCGTTATCTCGATGCTAATCAGTGGCTTTTTGAGGGCAACCCATGACAGACAAAACGGTACTGATTACCGGAGGATCCAGAGGCTTGGGTCAGGCACTGGTTCATAAATTCCTGCAGGAGGGGTATATAGTTCATAGCGTCAGCAGAAATACTTGGTCTTCGTTGCATGGCCGCATGGATAGCACTGTGCAGAAGCAAAAAATCCATTTGCATACTTGCGATCTTGGGGATGTCAAACAGGTCAATGCGCTGTGTGCCAGGATTCAGGAAGAACAATGGGTGGTTGATGTTCTCATCAATAATGCGGCAATCCATGGCCCAATCGGTCCTTTTGTTGAAAACCAGATCCATGCCTGGCGGAATACGATAGAGACAGACCTGATGGCTCCAGTGGCCTTGTGTCAAGCGGTATTGCCCATAATGCGCAGACGCCGGTCAGGAGTCATCATTAACCTGTCCGGTGGTGGGGCCACCAGTTCCCGCCCTAATTTTTCAGCTTACGCAACCGCCAAGGCCGCTTTGGTTCGCTTTAGTGAAATTCTTGCGGAAGAAGAAATGGAAAACGGAATACGGGTGAACTGCGTGGCTCCGGGAGCCATGAACACCCAGTTATTGCATGAAGTGTTGGCGCAAGGGGTACAGGGGTCAGGGATGAAAGAGCACTCAATGGCCGCCTCAATCATTGCGAATCGTACGAAAAGTGAAGAGACGATGGAACGGGCGGTGGCATTGGTTACATTTCTTTCAGGATCTGCAGGTTCTACCATTACGGGGAAAATTATTAGTGCACAGTGGGATAATTGGGAACAATGGCCGGCTCATACGCAGGAACTGGGTGCGTCGGATATCTATACATTGCGTCGTATAGTGGGGAAAGATCGTAACATAGCGTGGGGAGATCGCTAATGCTGGGGCTCGGCATCATCGGTTGTGGTCTTATTGGCAGAAAACGGGCGGAGGCGTTGGGCACTCACTGGACGCTGGTGGCTTGTGCGGACCCAAGGAGAGAACGGGCCCAGTCATTGGCGAACGGTTACACGCACAATCCGGTGCAGGTGTTTGATCACTGGCAAACATTGCTGACTTTACCCGAGGTGGATGCCGTTGTTATCGCAACGACGCACGATGCTCTGGTACCTGTTGCATGTTCGGCATTGTGTGCAGGAAAACCAGTGCTGATTGAAAAACCGGCAGCTCGGAGCGTTGAGGAGCTGATCCCGTTACTTGAACTGGCGTTGAAGCAGACGGCGATCGTGCGTGTTGGGTTCAACCACCGCTATCATCGAGCAATGCGCAAAACCCGGGAGTTGCTGGATGCGGACGCATTGGGTGAACTGATGTTTATCCGAGCCCGTTATGGGCATGGGGGAAGAGTGGGATATGACCGTGAATGGCGATCCGATCCAGCAATTTCTGGGGGTGGAGAACTGCTGGATCAAGGAACCCATTTGATCGATTTGTCCCGGTGGTTTCTGGGTAAGAACCTTGCGGTGACGTGTGGCAAAGCCAGAACATTTTATTGGAATATGCCTGTGGATGATAATGCATTCATGCTTCTTGAAACAGCAGAACAGCAGATTGCCTTTCTGCATGCCTCCTGTACCGAGTGGAAAAATCTGTTTTCCTTTGAAATATATGGACGTAAGGGAAAAATTGAGATTTCAGGTCTGGGTGGAAGTTATGGTGTTGAAAAAATCACTTGGTATAACCTGCTGCCGACACTGGGCCCACCTGAAACGATGGCATGGGAATATCCCATGTCGGATGATTCCTGGGAAAAAGAAATGGATGCATTTTATGATGACATTGTTGAGGGAAAACAGCCACAGCCCGGTTTGCCTGATGCGCTTGAGGTGTTGAAAGTTGTCCAGTCGGTTTATAGAGGGATTTGACCATGATCATTGCCCGAAGTCCACTACGGATCACTTTGGGGGGAGGGGGAACCGACTTGCCCTCGTACTACCGGGAGCACGAGGGGTTCCTGATCTCTGCGGCTATTGATAAATACGTGTACGTCACTGTCATGCGCCCATTTACTCAGGGCATCTATCTCAAATATTCTCAACTGGAACTTGTTCAGAAAATAATTGAAGTTAAACATCCTATTGTACGCGAATGCCTGCAACTGATGGATTTCAGAACACCACAGATTGAAATTACCACGTTGGCGGACATTCCATCGGGAACCGGTTTGGGATCTTCCGGGAGTTTCACAACGGCATTGCTGAAAGCATTACACACGCATCGAAGACGACCGGTGCATCAGGAAAGACTGGCGGAACTCGCTTGTCATATTGAGATTGACCGTCTGGGTGAACCAATCGGCAAACAGGATCAATATGCAGCGGCAGTGGGTGGAATCACCTGCTTTACTTTTCACAGAGACGACACAGTATCGGCGAAACCACTCAATATCAGTTCAGAAACACTTTTTGATCTTGAAGACAATTTATTGTTGTTCTTTACTGGGTTTTCACGCAGCGCCAGTGGCATTTTACAGGATCAGAACGAAAAGACCCAAAAAAATAATCAGCCCATGTTGGATAATCTTCATTATGTGAAGGAACTCGGCAGACGAAGTAAGGAAGCGCTGGAAGCGGGGGATACCCGATTGTTTGGACAATTAATGCACGAACACTGGTTGCATAAAAAATCCCGTTCTGTAGGAATGAGCAACCCACAAATTGACGCATGGTATGAATTAGGTCTGAGTGGAGGAGCAGTGGGTGGCAAACTGGTTGGTGCGGGTGGTGGAGGATTTCTGATGTTCATGGCGCATGATCGTAATCAGTTGCGAAAAGTGATGACGCAGGCAGGACTTGAGGAAGTCCGTTTCCATTTTGATTTTGAGGGAACAAAAATTGTGATGGCGGCGTGATGTTACCACTAGCCTTGTTGGCGGGAGGGCTGGCGACACGTTTGCGGCCGTTGACGGAGCACATCCCTAAATCCTTAGTCGAAGTGGCAGGAAGGCCGTTTATTGCTCATCAACTGGAGTATCTTGGTACTCAGGGGATTGATGACGTGGTGGTATGCATTGGTCATTTGGGTGCAATGATTCAAGCTGTGGTGGGTGATGGTCATCAATTCGGGGTGCGGGTCAGATATTCTTCAGATGGCCCTGTGCCGTTAGGCACAGGGGGCGCTTTACGACAGGCACTGCCTTTATTGGGAGATGCATTTTTTGTTATGTATGGGGATTCTTATTTACCAATTTGCTTAGCCGAGGTTGAGACGGCATTTCTGGGCGCAGCTCAGCCTGCATTGATGACTGTGTATAAAAATGATGGTAAGTTTGATGTCAGTAATGTTATTTTTGTCGATGGAGTGATTCAGTGTTACGATAAAAAAAACAGGCAGTCGTCAATGAACTATATTGACTATGGGCTGAGCGTTTTATCCAGAAAAATATTGCAAAATTATCGAGAAGGTACCGTTTTCGATATCTCCGACGTATTCAGTGTGTTGTCCTTGCAGCAGCAGTTGGCGGCTTTCGAGACGTTTTCACGTTTTTATGAAATAGGTTCCTATCAGGGGCTGCAAGAGATGCAGGTTTTGATGACATCGGGAGCGAGCAAATGAATTATGTCAGGCAGCATTTTCAGGAAACCGTGGCAATTGTTCACGCCATGGATGCGCAGTTGATAGAGCGCCTAGTGGATCTGTTGGTTAGCGTAAGAGCGAATGCGGGACGTCTTTTTTTTCTTGGAGTCGGGGGCAGTGCAGGAAATTGCTCGCATGCAGTGAATGATTTCAGAAAAATTGCGGGATTTGAGGCCTATGCCCCCACAGATAATGTCTCTGAACTGACTGCACGCACTAATGATGAAGGATGGGCCAGTATTTTTGTCGAGTGGTTGAAAGGAAGCCGGTTAAAGGCAAACGATTGTCTTTTTATACTGTCCGTCGGTGGCGGCAATCTGGAAAAAAATGTTAGCCCCAATCTGGTGGCTGCGTTAGATTACGGTCGTTCTGTTGGAGCAAAAATTGCGGGTGTTGTAGGACGTGATGGAGGCTATACAGCGCAAGTGGCTGATGTCTGTATCATTGTTCCCACCGTAAATCCCGAAACAGTAACCCCGCATTCTGAAGCTTTTCAGTCAATAATATGGCATCTGCTGGTGTCACATCCCAAGTTGAAAATCCAGCAAACCAAGTGGGAATCGACGATTGCCACAATATGAACAGAAAAGCCGTCTTTCTCGATCGGGATGGAGTGATCAACCGAGCGTTGGTAATTGCAGGCAGACCTTACCCCCCCTCCACATTGGCGGAACTGGAGATCCTTCCTGGGGTGGAAAGCGCATTGGCACACCTGCACACTGACTATCTGCTAATTGTAGTTACCAATCAACCGGACGTTGCCCGTGGCACTAAAAGTAAGGGAGAGGTGGAAGCAATTAACTGTGCTCTGGCGCAAAAATTGCCCATTGATGAATTCTGCGTGTGTTATCACGATGAAACAGATCGCTGTCATTGTCGCAAACCAGCGCCTGGATTATTGCTGCAAGCGGCAGAGCGGCAGCAGATTGATCTGCATAAAAGTTTTATGATTGGTGATCGTTGGCGGGATATTGAGGCCGGGTACCTGGCGGGATGCAGGACATTTTTTATAGATTATGGTTATAAAGAAAAACAGCCGGAGCAAGTGGATTATGTGGTTTCTTCCCTTGAAGAAGCATCTAGGATCATTATGCAATTAAATGGAGAGTGAGATGAAATCATTGGAATCGTTGCAGGTAAAAATCTTTGCAGATGGTGCGGACAAGAACGGTATGCTGGAGATGTATGCCAAACCATTGATCAAAGGCTTGACGACCAATCCGACATTGATGAAAAGTGCTGGCATTAAAGATTACAAGGCGTTTTGCAAGGATATACTGGCGGCAATAAAAGATAAGCCATTGTCTTTTGAAGTATTTTCTGATGATTTTGAGGTAATGGCAAGACAGGCACTGGAAATCGCCAGTTGGGGTGATAACGTATATGTAAAAATTCCGGTGACTAATACTCGGGGCGAATCCAGCGGCCGAGTGATCAAAACGCTCGTGGCCGAACATGTGAAAGTCAATGTGACGGCGTTGTTGACACTGGGACAGATCAGGTCGGTGGTGGATTTCCTTGACCCGAAAATTCCCAGTTATGTTTCAGTATTTGCCGGACGCATTGCGGATACAGGCATAGATCCGTTGCCGATCATGGCCGCCGCCGTTGAACTGCTGAAATTGATTCCTGCTGCCGAGTTAATCTGGGCCAGTTCGCGGGAACTGCTGAATATTATGCAGGCTGATAGCGTAGGCTGTCAGATTATTACCGTGAGCCATGATATTTTGAGAAAACTGAAATTGATCGGGTACCCTCTGGAGAATTATTCATTGGATACAGTGAAACTGTTTTATCATGATGCCTGTGCCGCCGGTTATCGAATTGATAGTTAAACTTCATGAACAATCAGTCAGGCATCAACGCCGTCTTTCAGAATGTAGTGAGCCACCTGATGACATTGGCATTTCTGCGCTTCCTTATAGTGGGTGGATCCACGGCGGTCATTTATTTTGTACTTATTTATCTGACCTATTCCTTGGGAAATATCAACTACAATCTGTCGATCAGTATTGCATATTTCAGTTCTGTGATTTTTCACTTTCTGGCGAACCGGCGTTATACGTTTGACCATCATGGGCATCGTCTGTCTAAACAGGTTTCCCGGTATATATCGTTACTGATGCTGGGCTATCTGACGACACTAATGATTGTCAATGGAGCCGTCAGAGGTCTGGCTTTCTCACCTTTCTGTGGAGCTTTACTGGCAGTAGGCTTCAACCTGGTCATGAATTTCTTTCTGATGCGTTTTTGGGTGTTTCCTGTTCATTAAGGTCGATGAAATCTAGACACAACAGTTCTTGAGAAAAAAGCAATAGCCACCCTGGCAGTGGTAGGTTTATCCATTTCCCTTATTTTTTTCAGCGGTTATGAGTACCCTTATTCCGAATGGAAAATTGAATCGCAACTTCAGTGTGGATTCAATTTTCATCGCTAAATTTAATAATCTATTACGTGATGATTTTGCAGCCAACTTACTCACTACAAGATTGTCACTTCTTAAATTATTTTTATTTAAGTATTTCCATTTGTTTAATAATTTGATTGTTGCAAATGCTGGAAATAACAAAAAACCAAGGTGTGACTGTCTCTTTACAGTGAGCCCAACGCTCTGGATTTTTTCTATCAACTCTTGCGCCGAGTAACGTCTAAAATGACATAGCTCTGAGTCATATAAATCATATAAATATGGCCCTGCCGGAACCTCAATTATCAATGATCCGCCAGGCTTTAGGAGACTATAAACGTTGTGTAGTGCAGCCACATCATCCTCTATATGTTCAAGTACATTTAACATCACTAGTACGTCAATGCATTGCTTCGGCAAAGGGTTTTGCAACAAATCAAAGCGCAACATAGGAACACATGGTAACGACTGTGCAAGTCGGTATAGTGGATCTTTAACCACGTCGGCTCCAATAACAATCGCATCAGGAAATTGTTGCACCAGACTGCGTATCAAATAGCCTGAGGAGCAGCCAATTTCCAAAATGACCGGATTTTTAGAGGGTATGGATTTTTTCACTTGGTTTAGCGCATCAAGACGAGAAGCCAGGTCAATAGGATGGCTATCACCAGCAGCTTCTTCGTGAAGTGTTGTCAAGTCATCTGACCAACCAGAAAAATTTTCGCTATATTCAAGTACCTGAAATTTCTCATTACCTAAGACAAAATGAGAACCATCCCAAATTGGAGAAATAGAGTATCCCGCTGGCGGTGGCAAGTCAAAAGGCAGTATCATTTGGATTGCTCTAACAGGTTTGGACACATCACTCGCATACTACACGTCGTTTAAGTTTCATGTTCGTGATTAAAGTTGACTGATTTATCCACAATATACATCGGACGAGACTTTACCTCATCATAAATTCTGCCGACATATTCGCCGATAAGGCCGAGGCCTAATAATTGAATCCCCGAAAAAAAAGTCACTACCAACACCGTGGTAGGCAGGCCAGGCGTCAAGTCAAAACCCAGAAGTTTTTGCAACACATACCAGCCACCCAGAGCGAAGCTGAACAAGGCAAGAAAAAAACCAGTCAGTGACATGGCGAATAATGGTTTGGAACTGAAACTGATCAGGCCATTCAGTCCGATTTTCAGGGAGCCAAAAAGCCGGTTGTAATTGCCTTTGCCGCTATGACGCGCATCGCGGTCGTATTCCACAAAAGTTTGATTGAATCCAACAAAAGAGACCAGACCGCGTAAAAATCCGTGAGTTTCACGAAGATTTGAGAGTTCTTGCAGGACACGGCGGGACATAATGCGAAAGTCGCCGGTGTTTCTTGGAATATTGACATCACTCAGTTTATTGATCGCCGCATAGCCAATGAAGGCAATGAGGCGTTTGACCAGCGTTTCTCCTTCTCGGGAGCGGCGTTTGGCATAAACAACATCGAACCCTTGACGCATCTTCTGATACATTTCAGGGATCAATTCAGGAGGATCCTGCAGATCGACATCAATCACTACACAGGCACTGCCATTTGCATGCTGAATTCCTGCCATTGTCGCAGCGGGTTGACCAAATCTTCTGGAGAAGACAAGTAGTTTGATGTGGGGATTACGCAAAATTTCCTCACGAATAACCGCTTCGGTCTGATCGGGCCCAGGGTCCATGGCAAAAACGATTTCGTAGGCAATATTCATGGAATGAACAACCGCTTCCATTCGGCTGAGGAAGGGCCTGATATTGTCGGCTTCCTTAAATACAGGAACCACAATGGATAAAAATTCAGAAGCGGTTGCAGGCGATGACATGATGTTCTCTTTCACATCAGGTGACTGATGTTTTTATCTGAAGGGTCAGCGAGGTTTCTGTACAGCCACCACGCATGGATATGGCGCACCAATTGTACCTTATACAAGTGACTTCCGAATATAACCCTGCTCAGATCCACCGGGGAGCGCACGATGAAATAGCTGTACATCGTCCCTTGGAAGGTTACATAGTTAAATAGCCACGGATTCCACTCAAAACCGGGAATGTCCGCCGGGTTGTCCAACTGTTGGAACTGGACTATGGGAGTGTAGGCGCTGGCGGCGTTGAAATCAACCACTCCGCCACGAAGGGCTTGATACCATAGTGGAAAATGCAGAAACAGCGGGGCTGTGGAAAACTGACTTCTGTTGGCGTACTCCAGCATGAGCACACGCCGTTCCGGTTCCATTACCTGCAGTATACGATTAAATCCACGAATTTCCGCATTAAATCCAAGCATTGCATTCGTCGTATTGATCAGAAACAGCAGAAAAATAGCACCTGAACTGGCTAGCACCAATGGGGTAGTCAACCGTTGGGGTGAGGACGGACTGATGTTGCGTTTTTCGAGGGCAACAAGATAAAACGGAATGAAAAATATGGAAAAACGCTGATACAAAAATGCGATTCTTAAAAAGCTGTGGGGAACGAACAGTAGAATAAGTATTATACACAATAACGGTAGCCAGCGGGCTGGTGCGGCAGAGAGTCGATAATTCAGCAACAGTGGAGCCAGCAAGACAAAAAAGCCAATTGCCAGATTATAAAATTTTTGTGTGTCCCCGATGACCAGATCCAGAATATTCAGGCGCTGCCACGAAAGTGCAAAAAAAGCCCCATGATCGACCATGTGCTGCTGGATAACATCTGTTGAAAACCAGTAAAGGCACAACGGCAGACTGGAGAGTAGAAGGCTAGCAAAAACCAAACGTTGACGCCAGGAAGCATGCAATGTCCAGTAAGCAGCATAGGCAAGCACGCCACAGAGGGCCCAGATCAGTGCATGACAGAAAAACAGAATATTCACACCCAGAACGATCACTACACCTTGACGAGGCGTCAGGCGTTCCTGGAGAGAATAGATATACCCCAGAAAAAATAATGCAATAGGAACGGCAACGTAAAAATTGAAAAAACCCCATTGAAAGGGAAAACCGTAAAGACAGGGAATACACAGTAGCGCCAGTCTAATGTCTTGTTTGAGGTTTCGCAGCATATAAGCCGTGGCCATTGGGATAGACCAGAGAGCCAACCCTGCCACAATTTTAAACGCCAACGCCAAGCCAACGACAGGCATGATACACAGCACCAACGAGTATCCGAAAAGATAGGGGGTGAGCCAGTGAACAGTGAACAACTGCCGAAATGGAAAGTCAGGATTATACATGTGGAGCAGTAGATTGATCTGTCCTGCATGTTGAGGGATATCTACGCCAGGAAGATAGTCAGGAAGGAACAAAGGAAACGTGGCAATGGCGGTACATAGTGCTAGAAATAAAAAATGGGATGATGTTGTATTCCAGGAATGTTGCATGCTACCTCGCACAGAGTGTGGGATAATTTTCAGTAATGAAATGTCTTGGAGTAAGATTAAACAGAATAATGACTAATTCCAATGTGCTTCTTAAATAGCAATGCCAACAGGGTGACGAGTAACGCCATAGTAAGCATCTACTAATCTTGATAATACATGCCAAGGCATGGTTTTTGCCCATAGAGGTTCATGTTTATATCTCATTACTTTGAGTATCTTAAATTTAATGATATTGGAGTACCCAGGAAGATAACCTGGCCAATAGGGTTTAAAACCAGCTTTTTCCAGAGCTGTTGCAATTGTCTTGGGTTCAAAAAAACCAACATGGACTTCAGGAATAGATGCATAAGACCAATTTAATAAATTATTATGATAAGGCCGAGCGTTGCCTGTAGTAAAAAACAGAACCCCACCCTTTTTTATCAGTTTTCTGATTTTTTTAAGTTCTGATACAGGGTCAACAAGATGCTCAAAAACTTCAATTGCTGTGATGATATCGAATTGATTTTCAAGATTGTCAAGTTCATTTTTGTTAAGTATAGGGATACCCCTCGATTGGGCCATGTTAGTAATCCAACCTTCATCGTACCCAATAGTATTCCAACCTCGTGAAATACCTTCACGAACAAGGCAGCCATTACCACAGCCATAGTCGAGCCAACGTTTGCTGTTTTCAGAACCAACAAGATCAAGAAGGATTTTTATAATTCCATCCCACTCAAAGCGACGAACAGAGTCTCTTGGGTTTTCTAATTCATGTAGATAGTTTACTAATGGATCTGCACCAAATCCAGAATAATAATCTTCATTATAAATCTGATTATAACATATTAGTGGATCAGCAAGATATGCATAAAAACAAACCTTACAGCGAAGTAGTGTAAAATATTTACGAGACCATTTGCCATAAATATCTCCAATGCATTCAATTGAATTATTTTCATTGCATAAAGGACATGATTTGAAGCTGGATTCATTCATTTAAAGCACCATGGTACGGTAATATATGTTATATCATATCGTTTGAAAAATTACGATTTTTAGTAAACTCGCCGAGTTTGTGTTGGTTATTATGTTTTACTGCATTTATAAAATAAAAAACCAACAAGCCACAATAATATCAAATAAACCAAAAAACATGTCAAGCATGGTTTGATCGCCATTAATATCAAGTATATGTCTGATATTTATTCAATGTGTTATTATTTGATGCACTCACACCATGTACATATCATAAATTCATGTGTTCATATTTTGATTTTATTTGACTTAAAACCTGCAGCAACCAAAAGAGGCCATAGCTGATTTTTGCTGTGTACATTTTATGATCATTCATTTCTTCGGTTGGTGCCACTTCAAGCGTAAAAACCAAAAATTCAAGAACGACTTTTCCTTTCTAACTTGGTACGTTTAAACAAAGTTTTCCGTCAGATTTTAGTAAGCGGAACAAACATGACAGAGTTTCGACTGGAGCATCAAGATTTTTAAGAACAGAAATTAAAATTATACCATCAAAAAATCTGTTTGGTAATGAATATAGAGTTTCGGTAACTACTCACCTGTCGGGTAACGAATAAGGATTAATCGTGTGAAGCCACGATGAATCCGATTGTTGGACAAGCCCAGAGGAGCTCAGATGAACTCAAAAAATGCGTGTTTTTTGGGGGCAGCGGCTATGCAAATATATTCCGGACGGCGATATTCATTCTGACCCGTATTTCAGATCAACACGCCCATCCTGTCAGTAATCATTGCCATTGCGGCAACCAGATTCTGTTTTTCACTGTATTGTACTGATTTTTTGCCATTATTGAGTAAATTTTGACTTTTTTGGGCGAGTTTGCCCACTCTCATCTTGGAAGACAAGTTTGCCAACCTGATTTCAGTTACATGATGACGGAATCCATTGCGACACAGTGTTAAGTTGAATCTTTGTGGATTGAATGGGATTATTAGTGCTGTTGTTGTATTTTTTCTGTGTGCCAAGCAAGGCACACTTGGGGGGGTTTCAGTGGTTTTTGCTTACAAAGATTGTTGAGAAATTCGATCCGAGCGCTGATTGCAGCTGTGCGTCCCAAGCTAACTGTATATTGTAGGAATTTTTGATGAGAGGTATTGCCATCGTTCCAGTGGTCTGTTCCATATGCCGCAAAACTTCGTGCAGCCCACGCTGCTGGGAAGTGATAGGAATAAAATGTGGCAATAATAGAGTAATGATAGGCTTGATTGTAATTATTTAGTAGCAGGTAAGCATTAGCTAGCTGAGTGTACAAATATTGGTAGAACCAAAGTCCGCCTGCATTAGATACGGCATGCGCATTGGCGATGTTCACATGTAAGGCTATAAGTTTCATATAGGATCTAGGTGTTTTCTGCTCAACGTCGCGTAGTATGTCAATGCCCTCATTTATCTTTCCTTGTTCAATGAGCAATACCCCGTGGACAGTTCTAATTTCTGCAGATCCATCACGAGGATGTTGTGAAAAAAAGGTTTCAGCTTGCTTAAGCTTTCGGTACTGAAGACAGGCTCCTATGTAGTTATATTGTACGAAAATATCTTTAGGATTTTCTTTCATAGCCCAGGACCAGAGTGTGAAGTTGTTGGTCCAAAGAGGGATGGTCATGCGAACAGTGATAATGGACAGAGCTAGCCAAATTGCAACTAGAAATTGTGGGGCTTTATTGATTCGGCTAAGGCGAGCGTTAAGCTGACTGGGAACACGTAGTCGGGAAAGTGCAATTGAAAAAAATACAAGAGGCAACGTTAAAAATCGATCCTGGGCCATATTGTTATTTATAGTAAGTGGAATGATGTTGCTGACGGGTAAAATAGCTGTTAACCAAAGAGTACTCAAAATGAGAGAAGTTGTTCTTTTGAGTAGTGTTGCAACAATAAGGATTAGGCAAGCCGCTAGACTTAAAAAACCTGTTATATAGTCAATCCAGCCAAAGTTAAGAAGTGTTGATGTATGTATAGATCCAAAATAGCCAAATGGAAATATGCTTATTTTAAAGTAAATCCATAAGGTTTCACCTACATACGCCATATGAGTTAATGTGTGCTTAAAGAAGCCAGGACTATTTATAAATCGGCCTGATACAAATTGACTGCGTAGCAGTAGGTATCCTAAACCAGTTGTTAATAGTGAAATATAGAGTGTAAGTAGATGGGGTGAGAACTGAGCAGCAATAATAGTTCGTATAGAGTTTTTTCTATTTTTATAGATTTCAAGCAGAAAAATAAGAATTGGAAATACGATAGCCTCTTCTTTGCTTAATGCAGCTAGAAAAAACGATAGGCAAACTAAGAAAATATTAATTTTGTTATTATAAAAATTTTTTAAATAGATGAGATGTCCAATCAATATGAAAAAAGTGGCCATTTCATCAAATCTTCCAACAACCCAGCTGGTGGATTCTATGAGTGCTGGGTGTAGGCCATAAATCAGGGCAGCCAGCATGGGGCGCCAATAACCTGTTTCTCCTTCTGCATCATTAAAATATAATGCTAATTGATAAACCAGAACACTATTTATGCAGAGAAGCATTAAGTTGACAGAGTGTGCAATGGCTGCACTTAAACCCAAGGTGGTAAATTGTAGGGCCAGGGTTGCCA
This sequence comes from Pseudomonadota bacterium, assembly GCA_021781515.1. Classification (GTDB taxonomy): domain Bacteria; phylum Pseudomonadota; class Gammaproteobacteria; order Pseudomonadales; family Moraxellaceae; genus JAJXWR01. The sequence goes on from JAJXWR010000007.1 coordinate 50,532, forward strand.
TCACTAAGGGACGAAAGTAAGAAGATTCTTGAAAAATTGGCTTCCATATGGCCTGCCAAGCCATGCTTTTAACTCGCAATGCCGGATTCATTATAAACATACTGATATCATCCCAGACATAGCTGAGATGGAATACATATGGTATGTAAGCAAGAAAGATAAGGCCGAATATGACTATTGAACCTATCAAGTTCTTATGTAATTGGATTTTATTAACTAAGATGTTAAGTTTTATGGGCATTTTAATGCATCAAATTTTATGAGTTAGGTATATCCACTATGGCAATTCAATAAAAAGCCGGCCTCATGTGGCCGGCTAAATGTGACATATCAAATTTCTAAGAATTAACGACAGATTACTGGCAGATATGAATTGTTTGGCATCGGGTTAGCGGGATTTTTGGCAACGGTATTGATTGCAGTTAAGTTGGTATTCTTAAGGGCGTTCTGTGCTGAGGTTCCATCATTACAAACCCATGTGATATCGCCGTTCTGTGATTTGTAAGCAAAGAAAGAGATATTGGATCCATTGATGGCTTGGTTCACGGCACTTCCACCATAATAAACATCAATTTCTCCTGGGGCGGTCATACTCACTTCTGACACATACGTGCCTTGGATTGAGCTGGTTATCCCAAGATCACCATTGCCGCTGACGCTGCCCAAGGCACTATTGCCTGTAGCGGCATACGTTTCTGCATAGGCTGTCTCAACGCCAGAAACCAGTGAAGTACCTTCGGAGACCTGGGCGCGGATGGTATAGTTCTGGTAAGCAGGGATGGCTACAGCTGCCAGAATACCAATGATCGCAACCACGATCATCAGTTCGATCAGCGTAAAGCCTTGTTGTTTTTTCATAGTTTCTATCCTCAGTTTGATGGTGGCTGGTGGGTAGTCCCTTCAGCTCTGAGGCTGATATTGCAGGAACTGTACCAGCCTTGCAAGTAGTATAGATCTAGTTTTTTTGCTATTTTTAATAGATGTATATTTAATTTACTGACAAAAATTGTCTCATTATGTCGAGATTGGTCGGTTTGGCTGCAATCTATAGTGACTGGTTCGGTTTATGTTGTGTCTGGCTCTCAGTCAGGCTAGAATCACAGTACTTCGTGCCGGCATAGCTCAGTTGGTAGAGCAGCGCATTCGTAATGCGAAGGTCGGGGGTTCGACTCCTCTTGCCGGCACCATTTCATTAGCGTATATTGTTGATTTATAACAATTTTTTTATTAAATTTGCTATATATGGAATCGTACCCTGCTGCGTTTGGTGCGACCAAAGCGTTCAGATGTCACTCATGTACGACTTTACTGTATCTTATGTTGAGTATTCAGTTATGTGGATTCGTCTGCTGACATGTTTGATATTGCAACGTTTCCTGTATCAGTGGCTTGAGACCATTCCACATAATCATCAAAGCCGACGAAGCCAGTCGGTAATATCGTTGCCACGGTAGATGTAGGCACCGCCTTTCGGTGGAGCCATTGCCTCGGGAAATACCTAGGCAAGAGCTTGTCGCTTCAGGTCAAGATCGGCCCGAGCGTATCGCATTGTTGTGTTCAAACTCGCATGGCCGAGTCATTGGCTGATGGTAGCGAAATCGATCCCAGCTTTGAGCAGATGGATGGCGGTCGTGTGGCGCAAAGAATGGGGGTGAATTCGCTTTCCGGTCAGGGACGGAGCTATGTTTGCGCTAACGGCGACATATTTTTGCAAGAGGTATCGAACGCCAAATCGAGTCATTTGATCTCCATGACAATTTATGGTGATGGGACAACTCAAATCAAACAGAAAGGGTTGAGGATGTAGCAATTGCTCGATTCGATTACAGAGCAACGGCCATTCGTCTTTTTCCAGCGCAAAGTGTTTTCCCAGGTTGAGCAAAGTGATCTGGCGCACTGTCCCACTCACACGTTCACAGTGTACTAATCGATAGGTGTAATACCCCTCACCGGTGATTTTACTTTTGGTTCTTGTTTCACGAATGTACATGGGCTGCCACTGATCAATTGCAATCCTTCAGCCTGCCCGATAACCCGGAAATTGGCTAGAGCCACTTTTACGATTATGGCACTTTTTTTGACTTCTAGAAAAATACCCAATAAAACCAATACTGAAAAATTTCAAATGTCCGAAAGTAATCAAGAAACCCCCTCGTTTTTTGGGCCGGTTGTTAAAGTTAGGCTAGGTTAGGGTTCGCCTGCCACTAAAGCGGCAGCACAATGGGCTTGCCCTGTTCCACACTGTTTTTCGAAGGGGTCGGATGTGCTCTATACGCCGGCGATCATGATAGTCACGGTGTGCCAAATGAGGGGGATACACACTTGATCGCAATGCCATTTTTGGCTCGGACCTGTCAGCACCTTTGACCCGTTTGTGTTCACGACGCCTTAACCGAGCATTCACATTTGTTCATCGTTGCCCTTCATCTTTAGCACTGGCGGCAGGCACTAGACCTTCGTCAGTAGTCCGGTCAGTTGATTTCTTGTACTGCTGGAGGCAGCGATATTTCGCCACCTCCAGACGAATGGCCTGTCTTGTCTTCCCTGTTACTCAGTAGGTGATCTGCCCCCAGATCCATGCCTTGGTCGTCGATGGGGTCGAAGGCGCATAACCGGTTTGAGCAATCATCGTGATGCTGTGATAGACACCCACGGCGGCACCA
>JAJXWR010000087.1 GCA_021781515.1 Pseudomonadota bacterium
TGCAACTTGGGCTGCAACTTGCAATGCCAAATCGTCCTTTTGCCCTGCGCTACTGACGCGGCAGTACACCACGGTAAGCCGCTTGTCCGGTGCGCCGCCCAACATCACCCTCACGTCCGATTCGTCAAAATAACGCTGGCCGGATGGAAGGCGCCTGGCAGTCAGTTTGCCCTCCCAGCGACAAATCGTACTTGTCGCTCGACCGATACGTTGGGCGAATTCGTATATCCGATATTGCTTGCTCATAGGGAGTAATTATATATAGGTATGAGCAAATATCAAGCATCAGTTAATTGCTCCTAGTGGCCAATTGCCAACAAATCCAATTATGGTCTAAATATGGTTCCATTATGAGTCGTTCGGGCTGCCCAAGCCAAAATTTCAATCGTGGAAGATGAATCTTTTCTATGATAGCACCCTAACTGACACTCCCCATGGCTAGCCAGGGGGTTCTCTGTTTATCTTGGGTATTGGAGCGGGCTAAAGCAAATCCAGATAGGTTTCCAACGACCGCTGAACAGCCTCCGCCACCAACGTGGTGATACCATCGTAAACGCCGGTCACACACGCATCATCCAGCGCATCGTAGTAGGCCACCCGATCTTCCTTGCGAATCACGGCAGGCGGATAGCCAGCTTTCATTAGTTCAAAGTTCAGCAACAAGCGGCCGGTGCGGCCATTGCCATCGACGAAGGGGTGAATCTTGACGAACCGCGCATGTAGTTCAGCCGCTCGCTCGACGGGGTGCACGTCACCGGCCGCCTCGTGCCAAGCGATGAGTTGGGGCATTTCTTCGGCCACATGCAGGAAATCCGGCGGGGTCATGCTCGCACCAGCGATGACCACGTTATCACGGCGATAGCGCCCGGCTTCTTCGTTGTTGATGCCCTTCAGAACCAGTTGGTGAATGTTCTTGATCTGCCATTCACTCAGCGGCTCCTGCTTGGCTACGATCTCTTCAACGTAGAAGATCGCATCCCGGTGGTTGATGGCCTCGAAGTGCTCGCGCAACGTCTTTCCGCCCACGGTGATACCTTCAAGCACCACCTTGGTTTCTCGCAAGGTCAGCGTATTGCCCTCGATGGCATTCGAGTGATAGGTCCACTCCAGCGTCAGCTTTTCGCGCAGTGAGGCAATGGTGTTAACCGGGAGCGGGCGGGCGGCATCCAACCTTGCCTTCACTGCATCAACGGCGCACAACTTGGCTTCCAGTTTGGGGGGCATCTGCGGCTCCTGAATATCATGGGTTCAGTCTACCATGCGCCTGAAGAAACCCAACTATTTACGGTTTTGCCGTCCATGTAAGTCATGCTATCGTAGAACCCAAATCACAGGATTTTCCGGATTCCCAAATAATTTAACTATTGCTCCCCGAGACTCAGCCAATCTGCGGGTATTTCTGAGACAATCTGCGAAAAATCAAGCAGGGTGCAATCCAGATCAAACATAGCAGACTGCGCCTCCATTTTTTCTGCCACAGAAATATCGATAAATAATTTTAGTGCCTACTGGAGTCAATTCATGGAAATAAAGGTCAATTTTCTCGACAAGCTGCGTCTCGAAGCCAAATTCGATGATTTTACGGTGGTGGCCGATCAGCCGATCCGCTATAAAGGCGATGGTTCGGCACCTGGCCCGTTCGATTACTTCCTGGCCTCCTCCGCTTTGTGTGCGGCTTACTTTGTGAAGTTGTACTGCACCACCCACCATATTTCAACCGAAGGTATCCGTCTGTCGCAGAACAACATTGTTGATCCGGACAACCGCTATTTACAGACTTTCAAGATTCAGGTGGAATTACCGGAGCGTATTGCCGCCAACGATCGAGACGGTATTTTACGCGCTATCGAGCGCTGCACGGTCAAAAAAGTAGTACAGGCCGGCCCTGCATTTACGATTGAAGCGGTGGAAAGTCTGGATGCCGATGCACAGGCGTTACTACGGGTGAACCCTGTGTCCGCAACACGCACCTGTATAACGGGCAAGGATCTGCCCCTGGAACAGACCATTGCCACTATGTCCGGAATTCTGGCTGACCTCGGCATGAAGATTGAGATTGCTTCATGGCGCAATATAGTTCCCCATGTCTGGTCGCTGCATATCCGCGATGCTCATTCACCGATGTGTTTTACCAACGGCAAAGGAGCAACTAAAGAAAGTGCGCTGGCTTCGGCCTTGGGTGAATTCATCGAGCGGCTGCATTGCAACTATTTCTACAGCACGCAGTTCTGGGGCGAAGAACTCGCTAATGCAGCGTTTGTTCATTATCCCGACGAACGCTGGTTTAAACCCGGTCCTAACGATAGCTTGCCACCGGAAATCCTTGATGACTACTGTCTGGACATTTATAACCCCGATGGCGAGTTACAGGGATCGCATCTGTACGATACCAATTCTGGCAACGTGGAGCGCGGTATCTGTGCATTGCCATTTATACGCCAGTCGGATGGTGCGGTGGTGTATTTTCCGTCCAACCTGGTCGACAATCTCTATGCCAGCAATGGCATGAGTGCTGGCAACACGCTGGCCGAAGCACAAGTGCAATGCCTGTCGGAAATCCTCGAACGGGCCGTAAAACGCCACATTCTGGAAAGGGAACTCGCACTGCCAGAGGTGCCCTATGACGTGCTCAAGAAATACCCCAGCATTCTTGCCGGTATTCAACGCCTGGAAGCCCAGGGATTTCCGGTGCTGGTAAAGGATGCATCGCTCAATGGCGTGTATCCGGTAATGTGTGTTACCTTGATGAACCCGCATACCGGGGGGGTGTTTGCCTCATTCGGCGCACACCCCAACCTGCAGGTGGCGTTAGAGCGCAGCCTTACGGAACTGCTTCAGGGACGCAGCCTTGAAGGCCTGAACGATTTACCCCGTCCCACCTTTGAAAGCCTCGCCGTGACGGAGCCCACCAATTTTGTTGAACATTTCATTGATTCCAGCGGGGTGGTGTCCTGGCGTTTTTTCAGTGCCAAAGCCGATTTCAATTTTGTGGAGTGGGATTTTACTGGTCAGGGTACCCATACCACCACACAGGAAGCCGCCACCTTGTTCGGCATTCTCGAAGCCATGGATAAGGCCGTGTACATGGCGGTATATGGCCATGCCGGCGCCACGGTTTGCCGTATCCTGGTACCGGGTTATTCGGAAGTGTATCCGATTGAGGATCTGGTTTGGGATAACACCAATAAAGCGCTTGTATTTCGCACCGATATTTTGAATCTGCACCGCCTGGACGACACCACACTGGAAGCACTCCTTGAACGGCTGGAAAACAATGAACTCGATGATTACCTGGATATCGCCACATTAATCGGTATTGAATTCGACGAAAATAGCGTCTGGGGACAACTCACCGTCCTGGAATTAAAGTTACTGATTCATCTCGCCCTGAAGCAGTTGGAGGCGGCGCAAGTGCTGGTAGAAGCTTTCCTGCAATATAACGACAACAGCGTCGAACGTGGTTTGTTTTATCAGGCCGTGAACGTGTTGCTGACGGTGCTGCTGGACGACGACCTGGAACTTGTCGATTACGAGCCTAACTTTCGCCGGATGTTTGGTAATTCGCGGATGGATGCGGCGCTAGGGTCCGTGGACGGCAGCGTGCGCTTCTACGGCTTGACGCCCACCAATATGCAACTGGAAGGATTAGACAGACACCATCGCTTGATCGACAGCATCAAAAAACTGCACAAGGCGCGGGCCAATGTCCTGGAAGCAGGCCACACCACCCCATAAAAAAACCCCAAAAGAACCCGAAAGGAAGCGCCGCCTCTGACCAAGAGCGTCACAGGCGGCGGCAACCCGTTAAGACTCAGGGCTGCATCTTGTACTGCCCACGCATGCCCAATACATGATCTTTCCACAGCGTCTGCGTACGCTGCGTATCCGTCACCGGTTTTTTAATCATTTTCAGGCACTGCTGCATCTGTTCCGGCGTGCTGCTGGGTTTGCTGTACAGTTGTAAAGCAAATTTAGAGAAGTCACGAACCAGGAAATCAAATACCTGATCAATAACCACCTCCTCAATGGCGTAAATCCGTGCATTTTCCAGAATGAGTTGCCCATACACCACCAAGGTAAACATCTCTCCCGCCGTCAACAGATAGTCGATATCTTTGCTTTGTTCCGCTGAAGGAGGCGCTATCATGGCCATCTGTTTAAACAAGACAATCTGTTCTTTAAAGACCTGAATATTGGGCAAGTCAAAACTGTCATAGACTTTCTGGTAATCATGAAACTGGATTCGCCCCAATCCCTTCGTCGGCCCCTGATTAAACAAGAAACAGTCATCACTGCCTTCATCCCGTCGCGGTACTTCCGGATAGTCTTTAGGCGCAAAGAAATAATTGGCCATGAACTTGATAATCAAGGCCATGTTGACATGCACTGTGCCTTCTAGTTTGGGCAGAGCACGAATCTCGATCGCCGCCATGGAGAAATATTGATCTTTCTCAAAGCCCTTGGCGGCAATAACATCCCACAACAGGTTAATCACTTCTTCACCCTGCGTGGTTACCTTCATTTTCACCAACGGATTAAACAGCAGATACCGTCGATCATCTGCCGATGCCGCCTTCATATAATCAGCCGCACGCAAAGCAAACAGCTTCATGGCCAACAACCGGGCATAAGCATCATTGAACAATTGCTGGATATGGGGAAAATCAGTGACATACATTCCATATAGCTTGCGCTTCGAGGCATGATCAATCGCTTCATAAAACGCATGCGTGCAAATCCCGATAGTTGCCCAGCCCAGATTGTATTTCCCCACATTCACGGTATTGAGCGCACTATTCCACGCCTCATCCCCACGCGAAAGAATATCATTCTCCGTTACTGGATAGGCATTTAACCGGTACTCTGCGACATAGTTCTGGCTGTACACCACATTCTTGACCAGTTCATAGTGCGGATGCTGCGAATCCACCGCAAAAAACACATACTCTCCGGTATCCGCCATTTTGCCAAAGGTTGACACCATGCCGGCTTTGTTGGCATTGCCGATGTAATATTTTCCACCGGTTGCCGTATAAGTTCCATCACCTACAGGAGTAACTACCATGTCCGACGCATAAATATCCGCACCATGCTCCTTCTCCGACAGCCCGAAAGCAAAAATATGCCCTGCATCCAGCATTTTTTTGGCCTTGGCCTGTGCCCCTTGATTCTTGCTCATCCAGATCGGCCCGAGTCCTAATACCGACACCTGATAGGTGTACCAGTAAGGCAATCCATAAAATCCGAGAATCTCGGCAAATTCACAAATACGCCAGGTATCCCAACGGGCCTGTTCGCCTTCAAGGCCCTGCGCCTGCGGCGTCATCATCGTGGAGAAGATTTTTTCCGCTTTGATAAATTCAAGAAAATCGGCATACCAGACTGCCTGATTAAAATCTTCCTTCAGTCGGGTCAATCCTCTTTTCTCGAAAAAATCAATCGTTTTTTGCATGATCTCGCGAGAACGTGCATCCGGATAGTGTCTATCAAGTCGATGTGGATTCAAAAGCATGAAATATTTCCTTATAAAACTCCGTAAATACAGAACCGCTCTGTGTCAGCGGCCACGGAAATCAGTCGGTGCAGTAACTAAAGCACATTCAGTGAATTTATCAATAGCAAGCGCAACACCACGCCACAGCGGCTATACTGCCTCTGAGAAATCGCCAGCCGTTGAGGATTTTTCGTGTCAATCCAGCCCGTTGCCACACCCACTGCTCCACTTTACACCTCTACTCTTTTGTACGCGCTGACAGAAGTGCCCGACCTCACCTGGATGGCGCTGCTTGCCGACCAGGACGCCTGCATAACACAGATTATTCTCGGTGACGATAAAGCAGCCGTCGTACAGCAGCTACCAGCAGCCGTTCAGCCGCAGGAGGCGTTGGCAGGGCATCCGCTCCATGCGCACCTGATGGCACTGCGGCAATGGCTGCAACACCCCAGCCCGACAATGCCTGAACTGCCCGTCCGTTGGTCAGGCACGCCTTTTCAGCAATCCGTCTGGCATTACTTAAGAACGATCCCTGTCGGTGCCACCTGCAGCTACGCTAAAGTCGCTGCAGCCATCGAGCGGCCACGGGCGGTGCGCGCCGTTGCCCAGGCATGCGCCAGCAATCCCCTGCCGTTGTGGGTGCCCTGTCATCGGGTGATTCAAAGCAATGGCGGCTTAGGCGGCTACAGCGGCGGCATCGCCCTGAAAAAACGCTTACTGAGCGCTGAAAGCAGCATCAAAAGGCACGGCACCGTAAACCCGTTGCAATAACTCCCCGTCTTCCAATAACTCCACCGCTCCTTGCGCCAGTTGTTGCCCCTGTCCCAACAACACGACCTGATCAGCACACTGACGGGTCAGCGTCAGATTATGCAAGGACAGAATCACACTGCCACCTTGCTGACAATGCTGCTTTAAACGCTGTAGCAAGACCTGTTGCCAGCGTACATCCAGCATACTGAACGGCTCATCGAGTAACCACACCCCCGGCCCCCCACGCAGCTGCGCTTCGCTGCGGGCAATTTCCAGACGCTGTAACTGGCCACTTGATAAAATACTGCAGCGCCGGCCAGCCAGTTCCATCAGCCCCCAGGCCTCCAGTACCTGCTGTGGATCGGGCTGCACCAGGGTCAGGACATCTCGCACCGCCAGACCCGGTATCAAGGGAATATGCTGACGCGCCAGGCTGCGGAATCCGGAGAGAACGACCCCCACAGGCCAGACGGGCAGGCCCCGTTGCCAGTGCAGGTGTCTGGGTTCCGCCTCCGCCAGGGCATGCAGTAACGAGGTTTTGCCGCAGCCATTTTCCCCCAGCACCACAAGAATCTGTCCGGCCGGCAATTGCCAGCGTATCTGTTGCAACAACCGCTGGCGATGCCGGTAAAGATCCAGGTCCTGTAGTTGTAACATCATAACGAACGTGGCCCAAGAAAGAGAAAATACACAAAAAAGGGAGCTCCCAACAGGGAACTGATGACACCCACCGGCAACTCTGCCGGACTGACCAGAATTCGTGCCAGAATATCCGCCAATAACACCAGTACACCACCCAGCCAGGCGATCTGTGGCAACCAGTATTTATGGCCGCCCGTCATGCGCCAGCGCACCAGTGCCGGTGCCAGCATCCCCACAAATCCGATCACCCCCGCCTGACTGACCAGTACCGCCACCGTTAGTGCACAGAGCACGACCAGTTGCCGATGCAGCCGCTGTACCGGAATTCCGGCACTATTAGCCGCCGCCTCGCCCAGCAGTAACCAGTCTAAAGCACGATACTGCCGGTACGCCCACCACCACAATCCAGCCGTGCTGAGCGATGTCATGCCAACTGCCAGCGGCCTGGCCTGCGCCAGCGACCCCTGCAAAAACCCCCATACGCCCTGTAAACGCTCCGCCGACAACAGACTCAGCCATAATTGCAGGAAGGCCCCTAACAAGGCGTTTAGTGCCAGCCCTGCCAGCAATACCGTATCCAGACTCCAGTGCCATCCCCGGTGCAATAGCAATACTAAAACACTCAACAACAACAACGCCAGCAATGCGGCGCTGCACTCCTGCTGTCCGACCCCCCAACCCAGCGACAACGCAAGCACCATGCCAAGCGCCGCCCCCTGCGACACCCCCAGCAAACTGGCATCCACCAGTGGATTACGAAACAGGGTCTGCATTAACAATCCACAGGTGGCCAGACCTGCCCCTTCTGCCAGTGCCAGCAAGCTCCGCCAGCCACGCAGTTCCAACAGTTCGGGCCAGCCCAAGGAATGCGCCCCCCATAGTTGCCCCGCAGGTCCGACATTCAGCGCCCAACCCAGCAACAGCAGCACACTGAGTCCGGCCACCAGCGGCCTCATGATTTTTCTCAAGGGAATGGATTTTTTCACTGCATTTCACTTAAATGATGGATCGGAATTTATAGTGGCTCAGAATTTGCTTTATGGATAGTGTCGCTCACTTGTGTCAGGAAACCAACATCATGATTCAGAACATGCAAAACTCACGACGCGAACAACTAGGTCAATTTATTCCGATTCATTACCATGGACAAATGTTGGCCAATGCTGAACGTATGCAAGCTTTCAAAAACAGTATACAGGCAGTGGTACGCCCTGGCTGCAAAGTCCTTGAACTGGGGGGCGGCACCGGTGTACTGTCCTTTTTTGCGGCCGAATGTGGTGCAGAAGTCACCTGCCTGGATGCCAACCCGGAGATGATTCAGTGGGCCCGTTCCCTGTTAAGTCAAAATCCCGGCGGCCAGCACATCCGGCTGATACTTGCCGATGCCATGGAGTATATGCCGGAAGCGCCCGTCGATGTGGTCATTTGTGAAATGCTCCACTCCGGCCTGCTGCGTGAACAGCAACTGCGGGTACTAGACCGTTTCCGCCACCTGCATGCCCAGCGTTTTGGCTGCGTACCGCGTTTTCTGCCGGACACGACCCTGCTTGCCGTACAACCGATCCAGCAGAATTATAACTTTTTCGGTTATCATGCCCCCATCCCTCTATTTCAGCACCCCACCACTGAACAGCCGGATACCGTCGGCTTAGGTGACCCGGTCGTTTACAGCGTCATTGAATACCAGGAACCGCAATCACTGCTCCAGAAGGCTGATTTTGTTTTTGAATCTCATGCCGCCGGCACCTTGAATGCCTTACGTTTCATCACTAAAAATCTGGTGGCCATTTTGGCCACTGAGCATCGCTCCATTGACTGGCACTGTCAATATTTAGTCCTGCCGCTGGCTGAACCGGTGCAACTGCAACCTGGCGACCGCATTCGCTTGCGCTTCCATTACCTCGCCGGTGCAGAAATTGAACAACTGCAACGCGCCCTGCTGGTCCAGCGACTGCCACAAGGCGATATCAATTTATTGTTTCAGGGAAATGTAGCACTGTTCCCCAGTGCTCGTACCGCACATGCCTAGGAATGCGCAATCGCCTGCCAGTCTATTTCTGGCAGGCCTTGCTGGCGCAAAAAACCATTGCATTGCGAGAAGTGGCGACACCCCAGAAATCCTCGATGTGCAGACAACGGGGATGGATGGGGTGCCTGCAGTATTTTGTGCGGTGCAGTGATGCAAGTTGCTTTTTGTTGCGCATAACGCCCCCACAACATAAACACGATGGGCCGCTGCTGCTGATTGAGCAATGCCAAGACCGCATCGGTGAACTGTTCCCAACCTCGCCCCTGATGCGACGCCGCCTGTCCGGACTCAACCGTCAGCACGCTGTTGAGCAACAGCACCCCCTGGCGAGCCCACGCCTCCAGTGACCCGGAGGCCTGAAGCGACGGCAGCCGCAAATCCGTTTGTAGTTCCAGCAGAATGTTACGCAACGAAGGAGGAATCGCCACACCGGCAGGTACTGAAAAACACAGTCCTTCCGCCTGACCAGGGCCATGATACGGATCCTGACCTAGAATGACGCAACGCACTGATTCCAGCGGTGTCAAATGCATCGCCCGAAAAATCTGCTTCGACGGCGGATAAATCACTTTCCCTGCCCGCTTCTCCTGGCGTAAAAAGTCCGCCAGAGTTCGCATATATGCAGAGTCTATCTGCGCCGCCAACGCCTGCAGCCACTGCCCCTGCAAACCTGCAGAACTACCGGGCATAAGCCGAACGAATCTGCCGGTACAGTTCTTTAGTTACCAATTCAGGCAAAAGCGACTCGGATTTATTCAACATCGCTTCCAGCTGAATGCGCCGAACCAGGGCAAACAGTGATTTTGCTGCCGCATCCACGTCGTCCACTTCCAACAAACGCATCAGTTGCCGCATGCCTCCCAGAATATTATCCAGATAAAACAAGGCATGTTCACCCAGACGTTCATCATGCAAGGCTGCATCGGTAAAAGCAAATTCAGTCTGCAAATACGCCCGGTTGGTTGCCACCACCTGCACAATATAATGGGCTGCTGAACTGGCCACTTCGGTAGTGATACGCTCCCGCCACTCTGCCAGTGGCAGCGATTCCTGGCGTAACAGTTCAATACGTTGAAATAATTCATTCCAGAACGGATCGACGTACAATTCTTTGGCTTCACGGGAAAACAACACAAAAGCATCCGTGATCAAATCATGAATATCCTTGAAATAGTACGTCGTGGCCGATAACGGCACCTTGGCCACCGTAGCGACAGCACGATGCCGAATAGCTCGTACTCCATCTTGCGCTGCAATACTCAAGGCAGCACGCAAAATAGTCAGCCGGCGCTGTTCACTGGAATACCGACGGGCGATACGCCCTTGATAGATTGATTTCTGCTCATCCTGCGACATTTTATGACTCAAAGTTCATCAAGGTAGTCGAGTATATGACGAATGGTTGCTGTTCTCAACAATAAATCTACATTTTCAGCAATTCATCAACAAAAATTTAATTTCCTGATCTGTGCAGCAGCAGTGTAGATGTTATTCATACTCAGCACAGTAAAATCAAAATAAATTAAAATGAATTTTACTATTTAAGAAAAAATCAGCGGTTTTTCCTGCTCCAAAAGGAGTTCCAGTGCTGTTGGGCGGGCTAAACAATAGCCCTGCACATAGTCCACCCCCAGGTTCCTTAACAACGCCAGTGTCGTTTGATCTTCACAACACTCTGCCACGGTGTGCTTGCCCGTCACATGACCAATTTCATTAATGGCCTTGATAAGAGCAAAATCCGTAGCGTCCTGCGCCATATTACGCACAAAACTGCCATCGATTTTTAGAAAATCCACTGGAAGATTCCGCAGATAGGTCAAGGAAGACATCCCTGCACCAAAATCATCCAGCAAGGTGGCGCATCCCAAGTCCTTCAGTCCCTGGATCAATGCCTGCGCCTGACAAAGCCGGTTAATCGCCACCGTTTCAGTCACTTCAAAACCAATTTTTTGTGGCATCACCCGATACCGCTGAAAACACTCAACAATAAACGCCAATATACCAGGGTCATTAATCGACGCCCCTGAAAGATTGATGGTACACAGTTCCAGACAGTCCTGCTGCTCAGGATGTGCATCCAGCCAGCGCAAGGTCTGCTCAATCACCCAATTATCGATTTTCTGCATCCAGCCGTATTTTTCTGCGGCTGGCAAAAACACACCGGGCGCATGCAATTGTCCATCCTCACCCGACAAACGCAAAAGAATCTCGTAATGCCGCCGGTCTGCCGGCCGTTGCAATGGCGCAATTTCCTGAAAAAACAAACGCAGCGCCCTGCGCTCAAGCGCTTCAGCAATCCGTCCCGACCACAACATCTCATCCTGACGCTGACGCAGCATCTGATCCTGAACGCCACCAAAATGCACCCGATTTCTTCCATGCTCCTTCGCCAGATAGCAGGCAGAATCCGCCATCGCCAATACTTCACCGGCACTGTGCGTCTGCTGGTCCACCACCACTAACCCGACACTGGCCGTCACTTGAAAACGCTGATCCTGCCAAGTGATCCGGATACGGTTTAATGCCTCGCGGATTTGCCTGACCACACGCTCTCCGGCCTCATCCGGACACTCCCATAACAAAATCGCAAATTCATCACCGCCTAACTGCGCCAGCACATCGCGGTTTCGCACCACCGACCGCAATTGCTGCGCTACCTGCTGCAACAAGGCATCACCGACTGCATGGCCTGCGGTATCATTAACCACTCGGAACTGATCCAGATCCATATAACAAAGCACATGCCTCTGCCCCTGATCGTGAGCCATCTGTACCGCCTGTTGCAGGCGAACCGTAAATTCAGAACGACTGATCAGCCCCGTCAGGGCATCCTGTATCGCCGCCATCTGAATCTGCCGTGACCAGAGATTACTCTCTGTGCGATCCCGTAACAATAAATAACGCGCCACCTGCTGCCCTTCGGTGTTTAATACCGGAAAAAAATCACACTCCACTTCCAGACAACAACCATCCTGACGCTCTAATCGCCATGCGCCACCCAGACGAATACGATGTCTGGCACCGAAAGCGGGCATCAGAATCAGTGA
>JAJXWR010000088.1 GCA_021781515.1 Pseudomonadota bacterium
CTGCTCTCCTAACAACCCGTACAGGCGGAACCGCTGCTTCAACCTGAGGTTTACCGGTACATTCTCCACCATCATCTGTATGCAACCTGAGTAGAAGTAATGACCCTTACACCACCCGAATACACCCCCTTGCTCAACGTAATCCTCCGTGCACTGGATGATCTGAAAGCCCAGCAGATTACTATTTTAGAAGTCGGACATCTGACATCTCTGGCTGACGTCATGGTCATCGCCAGCGGCACTTCCTCCCGCCATGTCAGATCTCTGGCAGAACACGTCCGCGATTCAGCAAAACTACAACAGTTCAGGCCCTTAGGAATTGAAGGCGAGGGCGATGCCGAATGGGTTCTGGTGGATTTTGAACAGGTGATCGTCCACATCATGCTACCATCCACCCGCCACTTTTATGATCTGGAACGTCTCTGGCAGAGCCAACCGGCATGAAAATCCGCTTACTCAGCATCGGTCATTCCATGCCCGACTGGGTAAACCGAGGCTACACCGAATATGCCAGACGCCTGTGCGGCCCTGTGCAATTGGAACTGCTAGAACTTGACAACATCCCCCGAAGCAAAAACACCAATCTGCAAACGCTACTGGCAAAAGAATACGACACCTTGCAGGCCGCCCGGGTCAAAGGCGATTTTCTGGTAGTCCTGGATGTTCAGGGTTCCATGATTTCCACAGAAGGCCTCGCCACCCAACTGGAAAACTGGCAAGCCCAGCACCGCTGCATCAGTCTGGTGATTGGTGGCCCGGATGGCATTGATAACCGACTCAAACAACAGGCCGCCTGGCGATGGTCATTATCCCCACTCACCTTCCCGCATCCCCTGGTGCGGATTATTGTTGCCGAACAACTCTACCGTGCCTTCAGTATTTTACAACACCACCCCTACCACCGACAGTAAATCAGCTTATTTTTCTTAACACGGCGGGATCAATTCGCAACAGCGTCCGGCGTTGCAAAAAGTGCAGTAACACCAGACAACGCTGTTCCGCATCCTGCATCTGAAAAACCCCCTCAATACCCATCAGTGGGCCATCAACAATCGTCACCCGATCCCCTGAGTTAAACAGCGTAATGACCCCTTGAGTCGATTCTCGTCGTTTAAGTTCCGTGATAATTTCCCGCCCCACCACCGCAGGCTGCTCACCAAAACGCACGAGCGTGCTCACCCCATAGGTAGAACGTAGCGGAGCCCAACTTTTACCATTGCCACTGCTATCCAGTTCAACAAAAATATACCGGGGAAACAGCGGCACTTCGATCAGTTTCAACTGTTTTCCAGCGATTTTCTGCTGTTGCATACGTGGCATATAACAGCAATACCCCTGCTGTTGCAGATTTTGCAGTGCTAATTCTTCCTGGCGTGGCTTCGTCAGAAGCAAATACCATCCCAGCATGCGTCAACTCCAAAAACTGTTCTTGATCTGTCTGATTTTTTCTGCCGCTTCTGGATCTTCCGCCGCATGGCGCATACTGTCGATGATAAAGGCCAGCACGACAAAGAAAAAAAGCCCAACAAACGCCCCCCCCACAGCAATAAGCAGACGCTTGGGGCCGGAAGGTTTCTCCGGCACAACGGCCAGATCAATAATCTGGATTTCCGGATAATCCTTAGCCTCATCCACCTTTGCTGTTTCGTACTGTTGTTCCATTAACTTCAGCACTTCCTGCTCAAAGGCCACATCCCGGTATTTTTGCAGATAAGCCGTTCCCTCCGGAGACAGTGCTTTCAAATTTTTTGGCTGATCCAGCGTCGGCTGACTCATCAGCTTGGCTTTCAGACTGCTGATACGCTGCTGTACCCGCAGATAATCGGGATTATTCGGTGTCTCCGACAGCCCCAAAGCCGATAATTCCACTTCCCGAGACGCAATTTCCGCACGGATATTGGCATTGGATGCCGCCACTTCCCCTGCCATCGGATAAACTTCAATCCAGCCGGCCCGGGCTCCGATGCGATTTAAATCCGATTCATCCCGATTTAACTGCGCTTGCGTTTCCTGAACCTGATGTTCAAAAAATACACGTTTTTGCGACGCCTTGGTCACGGCGAGATGGGAAAGCAAATGCTCCAGTGCGGCAACGGCGGCGTTGCTAATCTGTGCCGCCTGTATCGGGTAGTTATCGGTGTAGGTCAGCTTGATCAAGGTGGACTTTTTATCCACCGTGGCAACCAATTTCATTTCCAGAATTTTTTGCGCATCTTCCCAAGTCTTAACCCGGTATTGCTTCATCAAGTGAAACCGTTGAATCAAGGTATTTTCCACTTCATGGGCCTGTAGCAGCCCCAGCAACACTTCCGCCATACTGCCACCTGCCCCCACTCCCCCTAAAGCACCTAACTGCCCCGCCAGCAAAGCCGCCGCACCCGACTGCGATTTTTGCGGCGGCATAATAACCGCAGTGGCCGTGTACCTGTTGGGCAAATGCAAAGCCAGTACGATAGCCAGTAGCGTTGATACACCACTCCCCAGCACAATTAACCGCCAATGCCGAGCCAGTACCAGCAACAAATCCAGCAGGCTGATTTCTTCTCCCTGCCCGTCCACTGCGATTCCGAGGCTTTCTATTCCTCCAGGACTTTCTCTGTTCGTATCGATCCTGCTACCATTTACCATGCTGCCGCTCCGCTTTAAAAAAGTGCCCTTTTTACTTTATAAAACGCCAGCAACTTTAAGCGAAGCAGCCGTCACACCCATATTAAACAGAATCTGCGACCAGTCGATCACGCTCTTGAAAAGCGGAGTCGAAGCGGCCTCTTCAGGGACCACAATCGTATCACCGGGCATTAATCGCAGGCGATTGAAAGCGCTAAATCCGAGAAAGCTGGAAACATTCTGCTTGCTTAACACCGAACCATCCATGCGTAACAGATAAATTCTCCCGGCATCAGCATCCCTGGTCATCCCTCCCGCTTCAGCAAGGTAATCATTCACCCGTTTTTGTGATGCATAAAAAAATGAATTATTTTCGTTATAAACTTGGCCAAACACATTAACAGTGGAAGGTTTCGCCGGGATCACCAGATGATCGCCATTTTCCAGCTGGATATCCGGCAAATCTGCGACCCGCTGAGATTCCGGATTCATCCGCAACACCACGCGTCCATTGGGAGTCAGACGGGAAATTGCAGCGACCTCCGCCATTTGCCGGTCTTCTTCTTTGGACAGTGCCGCCACTTCATTATCCGTATTGGCCCGCGCCATCGCCTGGGTAAAGTTCTTGCTGATATCGGCCTGCGAACGCCGCACAAACTCCATCTGCCGGTTTTTTTGCAACTCCAGGGTAGATTCCCGGGTAAAAACAGCGCCGTACAGATACGCCCCTGGAGAAATCCCACCGATACGCTGCACCAGCTGCCGCAAGGTTTCCCCCGGCAAAGCCTGATACACCCCGGCATGATTGATCTCACCTTCTATGGTCACCATCTTGGGCAGATTCTCGGCAGGAGTCACAATGCTATCCGCCTGAAAGACAGTCACCACATCACCGGACTGCAGCAACAAGTCATTTTTTGGATCATGTTTAACCACTGCCGCCGCCAGATTAAATGGCACCAGTTCCGTAGTCAGCCGTTCTGGATTAAAGCGTTGTACCACGGCATAGTCCCAGTTGATTGACGTAGCCGCCACATGAATATTGGTATCCAGTTTTTTCCGGGGTTTCCCCTGTAACTGATTCATCAATTGCCAGTAAGAGGCCTCAATCAGGCCTTCCTTGTTGGGAATCAGATCCGAAACACGCATCCCTTCATGCCAGGTCATCCGGTAGGGATGCGCCACATGCCCGGTCAGACTGACCGCATCTTCGACTTTCGGCGATAACGGATTAAAATCAACAATGTCTCCATCCCGCATCGTCTTCTTCAAGGCATCTTCAATCGCCCAGACATCGGCGGTGCGTGATTTATGTTCAAAAATCCGCTGTACTTCAACCGATTGCTGCGACGTTGTGGTATCTAGGCCTCCGGCAAGGGACACGACATCGCTCAGTAAATTATCGCCTTTCAGTTCAAAGACCGCCGGATTTTTCACCCCCTCCAGCAACGCTACCATGGGCCCCACCGGCGGAATATAAATCACATCCCCGTCTTGCAAATGAGTATCGTGCGATTTATCACCGCGCACCAAAAAGTCGTACACATCAAAGGTCGTTACCACCTGCCCGGATCTTTTCAGTTCAATGGCACGCATCGATCCATAATTAGAGGGACCCCCACAGGCAAACAAAGCAGTAACCAGCGTCGACAACGCACTGACCGTATAAGAACCCGGCTGCCTGGCCTGACCGACCACATAGACATGAATAGAACGTAAGTGGCCGAGATGCACATCCAGCTCAAAATTGCGAAAATCCTTGCCAATAGCCGAACGTAATACTTGGGCTAATTGCTGAAATTTAATGCCGGACACGCTCACCGAACCAATTTTTGGAATATAAATCGATCCAGTACGGTCAACGGTGACCTGCTCATCGGCCTCCAGTTGCCCCCATACCTTGATCATCAGTTCATCCCCTGGACCAATCAGGTAATCAGAAGTTACCGGCGTATTATCCAGCGGAGCAAAAGTAGAGGGGCCACCAGCAAACAGGCCATGACCAAACAGCGACAGATAAATCCCCGTACTCGAATAGACATAGGTCTGAAAATCGTTATCCGCTTCCTCTTCATTGGAAAACGAGTTGACCGTCTTTTGTTCTTTCTGGTCCTCCTTCTGTCCTCCCTTGTTTTTGCCCGTTCTCAATGCCTGACCTTTGATCTGGCCGGTCGTAGCCGACTGAACCGCCTGACCTGCCGACGCATCGACACTCGTTGCCCCCGACATGCCCGCCAGTGAGGCAGGCATCCCCACCACGGCAGCTGCGGCAGTTGCTCCAGATCCCGCCGCATAAACACGGACTGAAAAAAACACCTGTAATAAAACAAAAAAGCAGAAAAACGGCACCAACACCTGTTTTCTGCTACTATTATGTTCAAGTCGCTGCATATAAAGCATTTTTGCTCTCGTTGAGTTCCATACATAAATTCCCGGCCATAAATTCCCGGCCATAAATTCCCGAGAATGTACTGCGATAGATTTCCCAGCAAAGTGTGCTGCACTGTGTGCTGCACTACGACCGAGCACTCAATTGCCCAGATATTCAGTCGGCACAGGTGAGGGACGACTGTTTCGTAATCCGTTAACGAACCGCCATTGTTGGGTCACCCACTGTCGCACCATCCATTGTCGCACCTTCAAAGGATCGTCATACTACCCACTATTTTTTTTTCTTTCAAGTACCTTGCCAATTCATCGGCAGGCTCTCTTCACTGTTCTTTTGCATTTCACTTTAGAATTTTTTGGTTCTCTTCAGCAACCCTGACACATCAGCGAAAATAATGCACACACATTAATACCGAACAATAGTTCAAAATTCATTGAACACCTTTGTATTGGATTCAGCGCCTGCATCAAAAAAAACGAGTGCTGCCATTTGACAAACTTGAGTACTCTCCTTTATCCTGTTCGGGGATTTGTATTGTACTAAGAGGATTTAAGGGATGAAACTTTCGTCTTTCGGATTTATGCTGCTTGGGGCGCTCTCTCTTGTGTCAGCAACAACGGTTTTCGCAGAGTCTGGCGATAATAGTGCTAATTCTACCGGAAACGGAAGTACTTCCAGTAGTACAGGCAGTGGCAGTAGTGGGAGCGGTTCCGCTGGCAGTAGCGGTTCCAGTGCCAGCAGTGATGCTGGAGCAAGCGGTGGCAGCGGCGGCGGTAGTGCTGGTGGTGAAGCCGGTGGTGATGCTGGAGCAGGCGGCAGTAGTGCTAGTAGCGGTACTGCCGGTAGTTCAGCAGCAGGCAGTGGTAGTGCTGCTGGAGGCGGCTCTGCGGCTGGCGGTTCAGTAGCAGGTGGCTCCGTGGCTGGTGGATCAATAGCCGGGGGGGCCGTGAGTTCTGCTGCCATCTCTGGAGGATTGGCAACCACTGGTGCTTTGGTGGGTGCAGGAGTCTCAGGTGCAGGAATTCTTGGAAGTGTCGTCACCTCAGGCACCTCAAACTCCACTCCGGCGGTGAGTGGATCGAGCACCGGGTCAATTCCAGGCTCTGTAGGCGGTTCTACAGGCGGTTCTACAGGCGGCACTTAACCGTATAATACCACTAGAACAACAGCACAGCCTGGTTTAAAGATGGTTTGATTTTTTTATCAGGTGTGCTGTTCCGGTTTCATGTGTAATACTTATATTTAAAAATCATTTTCCCGTTGGGATTCATTGTAATACCAACGGGTTTTCTGTTGTAGATCTCGGTTGGTGTTCAGGGTTAGCATGCGTATTTATTCTGGGGTTCTACGGGACTTACTTTGGTGTGCCGTCCTCTGGTGTATGGTGTTGTTACTCAGTAGCTGTAGTATACCTCCAAACCCCTTATTAAATACTGCTATTCACCTTTTCCCTGAACATTGGTTTCAGAACAAAAAACCTGTATTGACTGCAGGTTATTCTTTTATCCGTCTGGAACGTCATCATGAATCCGGTTTTGCTGCCTTGGGTTATCGTCTGCGGTTTGCCGCTGACAGTCACCGCTTTGAGGTGCTGCCAAACAGCGCTGTGGTGAATGCATCAGACTGGCATCGAATCCGGGAAATATGGTACACCGCCAGTGCAGCCACGCTGATGCTTTGTAACGGTCGGTTATGTGGTACTTCAGGATCGCACCTGGAATGGCGTGATGTCGATCAGGATACTTCACCGGCCTGGAAAATATTACTGACACAACCACAGCCGGTTCGCTGGCAGCGCACCCGCCTGGTGATGCCCGGTTACCAACAGGTACGAGATGTCATTGAAACTCGTTCAGCGAACAATCGCTCGCCAAAACATCTTCTTGGCCGTTCTGCCGCCTCTTTACGGTGGTTTGAGGATCATCTGCTACAGTCTCAAGAAGGCTTACCCGATACTTTGCTGGGTGTTGATCCGCAACAGGAAAAAGTCGTGTACAGTGAAACCTGCATTAGCCCTGACTACTGTTTTTCATGGCAGTATTGGCCAAATCAACCCACTTTGGGACATTCATGAGGCCTGTTAGCACATTTAAACCCAGAAACCCGGCAAGGTTCGCCCTGATTGTGTTGGGACTTGTTTCCATTGATGCGTACAGTGAACGTCTCAGTGAGCGTCTGTTACAATTGCAACAACAAAAGTCTGTTTTTCTTGCCGGAACCCGCTGGGAAACTCCTGAAGAAAAAATCCGTCAGGCACAGTTGAAGGTGCGCCTGCTGGCCCTGTTGAAGAACGACGCTTCAGACGAGGCCCAGGCACTGGGTGCCTGGCTTGCCACCTTACCGGTCACTGGCCGGATACCGCTGACCAATGCGGATCCTTTCTGGCTGCTTGCCCATCCTGAAAATGATCCAGTTCTTAGTACCGGGGATCAGGTCATCACCACGCCTCAGCCCACCGATGTGGTCGTCATTAAAAATGATGGCCAACAATGCCGTGTGCCACTGGTTAATGCTGCACATGCAGTGGATTATCTGAAAAAATGTGGAATCACAGCGGTCGACTGGGCCTATGTCGCACAACCGGATGGGATGACGTCCACCGTTGGGGTATCTACCTGGAATGCCAGTCTTCAGCAGGATTCGCCGGCCCCGGGGGCCTGGATCTGGGCACCGGCACGCCACAGTCACTGGCCAACGGGATTCTCACCACTGTTCATTGAATTTATAGCCACCCAGGGCCCGGCCCCTGCACGTTCGCAGCCGTCAGCGGCTGCCCCCTCCACCGTACAAACGCCAAACAAGGTTCCAGACGTTCTGGCGCACCTTTACCCGGAGGGCAAGGCGTTAAGCAATGACTGGGGCAATGTCGGCCTGCTCCAGACCCCCAGTGCCCGCATGAAACCGCAAGGGGATTTTAGCCTCAGCATAACCCACGTGTATCCATACACCCGTGATAATGTATTCTTGCAACCATTCCCATGGCTAGAAGTGGGCTTTCGCTACTCCGATATCAACAACCGCCTTTACGGCCCGGTTTATCTTAGTGGCCACCAGACCTATAAAGACAAAAGTGCTGATGTAAAAATTCATCTAACCGATGAGAGTTTTTACCTACCGGAACTGGCCGTAGGCATCCGTGATGTGGCGGGTACCGGGCTGTTTTCTAGTGAGTTCGTCGTTGCCAGCAAACGCAGTGGCCCGCTGGATTTCAGCGCCGGATTGGCGTGGGGGTATCTGGGGTCTCGTGGCAATATCCGTAATCCGCTTGGGTTGATTAAATCCAGCTTTGATCAGCGTCCGGTTAATAACTTCGGTGTTGGTGGCTCATTTCCACTACATACCTATTTTCATGGTCCAGCCGCACTTTTTGGCGGGGTACAATACCAGACCCCCTGGGATCCGTTGTTGCTGAAACTGGAGTACGATGGAAATAATTATCAGCAAGAGCCCTTGGGCATCATTATCCACCCAGCCATCCCTTGGAATTTTGATCTGACCTACCAGGCCACTGATTATTTTGATATCTCTGCCGGGCTGGAGCGGGGCAATACAGCGGAAATCGCCGGGACGCTACACACCGATCTCAGCCATCAGTCGATGCCGAAACTGGATGATCCCCGGCCGGTAGCGATCGCTGTGCATCAGGATCTGCCGGGACACACCACGGACTGGCCTCGGCTGGCACAGGCCATCCATGAACAAACCAACTGGGACATCACCCGCCTGCAACAACATGGCCATACCTTGCTGGTTGTGGTTGATCACTGCACAGTCACCTACTGGAATGCCTATCTGGACCGTGCCATGGCGGTCATCAATCATGAGGCACCTGAGCAGATTACCCGGGTTGAATTTCACTACATGGAATCCGGGCTGTCCATCGCTGAACATCATGTGGATCGCCATACCTGGGTAGTACAACATACCCAGCTACTCCCGCCGACCCAAGTTACCGCCGCTGTTGTCGCCACCGCACCCGTTACACAGACAACGGCTTCTGGCGCTGGCAACCATCAGGACAACAGCCAGACCGTATTTGATCATCAACGACCTGAATTTGAACTGCGGCCCGGTTTCAATTTCGATTACTTTATGGGTGGACCCAATGGCTTTATTCTCTATGAACTGGCCCCTGCGGCCAACCTGCGCTGGAATATAGCACCTGAACACTGGATTCAGGCACAGATTCAATACGATGTCCTGAATAATTACGATAATTTTAACTATGATGCGCCGAGCAACCTGCCCAGGGTACGCACGAATATCCGCAAATATGTAGAAACCTCCCGACTGAATCTCACCCACCTGCAATATACGCATACCGGTCAACTGGACGACAATCAATACTACAGTTTTTATGGCGGTTATCTGGAATCCATGTTTGCTGGTGCCGGATCAGAATGGCTTTACCGTCCTTTCGCCAGCCCCTGGGCCTTTGGTATTGACCTCAACGACGTACGCCAGCGGGCTTTTGCTCAGAATTTTCAGTTACAACCTTATCATGTGCTCACGGGACACGCCTCTTTTTACTGGGAAACGGGCTGGCACCACGTCAACGCCACCATCAAAGCCGGGCAATACCTTGCTGGTGACCGCGGCGTTACTGTCGACCTCGGTAAAACCTTTCCCAATGGGGTAAGCATGGGCGGCTATTTTACCAAAACCAATGTGTCTGCCCAGCAATTCGGTGAAGGCAGCTTTGATAAAGGCATCTACGTCAACATTCCGTTCGATGCACTTACCACCCGTTCCAGCGACCTCATCGGGCATTTTTTGTGGGAACCGTTGCTGCGTGATGGCGGCGCATTGCTCTCCCGACAAACCCCACTGTATGATATAACACAGGCTCGCTCTGATAATACACTCACCTACGCAGCGGCGATTGATTCACACCTCACCCGTCCGGAAGACCGGCGCATTGACGACCCCGCTCATCTTTACGACCCTGCCCCGGAACTGCTGCAAAACCCGCTGCCGACCACGACGCAGTTTTTGGCGACTCCCGGAAAATTCATAGTCCCCTTGACGGCGGCGCTCTATGAACAGGGCTTTCGTAACATCCAGATCGAAGAAGATGTGGCACATCGCCTGAGCGTCCGGCTGGACAATCATCAGTTATTTCGCCCCAGTCTGGCCGTTGGGCGTGCTGCACGCACTGTTCTGAATTATGCGCCAATGGATATACGTGAACTAAGCATCGCCTACAATCATCAAGTAACATATAACTTCTATGATCTGCAGCAACTGCAACGCTACTTTGCCGGCCAGTCTACTGAAGACGAACTGCGACGCAGTGCCGGCGTACTGTACTATGACGAATCGTGGCGACCGGGAGATCCGTTCTGGTACTTCGGCGATCTGGATGAACCGAGAACCCCGGGCGTCTTTACTGGTGATTTAACCGGCATGCATCCCTTCGAACGTGGCTTTCGCGATCTGCGCGGGACATGGCAGGCGCTAACCCAGCAAAACTGGACCTTGCCACTTTTAGCAGGAACCGGACTCATCGCTGGCAGTACCCTACTGGATCAGAATGCCAACCGTTTTGCACAACTACACGGGAAAAACCCCTTACTGAATAGCATCAAAAATATAGGCAGCGATCTCCCATGGACAGCCAGTGCCTTGGTTGCCGGTACAGCATTATCCACCAACAATCCGGAGTTATCCCGCACGACCTATGCATCGGCTGAAGCCACGGTCAGTACTTTTATCATGACACTGGCGGTTAAAAAAGCCGTCGGCAGGGCCAGACCGCAAACCAATCAGGGGCCTCACAGTTTTCACTGGCTAAACGGTAGTTCTGGCAACAATACGGACAGTTTCCCTTCCGGCCATACCATCGCCAGTTGGTCGGCACTGACGCCGCTGGCAGAAGAATACGATGCCCCCTGGCTTTACGGAGTGGCCGGCATTACCAATGCCGCCCGGGTAATCGGCCAGAAACACTGGCTGTCCGATACCGTTGCCAGTAGCGTGCTCGGCTGGAGCATTGGTACGCTGTTCTGGGAAGGAGGTCAGTGGCAAAATAAAGCACTGCATCTGAGCGCCAGCCCGGAAAGTATTAGCATTTCCTGGGATTTGCCATGAAACAGCACCTGAAATCGCTGCCTAAGCTCCTTAATACCCTGAGTATTCTTAGTGCACTGATGGCCGCAGGATGCGTACCACTGGAACACCCTCTGGATTATTTAGCCAATGATCCGCCTCTCCCGCTCACAAAACAGACCAGAGGTCTTGAACAACGAAAAGTGATGGATTATTATACAGCGCAGACCAAAATCTTTCGCAATAACGCAACCGTCTGCCGAGTAGTGATTATGGGCTTGGCCAGTCCAGTTGTGGTCAAGGCACGTATAGTTGAGAAAACGAGGCCTGAGCCGCTGAATGACAAAAATATCAGGCATGACCTGATACTAATAATTCTAAATACAGAAATGCAAGGCGTTACACCGGATGGAATAGCTCTGGATACGGGGAGTGTGGTGGTGGATCGTCCTGAGCATTGGCGTTACTGTTACTGAGGATTATATCCAGAATTCTGGCAGACTTATAGCCGATGACAGGGATGTAATGGATTTATAACCGTCGCAGTCGAGTACACTGAAATAATGTATATATTTACGGCAATACTAAGTGTTTCCCTGATTTTCGCTTTGATTAAGCCGGCGCATTTTCTGGGTCTGGTGGACAAACCTGATCATCGGAAATCGCATGTGGGGGAAATTCCGCTGGTGGGTGGCTTGGGGATCGTCGGTGCATTCACTTTATCCTTAAGCCTGTTCAACGCTTGGCATGGATTTATCGATATTCTGATTTTTCCCTTACTGGCACTATTTGGCATCAGTCTGCTTGACGACCGCCTGCAACTGAGTGCCCGATTGCGCTTGGTCGTTCAGATTATTGCAGCGACTTATCTTTTCTTATTTGGCAATGTGCGCATTACCCACTTAGGCAACC
>JAJXWR010000089.1 GCA_021781515.1 Pseudomonadota bacterium
GTTCCTGATGTGATGGCGGGACACAGCCTGGGCGAGTACTCAGCACTGGTGTGTTCGGGCGCTTTGCCTTTTGCTGAAGCGGTGGCGCTGGTTGCTGAACGTGGACGATTGATGCAGTCGGCTGTTCCTGAAGGTGAGGGATCAATGGCGGCAATTTTGGGTCTGGGGGATGCGGAAGTCATAGCAGCCTGTGCAGAAGTGTCGCAGGCTGAAAGTGCATTGGGTGTCGTCGAAGCGGTTAATTTTAATACGGTGGGTCAAGTAGTGATTGCAGGCGCACGTGCAGCGGTTGAAGCGGCCGTGGTTGCCTGTAAGGCAAAAGGAGCGCGGCGCAGTGTGCTGCTGCAGGTCAGTGTGCCTGCCCACAGTTCCCTGATGCAGTCCATTGCGGAGCCGTTTGCCCAGGCATTGAAGCGGGTGGCCTTAACCCTGCCAAGCGTTCGTGTTTTGCATAATGTGGATGCCAGCGTTGCGGTCGACCAGAATGATTTGCTGCATAAATTGCTGGCTCAACTGTACTCGCCCGTGTGCTGGACACGAATCATGGAAGTGATGCAGCAGGCAGGGGTGCAGCAGATTCTTGAATGTGGTCCGGGGAAGGTTCTCTGTGGTCTGGCCAAGCGTCTTGATGGGGTGGTCGCCATGCCGCTAGAGACCCCCGGATTGTTAGACCACGCATTAAATACCCAGTAGTTCAATAGATAGATTAAGGCTATAAATTATGTTGAAGGACAGGATCGCAGTGGTTACAGGGGCTTCCAGGGGGATTGGTCGAGGGGTGGC
Source organism: Pseudomonadota bacterium (assembly GCA_021781515.1). Classification (GTDB taxonomy): domain Bacteria; phylum Pseudomonadota; class Gammaproteobacteria; order Pseudomonadales; family Moraxellaceae; genus JAJXWR01. Next base: position 784 of record JAJXWR010000089.1, read on the forward strand.
CTTGCATTTAGCCTCTTTGGGTGCCATTGTCGTTGGTACGGCGACGACGGAAGCCGGTGCCGCCGCCTTTTCGGATGCGCTTGCAGAACGGCAGGCACAAGGGGTGGGAATGGTGCTGGATGTCCGGGATTCAGGTTCTGTAGAGCATGCGTTTGCACAGATTAATCAGCATTTTGGCGTACCCCTGGTGTTGGTCAACAATGCGGGCATTACCCGGGATACGTTGATGTTGCGTATGAAGGAAGAAGACTGGCAGGAGGTGATCAACACCAATCTAAGTTCTCTTTACCGCACCTCTCGGGCCTGTATCAAAGGGATGATGCGTGAACGTTACGGTCGGATTATCAATATCGGCTCCGTAACCGGCGCTACTGGCAATGCGGGACAGGTGAATTATGCGGCAGCCAAGGCTGGACTGGAAGGATTTACCCGGGCATTGGCCAGGGAAGTGGCTTCGCGGCACATTACCGTAAATGCAGTGGCTCCGGGTTTTATAGACACGGATATGACGCAGTTGCTCAAGGAAGACCAACGTTCGGCAATTTTAAGTCAGATTCCATTGGGTGAATTAGGGGCGGTTGAAGATATTGCTCAAGCAGTGGCTTTTCTGGCGAGTGGAGCGGCTCGCTACATTACTGGACAGACATTGCATGTCAATGGTGGACTGTTTATGCACTAGGCGGAAGTTGCAGACGACACCGCACAAAGAAGTGCGGTGAATAATGTGCTAGAATAGGTCAGTTCGCTGGGAAATTGCAGGCTGAAACGGACAGGAGCCTGAGTAAAAACAGAGTGGATGGGCGGAAATCGGGGGTTGGTGACCGATTCCCGAACAAATCGCTCTTGCAGGAAGCCATCGGCTTCAATACACTACGCACATCCGAAAAAGGATGGCCTTTGACTGAGGAGATAGAGTGTGAGCAGCATTGAAGAACGGGTCAAGAAAATTATTGCCGAGCAGTTAGGTGTCAAGCTGGAACAGGTGACTAACGAAGCGTCCTTTGTTGATGATCTTGGAGCGGATTCTCTCGATACCGTTGAACTGGTCATGGCCCTTGAAGAGGAATTTGAAACTGAAATTCCAGATGAGGAAGCGGAGAAAATTACTACCGTTCAGGCGGCCATTAACTATGTGCTTGAGCATTCAGGTTCCTGAATGGTTTTGCGAAGTTTATGATGGGCAATCAGGCCGCAGATCGTGAGACTGCGGCTTTTTTGTAAGATAATTTAACGGGCTGAGTTATAAGCACTGTGTCAGGGGATTTCAGAATGCAACGCCGTCGAGTGGTAGTTACCGGGATGGGAATGTTGACGTGTCTGGGTAATGATGTGGAGTCTACCTGGGCGGGTCTGAAATCAGGCAAAAGTGGTATCGGCACCATACAGCATTTTGATACAACGGCCTACGGAACGGGTTTTGCCGGTATGATCCAGAATCTGGATGTTGAATCCTGGTTGCCTGCCAAAGAGGCACGGCGGATGGATGAATTCATGATTTATGGGGTGCTGGCGGGCCTCGCTGCATGGAAAGATTCAGGTCTCGACGTCAATGATACTACGGCGCACCGCATTGGGGTGTCGATGGGGTCGGGTATTGGTGGTATTGCCTCAATTGAAAAGCATCATGCGTTATTGCTGGAAGACGGTCCCCGGAAAATCGGCCCGTTTTTTGTTCCCGGCAGTATCATCAATATGGTTGCGGGTAATCTGGCCATTAAACTGGGTTTGAAGGGGCCTAATATTGCTCTGACTACCGCCTGCACGACGGGAACCCATTGTCTGGGCATGGCTGCACGGCTGATTGCCTATGGTGATGCGGATGTGATGCTCGCCGGTGGTTCAGAAAAAGGATCGACGCCCTTGGGAGTGGCCGGATTTGGTGCCTGTCGGGCGTTGTCAATGCGCAATGAAAACCCGCAGGCAGCCAGTCGGCCCTGGGATCGTGATCGGGATGGTTTTGTGCTGGCGGATGGGGCCGGTGTTGTCGTGTTGGAGGAATTTGAGTTTGCCCGCCGTCGGGGAGCACAGATACTGGCTGAACTGGTAGGATTTGGCATGAGTGATGATGCGTTTCATATGACGTCACCCCCGGAAGATGGCGAAGGGGCGGCATGGGCCATGAAAAATGCACTGGCGGACGCCGGCATGAATCCGGAAGATATTGGTTATATCAATGCGCATGGTACGTCTACTCCCGCCGGTGATCTGGCGGAATCCCGGGCGATTGAACGAGTATTTGCTGACCATGCCTATCGGGTACCTGTCAGTTCCAGTAAATCCATGATAGGCCACCTGTTGGGGGCGGCAGGGGCTGTGGAAGCGATTATCAGTATATTGGCGTTGCGGGATCAGGTGGCACCGCCAACGATTAATCTTGAGCATCCGGGAGAAGGTTGTGTATTGGATTATGTGCCGCAACAGGCACGGCAGGTTGCCATGCAGGCAGTACTTTCCAATTCATTTGGCTTTGGTGGAACGAACGGTTCTTTGGTGTTTCGCAAAATTTAATACTGTGTTGGTCAGAGGTGTTCATCAATAAAGTCTCGACAGGCCGGGCGGATCATTATGTGGGCAGGACGATTGTTCGGTGTTGTAGTGGTGGCGGTATTGGCCTGGGTGGGGTATGGTTTCTGGCAGCCACTGAATCTGAGTCATTCTTACCGTCTAGAAGTGGAGCCGGGGTCTACCTTGTACCGGGTTACTGAACAATTGGGTGCCAAAGGCATTGTACGTACACCGTTGGTGCTTTTACTGTATGAGCACCTGTTTTACAGACAGGCCAGAATCTATGCAGGGGTCTATCCTCTGGATTCGCACATGAACGGTCTGGATTTATTAGCCATGTTGACGGATTCACCGGGGCGTTATGTACAGCGTCTGACCGTGGTTGAAGGCAGTACCCTTATGTCCATGAGTCATCAGATTCAGGCGTTGCAGGCACAAGGACTGCTCAAAAATGACCTGGAGGCGTCTCCCGAGGCATGGCAGGCGTTCCTGCAGGAGCCGGGGCCTTCGCTTGAAGGCTGGCTTGCGCCGGATACGTATGGGTTTGTCCCTGGTATGTCGACGCAGGCGCTACTGCGACTGATGTATGTCCATCAACAGCATATTCTCCAGAATGCGTGGCTAAACAGAGCGCCAGACTTGCCCTACCGAAATCCGTATGCAGCGTTGATTATGGCGTCTATTATTGAGAAAGAAACCGGTCAACCGGAAGAACGGCCGCATATCGCCGGGGTTTTTATCAACCGTCTGGGAAAACACATGCGCTTACAGACGGACCCAACGGTTATATATGGAATGGGGGCGACGTATCACGGCAAAATAACCCATAAGGAATTGCAAGCATGGACTCCATATAACACCTACCGCATAGATGGCTTGCCGCCCACGCCAATCGCCATGCCAGGGCGGGCCTCTATCTGGGCGGCGTTGCACCCGGAAGTGACCCCGGATCTTTATTTTGTGGCCCGTGGTGATGGGACGCACCGGTTTAGTGCGACCTTGGACGAGCAAAATGAGGCGGTACAGCATTATCAGAAACACCGCCAGGAGGGCTATCATGCGCACCCGTGATACTAAGCATGCAGCGGGCGAACGCCTGATTGTGCTTGAAGGCGGTGATGGAGCCGGTAAAACGACGGCCATTGAGCAGATCAGGCAGTTTTTGCAGGATCGGGGGGAGAAAGTCGTTTGTTCACGTGAGCCCGGCGGGACGCCGCTGGCGGAAGCGATCCGGCAATTGCTGCTTGATGTACGTACAGAACCCGTAGCAGCCCATACGGAATTGCTGTTGATGTTTGCTGCCCGTGCACAACACGTGCAGGAGTTCATTGTTCCGCAACTGCAAGCAGGTGGCTGGGTGTTGCTTGATCGTTTTACCGAAGCCAGTTATGCCTATCAGGGAGGCGGGCGAGGCTTAGGTTCGGCACCGGTGCAATGGCTGGAAGCGTTTGTTGTGGGCTCATTGCGTCCGGGCCGGGTTTTCTGGTTGGATGTGCCGCCGGAAATAGGTCTGGCCCGAAGACAGCGGCATGGGACGCTGGATCGGATGGAGGAGGAGTCGCTGGTTTTTATGCAAGCGGTGTATACCACCTATCAGGAACGATGTCGTGCTTTTCCTGACATGTATCGGCGTATTGATGCCTCCTGTGCGCAATCAGCAGTGATTGCCCAATTACTGGAGCAACTGCAGAGCTATTGGGGTGAACTGCATGGAAATTTATAAATTTTGTGGGAAGCACACAGATGGGCGCTGAGGTATCGTGGGAAATTCAAAAAGCCAGAGCCACTGAACTGCTCTTGCAAAAAGACGCTGTATTGGTGGCGCATTATTATACCGATGCCCGATTACAGGCACTGGCGGAAGCGACAGGCGGGTGTGTGGCGGATTCTCTGGAAATGGCGCGTTTTGGTCAGCAGCATGCCGCATCGACCCTCATTGTGGCGGGAGTGCGTTTCATGGGAGAAACCGCAAAAATCCTGAGTCCCGATAAAAAAGTGTTGATGCCTACTCTGGAAGCGACCTGTTCCCTGGATATGGGGTGTCCGGTGGAGTCATTTTCTGCATGGTGTGACCGTTACCCGGAACGAGTGGTCGTTGTCTATGCCAATACCTCAGCGGCGGTAAAGGCACGTGCCGATTGGGTGGTGACTTCCAGTATCGCTGTTGCAGTGGTAGAACATCTTCATGATCAGGGGCAGGCGCTGCTTTGGGCACCCGATCAATACCTCGGGAGATATGTGCAAAGCAAGACAGGGGCAGATATGCTGTTGTGGGACGGTGCCTGTATTGTTCATGAAGAATTTAAAGAGCAGGCGCTGCGGGATATGAAGCAAGTGTACCCGGAGGCTGCCGTCCTGGTTCACCCTGAATCCCCTGCGGCGGTGATTGATCTGGCGGATGCGGTAGGTTCCACTTCGCAATTGATCAAGGCTGCCCAGGTTTTGCCGCAACAGACCTTGATTGTGGCGACTGACAAGGCGATTTTTTACAAAATGCAGCAGGCGGTGCCGCACAAGACCTTGATTGAGGCTCCGACAGCGGGTGTAGGCGCTACCTGCCGCAGTTGTGCGCATTGCCCATGGATGGCCATGAATCAGCCGGATAATCTGTTGCAGGTATTAGAGTTCGGTGGACAGGAAATCCACGTTGACCCTCAGACTGGGGAAAAAGCGCGGATTTCTTTAGAACGTATGCTGGATTTTGCTCGGCAACTGCGTTGAGCAGAAATTTTATCCCCCGGAAATCAGGAGAAATTCCAGAAGGGCTTTTTGGGCATGCAGTCGATTCTCCGCTTCGTCCCAGACGACTGAACGAGGATCTTCCAGCATGTCATCGGACACTTCCTCGCCACGGTGGGCCGGCAGGCAATGCATGAACAGTGCATCAGGTTGCGCCAGATCCATCAGTCGCGGCGAGATTTGATAAGTGGAAAATCGACGTTTTCGGACACTGGTTTCGTTTTCCTGCCCCATGGAGGTCCAAACGTCGGTGGCGATTAAATGGGCACCTTTGGCGGCTTCTTCAGCGGTTTTAACCAGTTCTACGTTTTGCGAAAAACGGGTTAACAGGACGGGGTCAGGTTCGAAGCCATAGGGGCAGGCGATTTTTAAATGAAAATCACATAACCAGGCGGCATGAATATAGGAATTGCACATATTATTGCCATCACCAATCCAGGCAAAGGATTTTCCGGCGAGTGTCCCGCGATGTTCCAGAAAAGTTTGCAGATCAGCCAGCAACTGACAGGGGTGGTGTGCGTCGGTCAGCGCATTGATGACAGGTACGGCGGATACACTGGCAAAACGCTCCACCTTACTGTGTTCAAAAGTCCGGATCATGACGACATCACACATGCGGGAAATTACCCGGGCTGAATCTTCGATAGGTTCGCCGCGACCCAGTTGCGTATCCCTTGGTGAGAGAAATATGGCATGGCCACCAAATTGCGCCATACCACTTTCAAAGGAAACCCGGGTTCTGGTGCTGGCTTTCTCAAAAATCATCGCCATCACACGGCCTTTCAGCGGTTCATAGGGGAGACGTTGATGATGCATCTGTTTCAGTTCAGTAGCACGGCATAAAATGGATTGCAGTTCTGTGGCCTGCAAATCCGTCAACGTGAGAAAATGCCGCAGACTCATTGCGCCTCCGGGGTATTTAAAAAGGCAGAGACCACGGCCGTCAGCCGATCAATCAACAGGTCTGCTTCCTCTTTAGTGATGATCAACGGAGGCAGTAGACGTATACGGTTTCCCGAAGATAGAGCAAATAGCAGGCCGGCTTTGCGGGCGGCATCAACCAGTGTTGGGGCATCCTTAGGCAAAATAACCCCGATCATTAGCCCAAGACCTGTAATTTCTACATCAAAGGTACGCAGGCGCTGACGTAACGACGTTTGAATATAGGCTCCCTGTTCCTCGGCATTGGCCATGGCACCATTACAAATCTGCTCAATCGTGGCGAGTGCCACACGGCAGGCCAGGGGGGTGCCTCCGAAGGTCGAACCATGCATTCCGGGAGAAAACAGATCAACCGCCTTGCCCTGAACCAGAACGGCACCAATTGGAAATCCATTGCCCAAGCCCTTGGCAGTGGTAACGACGTCAGGAAGCATCGCACTGTGTTGATAGGCAAAATAACGGCCAGTCCGCCCGTTTCCTGTCTGGATTTCATCCAGCATCAGTAACAGATTGTGCGTATCGCACAGCGTCCGTAATTGATGCAGCCAGTCATTTACTCCCTGGTCGGGCATACGTACACCACTTTCTCCCTGAATAGGCTCAACCAGAATGGCGACTATTTGCGGGTGCTGTTCCAGTGCCTGGTTGATGGCCTGCGTATCACCAAAAGGCACGCGAACAAAGCCGGGCATCAACGGTGCAAATCCCCGTTGTACTTTGGGGTTGCCCGTAGCCGCCAGGGTGGCCATCGTCCGGCCATGAAACGACTGTTCCATTACCAATACTTCAGGAGCCGTAATTCCCCGGCGGTGCCCATGCAGACGTGCCAGTTTGAGGGCAGCCTCATTGGCTTCGGCCCCAGAGTTACAGAAAAACACCTGTTGCATGCCGGAAATCTGGCAAAGCCGGGCCGCCAGTTCATCTTGCAGCGGAATTTGATAAAGATTGGAGGTGTGGATCAGCGTAGCCGCTTGTTCTGCCAGGGCGGCAGTGATCTTCGGATGTGCGTGACCCAAACCGCACACGGCAATACCAGAAAGTGCATCCAGGTAGGCGTGCCCTAACGCATCATACAACCATACGCCCTGGCCACGCACAAAGGCCACAGGTTGTCGTAAATAGGTGGGCATTACCGCTGAAACCATGGGGCATTCCTCGATAAAAAAGTTCTTGGAAAAATAGGGGTGAAAAAATAGCAAGAAGGAGATAATAACGAAATTACAGATAATGATCAATTTTCTGTTTCGAAAATCTAAAAGACTGAGTAAAATAGTCGTGTTTAAGCGGCGGGCAGATGTTGCCTGGTCAATGCGTAGAAGGAGTACCACATGGATATAGAATCGATAATCCGCCAACAAATTGCAGAACATACCATCTTGTTGTACATGAAAGGGACGCCGGAGTTCCCTTCCTGTGGGTTTTCTGCAAGGGCGTCTGAGGTGCTGAAGGGGATTGGTGAGAAATTCGCTTATGTCAATATTCTGGAAAATCCCGAGATTCGGGCAACATTGCCTAAAATTGCGCAATGGCCAACATTCCCGCAACTGTGGGTGCAAGGCGAACTGGTTGGTGGTTGCGACATCATGATGGAAATGGCGCAATCCGGAGAATTACAGGCATTGATCAAAAAGGCGGTTGCGGCGCCAGGTTAGCAGTGTCGGTATGGCTATTTTTCGCAATCTGGCCGGATATCATGAAAGTCAAGGTTAAAAAATGAGTTTAAGTAGAAGGTGGCGGAATCGCTATATGCTACTATCAACGTGTCTTGGGTATTGAATGAGAACCACGTTGGATGCAATGTCGATACTGGTTCGGGATTTACCGTGTTGCAGATTTAAAAACTGAAGGAGATAAAGATCATGGCAGTACTGGTAGGTAAACAGGCCCCTGATTTTACAGCGGCAGCGGTCTTGGGGCAGGGTGAAATCGTAGACAGTTTTAATCTGGCATCAGCAATTAAGGGGAAGTACGGATTGCTGTTTTTTTATCCTCTGGATTTTACATTTGTGTGTCCATCAGAACTGATTGCTCTGGATCACCGGATTGAAGACTTCAGATCGCGGAATGTCGAAGTGATCGGGGTGTCGATAGACTCGCAATTTACGCACAACGCCTGGCGCAATACCCCGGTAGATGCTGGGGGAATTGGAAAAGTTCGCTATACCCTGGTTGCTGATGTTACGCATGCCATTGCTAAAGCCTATGACGTAGAATCTGCTGGTGGTGTGGCCTTCCGTGGGGCGTTCCTGATTGATCAGGCCGGATTGGTACGTTCACAGATTATTAATGATTTGCCACTGGGACGTAATATGGAAGAACTGTTGCGTTTGATTGACGCCTTGCAGTTTCATGAAGAGCACGGGGAAGTATGCCCGGCAAACTGGAAAAAAGGTGACAAGGGAATGAGCGCGACTCCTGATGGTGTGGCGCATTATCTGGCAGAAAATGCCGCAGCCCTGTAAGCACTGACACAGTTCCTGAGCGCAGTGGGAATTAACAGCTGAGTAAATAGAGCGGGGGCATATGCGACTCGATCGCTGGCTGGCGGTAGTGGCAGGACTGAGTCGGTCGCAAGCCCGCTCCGCCATTAGAAGTGGCCAGGTGCAACTGCAAGGTCAATGTGTGCGTCAGATAGCAATGCAGGTTGATCCAGGGATGCAGATGCGATGGCAAGGAAGCGATCATCTATTCTCTGAATCTGCGCAGCGTTATCTGATGTACCATAAGCCGGTAGGAGAAGTGTGCAGCCGTGAGGATGCGCACCATCCGCTGGTTTTTGACCGATGGTCAGTGGCTGAAGGCCAACATCTGATGACGGTTGGTCGTCTGGATTGCGACACCAGTGGGCTGTTGTTACTGACTACCGATGGCCAGTGGTCGCAACAGCTGCGCAAACCCGGACGCCATGTAAAAACCTATGACGTACTATTGCACAACGATCTTACTGAAATAATGCGAGAACAACTGCTTGGTGGTGTCGAACTCCGGGGGGAGGCTGGTCGAATACAAGTCTGTTGGCTGGAGCAGCAAGGAGATCGACAGGTGCGAATGGGTGTCAGTGAAGGTCGCTATCATCTGGTGCGACGTCTATGGGCAGCGGTGGGTAATCATGTGGTGGCCCTGCATCGTTCAGCAATCGGTGCAGTGGTTCTGGATGAGCAGTTGGCGGCAGGACACTGGAGGGATTTACGAGAGGATGAAATCTCACTGCTGGACGTCAGCAATAGCGAGTGCAGTAAATAATCCGCTTAAGGCAACAACTGTTTTTTTGCAAGACCGGGTGTTCATGATGTATTTAGAGACCTCGCCTTGAATGCAAGCATTCCCCACAATTTTGGATTTCTTGTTGTAACGTGCTGAAAGGCAATTAAATCAAGAAACTTCTATGGGTTGGGCATTGTTGGAATTCAAGATACCAAACGGGAGTGCTCTTATTGGAGTTCAGTTATTGGAAAATCCGACGGCCTATCGCTTTATGGCAGAAAATGCAGAAAATAATGTGGTGCAACAGTAGAAATTAAAAATGACAGGACTTTGCAATCGTCCTACGGGTAAGTCTTCAGGTCTTCTATGCGTTGTGAGGCCTGCGCTAGTGCCTGATACTCGTGATTTGAAGGATTAAAAATTTCGAGTAAAAATCAGCACGTAAAAAAAATGGTTTTGCGAAGAAATCTTGTTGACAAAATCCTGAATCGCTATGAAAATGTACGGCCTTGCTCAGGAGGGGTTCCCGAGCGGTCAAAGGGATCAGACTGTAAATCTGACGGCTCAGCCTTCGAAGGTTCGAATCCTTCCCCCTCCACCATTGACAGATAGGAAATACTGAACTGACTTGCCAGAATCAGGGGAAAACCTCTAACGGTAAGTCAGGAAAAAACAGAAATCCAGGCTAAAACCCCCAGGCTAAACAAACCTAGGGTGAGAAATTCTCTGGTTAAGCAGCAGAGTAGTAGAAAATCCGGAACATCAGGATAGTAGAAAGCAGGATAGTAGAAAGCAGAAAGCTGAAAGCAGAGAGTTACAGTAAGAAAAAAGACAAGAAAGATTAATAGGAATTAAATTTAGAAAAGAGAATGCATGCGGGTGTAGTTTAGTGGCAGAACTTCAGCCTTCCAAGCTGATAGTGCGGGTTCGATTCCCGCCACCCGCTCCAGATACATGGGGCAATTCTGGCAGCATTGGGTTTTATGTGCCGGGTATTATTAGATAGTGCTGATTGATCCGGATATAAAACTGAAATACGATTTCTGTTTTTGAAGCAGAGTTAGCGAAAAAATACCGGAAAATTGCTGAAAAGTTACCGGAAGAATATTTCAGGAATTGTGGCAACAAATGTGGTGGCAATAAATTCAGATAAGCGACGTGCTCATATAGCTCAGTAGGTAGAGCACTTCCTTGGTAAGGAAGAGGTCACCGGTTCGAGTCCGGTTATGAGCTCCACTTTATGCTGGATGGTGCTGAGAAACCAGTACAGGGTACAGGCTAAAAGCAGTCGGATTTTTATAATGGTCGGCGATGCGCCGTGAGGGAGATATCAAATGGCAAAGGCAAAATTTGAACGGACCAAACCGCATGTTAATGTGGGGACGATTGGACACGTTGACCATGGTAAGACGACGCTGACGGCAGCGATTACCACGGTGTGTGCGCGGATGTTTGGTGGAGAAGCGCGGGGATATGATCAGATTGACTCGGCCCCTGAAGAAAAGGCGC
>JAJXWR010000090.1 GCA_021781515.1 Pseudomonadota bacterium
TATTCCGTGAACACGCGGAAGAAAAACATCTGGAGCTAGTCGGTTCCCGCGACCCAGAAATGGCCAACAAAGTGATCGGTGATCCCCACCGTTTGCGCCAGCTCATCAGCACCTTATTACGAAATTCAGTGCGCTATACCCACCGTGGAGAAATTTCTCTGACACTAATGCCTGCGGCTACGCCCGATACACTGCGTTGCGAGGTCTGCGATACCGGTATCGGCATACCTGCCGATACCCTGCGCACCCTGTTCCATGACCACAAAGAAAATCCTGAAGACACGGCCAATGAAGTTTCCCGGGATGAATTTCAGGAAAACCATCCTGGATTAAACCTCTGTTATCAATGGATTCTTCAGATGGGTGGACGCATGGGCGCTGAAAGCCGGGAACGTCACGGGAGTTGTCTCTGGTTTGAAGTCCCCTGCAAAATCCAGACATTCACACCCCCATCGCCGCTGCCTTATGAACATCTGCTAACGGGTTTACGGCTCCTGGTAGTTGATGACAATCAAACAGCCGCCAAAGTCATTGCTCAGCAGGCAAAAAGCTGGGGAGTCAAAGTCACAGTGTGTGATAACGCTGTTGAAGCACTGGCACAGACCCACAATGCGATCAATATAGGCTCTCCGTTTGAGGTCATTGTGCTCGATCAAAACATGCCCGGGATGAACGGGATTCAACTGGCCGCACGAATCAAGGAAGATGCCCTTATTACCACTGATATATTAATGATTATGCTCACCGGCACCCGCATGGCCCCCACCCAGACCATGGCACGTAACGTCGGGATTCGCCGGATCCTGACCAAACCGGTCACCTCCCGGGAACTAAAAATCGCCCTCACGCAAGAATTAGGCATCATCAAAGGATTACAACACCCGAAAAACATCTCGGCCACGCAGGCCGATGAACTGGAAAAACTCCAACGAATGCGGGTGCTGATTGCTGAAGACAATCTGCTCAGCCAAAAAGTCGTACGCGGTATGCTGCAAAAACTGGGAGTCTCCTGCACCGTGGTCGCCAATGGGCAGGAAGCCTTTGAGGAAGTCAGCCGTCATCGCTACGATCTGGTGCTGATGGACTGCGACATGCCCTTAATGGATGGCTATCGGGCTACGCAGGCGATCCGCCACTTCGAAAAACAGAATAACCGCCCGCGCCTGCCCATTCTGGCACTGACCGCCCATATGGTAGAAACTTATGAAGTTCGTTCGATGGAGGTGGGGATGAATGAACACCTTAACAAGCCACTGGAGCTATCACAACTCAAGGAGGCTATTTTGCGCTGGTCCTGAGTCTAACCAGTGATGCATCAACACGGATCGACTTGTTCGAAAATGAGCTACTCTAAAGAGCTTGCCATCTTGAACACCGGATACCATTTTTTATGACAAACGAATCACTCACACTGCAGTTCCGTCAACAGGCTCAGGGTGCTCTCAGCCTGAATATTGCCTATATTGGCGTTGTCAACGGCCTGTTCGCCACACTGGAGCGACTGGGAAGCGCTTCATCACAACAACTGGCCGAGCAATCCGCTATGGATCAGGCTTACGTCCTGCGCTGGTGCGACGCCGCTTTTGCCTTTGGCTATCTTGAAGAACACGCCCTCGGCTTCCGCCTGAGTCCCAGTGGATCTGCCATGTGTCCTGATTCCAAAGAGACACTGATGCCTATCGCCATACAGTCGATCCTCTCGGCACATATGGCTGAACGTGCGGCCGCCCTCATGCGCACCGGTGAACGCCCAGGTGAATCCACCCTGGCTGAACGTACTACGGTATTGCCCTGGTTTGGCCGTATGCTTGAGGCAAATTTTTCCAGTCTCTTTAACCACACCATCCTTCCACAGATCCCCGCCTATGCCCAGGTCAATCAGCAACACGGTCTGGTGGTTGATCTTGGATGCGGCAACGGCTGGTACCTTCGCTCGCTGGCACAGCATTTTCCCCACCTGCGCGGTTTCGGTCTCGACGGCTTTGCCGAGAACATTCGTCAAGCCCAAGAAAAATCCCAGTCCTCTGGCCTAGCGAATCGCCTGCAATTTCATTGCGGTGACATTCATCAATTACAATTGCCTGAACCCGTTCAACTCATTGCCATGAACCGCGCCTTACATCACGTCTTTGAAAAAGATCCTGAAACCCTGATCGACTGGATGTTACAACAACTAACCCCCGGCGGCTACGTGGTCATCTGGGAACCCGCATGGCCCAACGATCGCTCTCGCCTGCACACACCCGCTTTACGTGCCATGTCCTTTCAGAATTTGAGCGAACATGTACAAGGTAACCATTTTTTACATCCCGAAGAAATCCGCAGCCTGTTTTCCCGCCGGGGCATGCAGACCTCAGTCTCTTTGTTCAATCAGGATACTGAAGCCGTGATTGTCGCTCAACGAGCGACAATGGACTAACGGCCACTGGCAACCAATCCCTCGTTTGGCAATAACGATGGATTGGTTGTTATAGATTGTTTAGCTGAAACTCACCCACGTTATCCCAAGTAGTAAGAATCCTCAACGAACCATCGGTAGCATTTCTCGCAGGGTGCGTAGACCCGGCTATCAAATCCAACAAGGACTCCGGGACTCTGGAACAACGAAGAGTGCACGCAGGCTGCACTTTACCCGTGCACTCCATCCCGTCATCCAGTCCGAGGATGGCGCTCACCCAACCATCCATACGATCTCTAAGGAGCAAACACAGCTTCCATATTCTCAGCATCCAGCAGCCGATCCAGCCAGATCTCAATCTGCTCAGGCGATGCGTGGGCAATGGCTTCCAACACAGCGGGCGTCACTGCACCAAAGCGTTTGGCTAACAATTTTTGCAGGGCCAGTGCCTCCCCTTGTTGCAATCCCTCTTGCCTGCCCTGTTGCCTTCCCTCTTGCCTCCCCTCGGCTTTGCATTCCCTGCCCCATTCCACCCAATGATCAGCCAACATGACTTTTAACTCCCGCAGATTATTTACTTCCGGTAAATGCACATCCAGCCCGGGATGACGCATCAATATCGCCCGAACCCACACCGCCACCATACGCCCCAGTTGCGGCTGATCCTGCAACCACTCACCCAGTGATTCCAACACCTCCGCCGTGGCCGCCGGGTTTTGTTCCAGACGGAATATCGCTGCCACCAGATTCCGTTGCGACGCCAGGTCTGTATCCGAATACGCATGCTCATCGATCAGCAGGTACTGGCATGCGGCTTGAACTGCTCGACCAGACTGGGAACCGGTACAATCAGTTCATACACATCCTGACGGGCCGTCCACGAATGCCGTCCGTTGTACAACACCATCGGCAACACCGGCGGCAAGCCCCCTTTCTTGGCGTCATTTTTGCGAATCATATCCTGGTACAACAAGCCTTGGTAGACCATCATGCGAAGCGCCATATACGGATCCACCGTACTTTGAAACTCAATCAACAGGTACAGATAAACCCATTCGCCGCCCACCCGCAGACGCCAGACCACATCATCAGCACGATGGCGGAAATCTTCAGTAATATAACTGCCAGGATACGGTTCCAATGTGGAAAAGTCCAATCCATGCAACCATTCATCCGGCACAAACCCAAGGATCAAATCCCGCACAAACTCAGGCGCAGAAAACAGCATTTTATAACCACTGTCATGTATCTGGCCCATTCGCTTAAACCCAGGCTCCGTCTGTTCATCCTCAGTCCTCGACACCTTGCTTGCTACTCCTTAACACCAAGAATGACACCAAATCCCTCTATTATGATTTTACTTCGACCTGCAGCGCAGTGCCAGTCTATATCAGGTTCAAGTGAGCGTTACCCAGAGTATCTTCTTCACAAGACAAGACGCAGGCGGTGGAGGCTATTCGCCTGAGGTACTATGGATGACCTGCATGAATTGACTGCCGTACCTCACCAGTTTTGCCTGACCAATTCCACTGATCTGCCCAAGTTCCTGCAGAGTTTCCGGGCGACGCTTTAAGATTTCCATTAGCGTGCTGTCGTGGAATATGACATAGGGCGGTACACCCTGTTCCCGGGCCAATTGCAAACGTCGGGCTTTCAACGCCTGCCATAACGGATTATCACTGGCCGGGACTGGCTCAGCCACACGCACTTTACGTTCCGTCCGGGCATTTCTGGATTTTTCGGCGATCAGTTCACTACGCATCCAGACCACTTGTTCATTACGCAATACCGGCCGCGACGATTCAGTCAACTGCAACCCCCCATAGCCTTCCATGTCCACGGTCAGCAACCCACCGGCAACCAGTTGGCGAAACACACTGCTCCACTGTGCCTGAGACAATTGCTTGCCAATTCCAAACGTAGACAGCGACTGATGCCGGAACTGCTCGATTTTCGCCGTGTTTTTTCCCAACAACACATCAATCAGATGCCCTGCCCCAAAACGATTGCCCGTGCGATAAACACAGGAAAGCGCCATGCGCGCTGCCTCCGTTGCATCCCAGGAGGAAACCGGTGACAGACAATTATCGCACTCCCCACAATGGCCAGGATGCGCTTCTCCAAAATAGCGCAATATTCCCTGATGCCTGCAGGTAGTGGACTCACAAAATCCCAGCAACGCCTCCAGTTTTTGCATCTCCAGTCGCTTGCGCTCCTCCGACGCTTCGCCTGACAGCAGCATCTGCCGCATAGATACCACATCCCCCAACCCATACACCATCCAGGCATCGGCTGGTAATCCGTCACGACCCGCCCGGCCAGTTTCCTGATAATACCCTTCCATACTTTTTGGCAGATCCAGATGCACCACAAAACGCACATTCGGTTTATCAATCCCCATACCAAAAGCGACGGTGGCCACCATAATCACCCCCTCTTTGCGCAAAAACTGCTGCTGATGGCTCGAACGAACCGATGTATCCAGACCCGCATGATAAGGAAGCGCTTCCCACCCCTGCTGCATGAGCCACAGCGCTGTCTCTTCAACTTTTCGTCGGGACAGACAATAAATGATCCCCGAACTGTCAGGATGTTCCGTTTGCAAAAAAGTGAGCAATTGCTGGCGTGCATTGGTTTTGGTCGTGATGCGATAGCGCAGGTTCGTACGATCAAAACTTGAGACAAACTGTCGGGCATCCTGCAGATTCAAACGCTCAATAATTTCACTGCGCGTTGGAGCATCAGCAGTCGCTGTAAGAGCCATACGAGGAACCCCGGGAAAGCGTTCATGCAGAACTGTCAGCCCACGGTACTCCGGACGAAAATCATGCCCCCACTGCGAAACACAGTGCGCCTCATCAATGGCAAACAGCGCCAGGGTATTCTGCTGGTACATGGATTGGAGGAAGTCAAGAAAACGCTCCGTCAACAACCGCTCCGGAGCGACATAAAGCAATTTCAGTTCCCCCCCGAGCAACATTCCCTGCACTTTACGGGCTGTGGCTGCATCCAGCGAGGAATTCAGGTAAGCGGCAGAAACCCCCAGTTCCCGCACCGTATCCACCTGATCCTGCATCAGCGCAATCAGCGGAGAAATCACAATACCCACTCCCTGACGCAACAAGGCAGGAATCTGATAACACAGCGATTTACCGCCACCAGTAGGCATCAACACCAGCGCATCGTTACCTGCAGCCACATGTAACACTATTTCTTTCTGCAAACCACGGAACGAATCATAGCCAAAAACACGTCGCAACAGTTGTTGTGCGGCCAGTTCAACGTTATTAACCTCCACTACACCCTCCCACCGGCCATCACCCGTTGCAACCCCTTGACCGAATCCATTGGCACCACCTCATTCATTGCATAAATTGCCGCAGATTTTCTACTACTCGTATTTTCCAGCATACAACGTGTCAGGTCAGCGACAGCCGCTTTTTACCAATGCTGTTTCCTGTTGAAGGGATCACCTCAAGTAAAAAAACAGCGTTGCATTTCGAGTTTACTGTTGATTGGGTTCCGGAAAATTCGCCGGTAGAAAAACCATCATGATTTTTCCCAGTTGCGTTTCCAGAAACTCCTGTATTTTTACACGCTGACAATAGCGTGCCTTGTCGGCAATGAGGAAAACCGGGTGACCTGCATCATGATAGAGTTTTTTCAGGAATTCAATAAGCACCTCGGCATTCATGCACGCTTCAATCACCTCAAAATGCATGTCGCCCCGAACAGAAACACCACTGATCAATGTATAACCAAAACACCCGCACCCATCATAAACGCTGGGTGTTTCCCCGCACTTGCCCCCGGTCGTTCCTTGATGAACATCGCTACCTAAGGGTGCCTCCTCCAGAAAATAGAAGCAGGCACGCTGTTTTTTGGCCAGACTAACCACCGCCGGATAGGTCTCGTCAAGGAATGTCCTGATTTTATCTGGCGCTTGCTTGTACGACAGGTACAGATGCCGTTGTGGTGTCAGGCCCAGATGACTCATGAGCCGACAGAGGGAACTTTTAGACAACAACACCCCACGCTCTTTGTGCAGCAACGTACGGATGCTATTCAATGACCAAAGACTGAATGGGATTTCGTAATTCAAGGGACTCTGCATCGTGATGGCCGCATAAAGCCACGTCATATCATCCCCACCGATTTTTCGAGGACGGCCGGATCTCGCTACCTCATTCAGTGCTGGCCATCCGCCTTGGCGATAGCGAGACAACCAATCAAATGCCGTCCTGAGCGACACTTTGAAATTTCGGGCAACTAATGCAACAGGCTCATTTCCAAGCACCACTGCCTCGACCAGTTCTTTGCGTTTCTGGCTTCGCATTCCAGATCTGTTCATGAACACAGTATACCCCATAATGCTAAAACTTATGCAACGATCAATGCATCACTGTACCCCTTTTTTCAGGTAAAGCATCCATCCTGCTGCTTCATAATACACTTCCCCTTGCATGCCCATCGGCGCACCGTTACCGCCGAAACCTCCGCCATACATTGTCTGTCGCCCAGACACCGCCATGCCTATCCACTCTTTACACATCTAGTGCCAGGCTGTTCATGTGCAAACAACCATCGACGCCGAATTTTTGCATTATACTGAGGCAGGTGTATTCTACACATATCATCGATCAAGGATCGTCTCATGAAGCTGATGTTGACAGGGTTGCTGCTGTTATTCGCCAGTTCACTGGCCAACGCCCATGACCGCTGGCACCTCGCCAAGGAAGGGGATGGTATTCAGGTGTGGAAACGCAAAGACCCCAATACCACAATTGCCGATTTCAAGGCAGAAATCATTGTCAACAGCACCCTGTCTGGACTATTGTCCCTGTTCTATGATGCCGACGCCGCCCCCAACTGGCTGGATCACACCCGAAAAGTCGAAATCATCAACCGAAATGACCCAATACACAGTTACACCTTACATATTGAAACCTCCATGCCTTGGCCTACAGAAAATCGTGATGCCGTACTACAGGGCTACTGGAATCAGGATCCCAAGACATTGACCGTATACTTGCATGGCCACAGCATTTCTTATCAGGCGACCCCGGGCTTTATCCGGGCATCTGTATTGTCTGACTGGACATTTGTGCCCTTGGGCGACCATAAAGTCAAAGTCATCATGTCAGGACACACCGATCTGGAAGGGCACATCCCGGACTGGACAGTCAATATGCTCCTGCAGGAATCTCCTTACACCACCCTGGAAAACCTGCGCCAACGTATCAGCCTGCCCGTCTATCAATCTGCACATATCGATGGAATTATTGAACCCGGTGAAGTAATGACGGAACGTAACCCGTTACAGGAGCCTCGCTAAGCCTGCTCCTGCTGATTTAAACAAAAGGGCGAACGTAGAAAGCTAAAGACAAGCAGCCTTGTCATCATTCCGTCATGGCCTGCTGCCATACTTTAAGGCCTTGATGAGGAAAAATATTGCGGCGAGAATATGAACCCATGGAATGTGTTCAGTAGTTCTGCTGCCCATGGATGTATTGGTGGCGTGTTGCTGGGATTCTCCTTGTGGCAACAGGCGCAGCAGAAGCTGCAGATATTCGCCATTGGGATGGCGGGCTTGGCGATTTTTTTAATTGTGTGGCAAAGCTCGACACTGTCGTTGTTGTGTGCGGCGGGTGTTGCTGTCCTGTGCCTCAGTATCGCCTTTTGGTTTAGTCGACATTCCGCATCGCTCCCCATTGAAATCCAAGATATTGCTGTTGATGTCCGTACATTGCCGGTACTGAATGGCAGTGCTCGTTCTTTTGATCCTCGTCCCTATTTCAGGCCAGAACAAGGGCTGTTTCTTGGTCTGCATGATCTGCAACCACTATTCTGCCCACCACCCTGGCCACATATTCAGTTGTGTGGCAGTACTGGCAGCGGCAAAAGTGCGTTAATGGGGCTTCTCGCTGCCCAGTGTTTGAATCTCGGCGAGGCGGTTGCCTATTTTGATCCGAAGGAAGACCAGTGGGCAGCCTCTGTGTTGCAACAAGCGGCGCTGTGCGCCGGGCAACCGTTCTGGGTGCTGGATCTACGCCCAGAGGCACCGCCCCAGTTCAACCTGATTGCCGGCTTACGATCGGTGCAGGTAGAAGAACTACTGATTGCAGGACTCGAACTGCATGAACGGGGCAATGAGGCGGATTTTTACCGGCTGACCGACCGGCAGATGGCCTACCGGCTGGCGCAGGATCTGCGTCCTGACGATACGCTGGCGACCCTGTACCAACGCCATGGGGCACAAATACGCCACCGTGCTCCGGCACTCAGTGGCCGTCTGGAAGAACTGGTGCGTCTGCAGGTGGCCTCCGGTGCCTCTCTCGAACCCCTCAATCAATGGGTACAGTCTGGCGGTGCCCTGTATGTTTTAGGATCGTTGCGCCACGAAGGCGTCATACGTCTGCAAAAAATGCTGCTGCTGCGGCTGTTGCAACTGGCGGAAAACCGCCCGGCGGCCAGAACCCGCAAAATGGCGCTGCTTCTTGATGAATTTCGGCATCATCTGTGTAAAACCAGCCTGGAAGCACTGGCTACCGCCCGCGATAAAGAGGTTCATCTCGTCCTTGCCCACCAATCGCTTGGTGACCTGCAGGCAGGCCCTGAACAGTTGCGACCGCAAACCGTAACCAGTAGCGTTATCGAGAACTGCACCCTGAAAATTGTCTACCGGCTCCAGGATCCGGACACGGCTCACTGGTTCGCAGCACGCAGTGGTGACCGGCTGACCTATTCCCGGCAATGGCAGTTGCAGGGCAACCGTCGCCGGGAACTGCCACATCAGGTACAGGAAAACCGCTCTCCCTATTGCGATCCGGCCGTCTTGCTGCACCTGGCACCCGGTGAAGCAATGGTTTTCGGACTGGGACTGGCAAAAAAAATTAGTGTATCGCCATTTCCTTGCGAACAGCGCCCCTTGGCTCAGGCGGCCTCTGCCACCGCCCTTCGGGCCAGCACCCTGTTTGAACATCTGATTACATGAATGCATCAACTGATCAACAAATCCTGATGTTTCTGGCACACAATGGCGTTAGTTCAAGTCAACTGCTGAGTCAGTGGCTGCATTGCACACCATTGCAGGCTGAAGCATTACTACAGCCATTACTGGAAATGAAACTGATTCGCCTCTATCCACATCTGCCCCACTGGAGCGGGTTGGCCCGATTTTCTTTTTATAAACCGGATCAGAACGCCAACTTCACTGCCCCTGAAGCGCCTGACCGACTATGGTGCCTGACCACAACGGCCCACCGCCGACTCGACATCCCGGCCGCTAAAATCCCAGCCTTGCGGGCACTTGACCACCATCTCCTGCTCCAGGCCCTCCAGATACAGAGCCTACAGCAAGGGTGGGTGCAACAGTGGTGGAACGAACGTCATACCCGGATACAACACTGGGCGAAAGTACCCGATGCCCTTTGTCTCGCCCCCTTGGGTCAGCGTCTGGCACTGGAACTGGAACTTAGCCTGAAAGCACCCTGGCGTTACCAGGAAGCGCTGGAACACTATGCGCTGCTGTTTCATGAACAGCACATTGATTATGTCATTTATCTGGTTCCCGACCACCTCGCCACACGCCTGCGTCGACAATTACTGCATATCGATTTAATGTACCTGCTGGGACAGATGCTCGCCGTTCCGGAACAACTGCGTTCCAGGTTCCGGGTGCTCAGTCTGCATACGGCACTCAGTCAGGGGCTGCATGCTGCTTTTTTGCAATCCTGATTTTTTTGACTACGCTGAGAACCAGTGTATAAATTCTGGATGGGTTATGTCCGATCGCCCATTGCCTCTTGCGAACTCCCCAACTGTCGGAACCGTTGTCTGGTTTACGGGATTATCCGGTGCCGGCAAATCTACATTGGCTACTGCCCTGCGGCACCGACTGCAACAAGAGGGCTTGGCTTGTGTTTTACTGGATGGCGATGATCTGCGCCGTGAACTGTGTGCCGATCTGGGATTTACCGAAGCCGACCGCCGTTTGCAGATGACCCGCACCAGTTCCATGGCCCGTTTGCTGGTACAACAAGGCCTGATTGTTTTAGTCTCGTTGATCTCACCCTTGGCCGACGTCCGTTCAGCCATCAAAGCCTCACATCTGCCACGTTTTCTGGAAGTTTACTGTGCGGCTCCCTTTGCCATCTGCCAGCAACGCGATGTCAAAGGCCTGTACCAAAAAGCGCAGCGCGGTGAAATCCCCCTGATGACCGGCATCGCCAGCACCTATGAAGCACCAGTGGCGGCCGATGTTATTCTGGACACCGGTGCCCAGACCCAGGAAGAATCGCTGGCGATCCTTTATGAGCGTTTCTCACAGCACTGGCAAACGCTCACCTCCGGAACTAGTGCAGCATCCCTTAATTAGGTTTATTTATTTATTTTCATGATAATAAGCTGACCATCAGTTTTATTCTGCACAAATTATCGTGTTGTTTTTATGCTGGAAGTAAAGGGTCCGTGTGATGGTCACTGTGACTGGCACCGGCGGTCAGCGCTATTAACCTTGCACCATGGACGCTTTTTTGTGGGTTACACCGAATATTTTTTGATGTTTAGTTATAGCGTCAAATAAGGTTCAAGGAGATCAATGACCACAGCCGACATGGTTGAGATATCGCCTTCGCCGGGAAGTGGTTCCCAGCGCACTGTGTGTGTGCGAAAAGAAGCGATATAGTCCGTTCCCCTCTGCGTCAAGCGAGCGATTATTGATTCGGCTTCTTCATCCCTGAGCATAATCAGCCAATGAATGCCATAAGTTTTGACACAAATCTGATCATGCTGCATCTGATTTCTGAGGATCGTTTGGAGTTCGGCTGCATCCCGCTTGATGGTGGCGGTCATGATGAATACCTGGTGTGTATCAGACCTGCAGAGTATAGCCTGCAAATTTCCAGCGAAAAGGCTTGGCGTTCTCATTCTGGTTGGTGATAAAAGTCATGGTGCGTTGACGCAAATGATCGGTGCTGGTATGACTGGCATTGCGTAAGACCTTGCGACTGAAAATGCCAAACCACAATTCGATCTGATTGACCCAACTGGCATGAATCGGTGTAAAGTGAAAGGTAAATCGTTGATGGTGGCGCAGGTTGAAATTATCCCAAACTGATGTCGCACGGTGCGTATTAAGGTTGTCCCAAATGACATGAATGGGTTGGTTCGGATAATGAAGCGCAATTTTCTCCATGAAATCAACCAGGTCAGCCTGGGTGCGCCGATCACGGCACTGCCCCACTACTTCACCC
>JAJXWR010000091.1 GCA_021781515.1 Pseudomonadota bacterium
AATCGCGAGCAAGTCTTCGACCATTTCCTGTTCCGGCGATAGCGATTCTTGGTTGACGACCACGAATTCGCAGCCCTGCTCGCAAGCCAGATGCTCCAGCAGATCATAACCGAAACGCATCAGCCTGTCTTTATGTGCCACCAGCACTCGCGCAATCTCGCCACGCTCGATACGCTCCAGCAGATCAAGCCAGCAGATCAAGGAATCGCTTACGCTTGAAGTTCATACCGCCGCCAACTTCCTTGATCCACTCATCGACCGCGATGGCCCCAGCCAAACAGTACGCTTCCATGTCTGCAACTTGGGCTGCAACTTGGGCTGC
Organism: Pseudomonadota bacterium; assembly: GCA_021781515.1. Taxonomy (GTDB): domain Bacteria; phylum Pseudomonadota; class Gammaproteobacteria; order Pseudomonadales; family Moraxellaceae; genus JAJXWR01. Next base: position 323 of record JAJXWR010000091.1, read on the forward strand.
AACTTGGGCTGCAACTTGCAATGCCAAATCGTCCTTTTGCCCTGCGCTACTGACGCAGCAGTACACCACGGTAAGCCGCCTGTCCGGTGCGCCGCCCAACATTACCCTCACGTCCGATTCGTCAAAATAACGCTGGCCGGATGGAAGGCGCTTGGCGGTCAGTCTGCCCTCCCAGCGACGAATCGTACTTGTCGCTCGACCGATACGTTGGGCGAATTCGTATATCCGATATTGCTTGCTCATAGAGGGTAATTATAGATAGGTATGAGCGAATATCAAGCATCAGTTAATTGCTCCCCGCCCTAAATATAGTTCAGGAAGCCGTACTAACGATGCAATGACTGGCGGGTTAAAGCATGCGTAAAATCCAGCCATATCCGACTGACGTCATCTGGACGCTCCCGATGCAACCAGTGTCCGCAACCGGACAGACGAACAGTGGTAACGCCTGCAACGAAATCGTCTGGCCGTACGAGTGCTTCATAGAGCCGACTGTCCATACAGCCATCCCGGGATCCGGTCAATAGCAGCAATGGCACCGAGGGTACCGACATCAGCGCTCGCCAGCTTTCCCTTCCCTTGAAATGTGTCAGATTACGCAAACAACGGTAATAACCACTGGCTGCCCTGGCCACCCCCGGTTTGGCAAAGGTATGCTTCAGACGACTCCATTGCGCCTCGGTAAACTGCCAGTCTGGCGACCAGCGATTCCAGAAAAACCGCAAGATACGCCAGTCCTGATAGCGCATCCATCTCTCGACCCATTGAGCCGTCATTTGCATCGGCAGCAAATAAGAGGATTTGAAGAACTGGATCGGTACACGTATTCCCCAGTACCAGCGGTACAATGGAGGTATGGCCAATGTCGTCAGGCTGTAAAGGCGTTGCGGATAGAGTGTGGAAAAAACATAGGCGGCGAGTGCCCCGAAATCATGCCCAATCAAATGCACACGCGCCTCCCCCAGATGATCCAGCCAAGCGCGGATGTCCTCGGCCAGATCAACCAGGTAGTAATCGTCTCCAGGCTGTACCGTGGCAGTTTCATAACCACGCATCCGCGGTAGAAGCACCCGATAACCCGCCCGCAGCAATAATGGAGTCAGTTCCTGAAAGGAATTTTCCGTATCGGGAAACCCATGCAGCAAAACAACAAGCGGCCCTTTGCCACCCGTCCAGGCCGATTGGGGTTGACCACAGGCATTCCATAGAACAATTTCTTTAAGCATCGGTAGATTCCCACAACTCCGCCACACGTAGCGGCAACATTTCCACGGCCATCTGATCGGTATCACGTAAAAACTGTTCCAGCCGCCGAGCCCACCCCTGCTGAACGACCTGCAACGCTTCAATACTAGGCCATACCCAGCCTGAATGTCGCAGCAATGACCATAAGCGCAGGTTATACAGATCCCGGTTCAACACAAACGACTCATCACTGGTACGTACGATCCAGTGTTGCTCCAGCAATACCGCAGTGACTGCCTGCCACTCATCCCGTGTCAGTAGTCCGAGCCGTTGCATCAACTCAGTTTCTGACAACGCTGTCCCCTGTTGCTGGCACTGACGAAACACATCCAGCAAACGAAAAAAAACAATCACCGGAGGTTCATGAAGTTGTGTCCGTAAGCGTAACGCCCACATCCGCGACAATTGCGCACCAAAAAGCACAATCACCCAAGCAAGATCAACCCAAATCAGAAAAAACGGAAAGGACGCCCAGGCTCCATAAATCAGTGTATACGAGGTCATATGCAACACAAACCAGCCAAACAACGCCTTCACCAGTTCAAACAGCAACGCCGCCACCAGCCCGCCTATCCAGGCGGCAGACCGAGGCACCCGACAATGTGGCACCACCGCATAAATCAGACTGAAGGCCAGCACCGTCAATCCCCAGGAAAGCAAAGAAAGGCCAGGGAACACCGCATGTACCATGTGTTGGGCTTCATCGACAACCTTTAATGTCCCAAGAAAAGAACTCAGGCCCAGTGCCGCACCCATCAGCAATGGCCCTAAGGAAAACGCCGCCCAGTAGCGTAACAGCGCCACACGCCCTGTATGTGTCGTATGTACCCGCCACAGGCGGTTCAACGCTTTTTCTACGCTGATAAACATCATGATACTGGTCAAAAACAACATCCCCAGCCCCAGAGTGGTCAGTCGTGCCGCATGCTGCAAGAACCCCTGGATGTAAGGCTGGATACCCGCCCCAACGCCCGGAATCCATTGATGAAAAATCTGATCCTGCATTTGCTGACCCGTGATGCCCAACCAGGGCAACACCGAGACAGCGGTCAACAATAACGTACCCACGGGAACCACCGCAAACAGGGTGGTAAAGGTGAGCGACGCCGCTGTTTCAGGCCCCCGGTCCTGGATAAACGCCTGCATCGCCTGCCACAGCAGGCGTAATACCTCCCGGACATCCACCGCCTGAGAAAAATTTACTGCCACTTCAACAGGCACTCTCGATTTCTTCACATTTTTCATAGTCCGTTCAGCTACGCAGATCACATATTTACAAACTGTCACTTTCAGTACAGTGCTGACAACGGTATCATGCAACTCATTTGTTCGCCAGATCTAAAGGTTGCGTATGACTGTACGATTACTTGTTTCCATCCTGATACTTAGTGGCGGCATCAGTACACTGAACGGCTGTACTGCACTCATGGCAGCAGCCAGTGGCCCCGGACCCGTCGCCCGACCCACCTATGACCACTCACTCAGTCAGAGTTTATCCGATATAGAGATTGAGGACACCGCTAATGTTGATATTTACAAAGCGGATTCGCGTTTTCATGACTCTAATATCAATATTACCAGTTTTTACGGAACCATCCTGATTACCGGTCAAGTGCCTGCCAACACCTTGAAGACCATGGCTGACCAGATCTGTCAACAAATCAGTGGAGTCAAACACGTCTACAATGAGTTGAAAGTCACCGCCCCAGACTATTATCTCAGTCAGGCCAACAACGGGCTGATTGCCACCCGGGTCCGTTCCAGCCTGATGTTTAACCCAGACATTCCCTACCACCGAATCAAAGTGGTCGTCGATGATGGTGTCGTCTATATCATGGGGAAAATCAGCCACCGTGAAGCCGACACCGTTGTTACGTTGATAAAAAACAAGCAAATTCATGATGTACAGAAAATAGTACTGATTGTTGACTACGTCAATGACACCACTTCCCCGATAACAAATAGCACACCAGGACCAGCCGCACACCCTTCGCCGCCTTCTCCGACGACCACAGCAGGTTCCTGACCAAAATACCAGCATGCACAGCATGATCAACGGTGAAATAGTGGTCCAGATACTACGGCCACGTATTCCGGATTTGCTGGCCATTTATGCCTTCGGCAGCCGCACACAGGGAACGGCCAGACCCGAAAGCGATCTGGATCTGGCGGTGCTGGTGGCAGGATATGCCGACGCACTGACCTTGTTTGATGTGTCCGGAGATCTGGCCGATGTGACCGGTTGTGCTGTTGATCTGCTTGATCTGCTTGATCTGCGCACTGCTTCAACCGTCATGCAATACCAGATTATTACTACTGGCCAGCGTTGGTGGCAGCAAGATGGACAGGCCGCCTTGTTCGAAGCCGCAGTGCTGAGCGAAAAAACGGCACTGGATGCAGCACGGGCGGGGTTATTGAGCGATATTCAACGAAAAGGACGTATTTATGGTCGATGACGTGCTCATCAACAAAGCAGCAATGATCGAACGTTGTGTGGCGCGCACGTGATGAATACGCTCGGAACCCGGAGACATTCGCCAGCGATCTCACTCGGCAGGATGCAGCTATTCTTAATATCCAGCGTGCCTGTGAAGCGGCACTGGATATGGGGCAACACTTGATCCGCCGAGAAAAACTCGGAATTCCTCAAAGTGCCCGGGATGTGTTTGCCTTGCTGGCCTCCGGGGGATGGATCGATACGGCACTGGCCGATCAACTGAAACGCATGGTGGGTTTTCGCAATATCGCCGTACACGAATATCAGGCCTTGCAACTCCCTGTCACAATCCGCATCATCACGCAGCATCTGGATGAGTTTTTACAATATAGCCAGGTCATTTTATTGGGTGATGCCGCACAGACTGGCAATGAACCCAAGCGGTAGTCACAGCCTATCGCCTCACTTCCCCTCGCCACTGAGTGGAACAAGGGGAGGCCATTCAACTATTGCCATTCAACGGGGGCAATGATCCGAGTAATGACGTCGGGCTTACACCGATTTCATAAAAAATCCCACCAGTTTACGGGTTTTTTCGGTGTAGGGTGGGAAAAACATCCGCGCCAGACGTACCCGGTTACGCACTACTGCCCGTTCGTGCGAAAATGCGAGAAATCCATACTCACCATGCGCCTGACCCAGGCCTGAATTATTCACGCCACCGAAGGGTAAATTTCCGTGTAAAAACTGTACCACACAATGGTTGATACACGCTCCCCCCGAAGAAGTTCGCTGTAAAATACGTTGAGTATGGTCTTCATTCTGACTCCAGATATACAGCGCCAATGGTTTAGGTGCCTGATTAATCTGGTTGATGACCTCATCAATTTCCGAAAAAGTGATGATCGGTAAAATGGGACCAAAAATTTCTTCACGCATGATATCGGCATGTTCAGGAATCTGGTCCAGAAAAGTCGGCGCAATATACCGGTCATCGACATCAATCTGGCCGCCCAGTAACAGATGGGCACCTTTTTCCAGGGCATCTTCCAGTAATCGCTGAATCCTCTGGGTATGCCGCTGATTGACAATACGGGCGAGATCAGGACTGGCCTGACGTTCAGGCTCTGTTCCATAGGTTTCTTCGAGAATTCGCCGACATTCCTGCAACCATGCTTCTTTACGTTTGACATGCACGTACACATGATCGGGAGCAATACAGGTTTGACCATCGTTCGTGTATTTGGCCCACAATATGGTTTGCGCCGCCTGCCGCAGATCGGCTGATTCATCAATGATGGTTGGAGATTTACCACCAAGTTCCAGAGTAACACTGGCCAGATGTTTAGCGGCAGCCGCCATGACCACTTTACCGACCTGCGGAGAACCGGTAAAAAAAATGTGATTGAAGGGCAACTCCAGCAATGCCTGGGCTATTGTTGCATCCCCTTCAAAAACAGCCACTTCATCTTCGGTAAATGCCGCATTGATGATCTTTCTGATGACTTCCGAGGCCGCTGGGGTCATTTCCGAGGGTTTGATCATGGCCGTATTTCCAGCGGCCAATGCAGAAACCAGCGGCCCCAGACATAGATTTACCGGATAATTCCACGGCGAAATAATCAGCACCCGTCCTTTGGGTTCGATTTTTTTATAGGCCTGGGTGCCGACCATCATACGGGTCGGCAATACTTTACGGGGACTCATCCAGGTTTTCAGGTGGCGCATGGCTTCATTGGCTTCAGCAATCACTGGCAGTACTTCAGTCAGTTCCACCTCTGCCGCCGGTTTGGCGAAATCCGTAAATCCTGCGGCTACAATTTCCTCCCGATGCGACAGCACCGCCGTTTTCAGGCGCTGGATACGCTGCCGACGTTCATCCGCCGTCGATTCCCGCCAGCGTAAGGCCGTAGCTTCCTGCAATGCAAAAATCCTGCTGAGACGTTGCTGTTCTTCTGTCACTGTCAATGCCTGATTCATCCGCCCTATCCTCCTGAAATATCAGACTGCCAACGTTATTGCGCCTGCCGGATGAGATCCACCGCTTTTTCAGCAATCATCATCGTCGGGGCATTGGTATTACCGCCAATCAAATCCGGCATGATCGATGCGTCTACCACCCGCAATCGTTCAATTCCATACACTCGGAGCGCCGGATCGACTACCGCCTCCGGCCCGGTTCCCATGCGACAAGTGCCCACCGGATGGTACACCGTATCGGCCCGTTCTCGCAAACAGGCGACAATCTCCGCATCACTCTCCACCCCGGCCGTGAATTTATCCCGCAGCCTGTAGGGAGCCAAAGCAGGCTGCTGCATCAGATGCCGGGTTATTTTGAAGCCGCGCACCAACGCCTGCACATCTTCGTCCGCCTGCAAAAATCCGGGATCAATGCGCGGAACGCTCCACGGATGGGCATTTTCCAGACGCACACTGCCCTGGCTTTTCGGACGTAATAAACAGACATGACAGGACATTCCTGGTTCAAAATGCAATTTGCGCGCATGATCATCTACCAAAGCCACTACAAAATGCAACTGCAGATCCGGAATCTTTTCCTCCGGTGCTGATTTGAGAAACCCCCCACATTCAGCAAAATTGGAACTGATCATCCCGCGTCGTTCCCGACGGTACTGGGCAATCTGCCGCAATATCCGCCACATGCCTGCGGGATTCAGGCTCAATACATCCGGGGTAGCCACCTGATATCCCAGTATAAAATCCGGGTGATCCTGCAAATGCTGCCCCACGCCTGGCAGGTCATGCTTTACTTCAATCCCATGTGCCTGTAAATGTGCCGCCTCGCCAATACCCGACAGCAGCAGAATCTGCGGCGACAAAAAAGCCCCGGCGGATAACAGCACTTCCCGACGGGCCTGCAAAATGCATCGCTGCCCGCCGCGCCTGACCACCACCCCCGTCGCCCGACGCTGCTCTAACAACACCTTGTCGACCTGCGTGCTGGTAAAAATACTCAGATTGGGGCGACTCAGATGCGGTTTCACATAGGCACGGAAGGCGCTGAAACGCTCCCCCTCCTGTTGTGTGACCTGATAGACACCGAGCCCTTCCTGTTCTGCCCCATTAAAATCAGGATTGATACGATGGCCTGCCTCCCGGGCGGCCTGGAGAAACACCTCCTGCAGTGGATTATCCGAACGCAAGGCACCAACCTGTAACGGCCCCTGTTGACCGTGCCAGGCATCATTGATGTTCTGGTTGTGCTCGGAACGAATAAAATATGGCAAGACATCCGCATAACTCCAGCCCGTATTGCCCAATCTCGCCCATCGGTCATAATCCTCACGATGTCCACGGATATACACCATGGCATTGATGGACGATGACCCACCGAGCACCTTCCCCCGCGGCTGATAACCACAGCGTCCATTCAAGCCAGGTTGCGGCACCGTTGTAAAAGCCCAGTTATTGATACCCCGAGGCACCATCAATACCACAGCAGCGGGCGTATTAACCATCCAGTCATCCCCTGCCCCCCCGGCCTCCACCAAGGCAACCTGTACCTGTGGATCAGCACTCAATCGCCCGGCCAGCACACAACCTGCCGACCCCCCTCCCACAATGACGTAATCAAATTCACCCAGTGACGGCAATTCTTTATCATTCATCAAGATATCATCCTCAACTCAAGAGACGAAGCCCAGCCGCCTCCTGCATTAGACTACTTCATTACTATTTATACTTATACGTTGGCAATTTTTGACATTTCCAGGAATTCAGGCTGACTTGATCCATCATACTCCTGTTATCATGACAGACTCTTTGATTACTGATGACGATTCCCTTAAGGATAGCTGTATATGCCTCGTTTTACCCGGTTTTTCATCCTTTGCAGTCTCCTGTGCGCACTGTGTCGGCCAGTAATATCAATGGCGGCCACTTGGCATCTGGTATTTATCCGCCATGCCGAAAAACCGTCAGCGGGCCTTGGGCAACTCAATTGCACTGGATTGCAGCGCGCATTACGCTTACCCGAGGCACTGCTGAAACTCAGCCCGCCCCCACAACGCCTGATCGTCCCTGATCCTGGGATATACAAAATGGACCACGGCCACAGCTATGCCTATGTTCGCCCTCTGGCAACCTTAGAACCAGCGGCCGTGCGCTTTGCGCTGCCGCTTGAAGCCCACCTGGGGTATGCAGATGTCAAGGGGCTGGTGGCACAATTGCAACAACTTCCAGATCACAGTGTAGTGTGGATCGCCTGGGAACATCACTATCTGATCGATACGGAACGTGAATTGATGCATCAATGGCAACAATCCATTATTATACCCGACTGGCCCGATCAGGAATATGACCGGGTAGATCTGATAGATGTCACCCAGACACCTGCAGGCTGGCAGGTGGTCTTCCATCAGGCACAAGAACAACTGAATCATCTCCCCAACGTCTGTCCCGAGGAATGACGAATGACTGAACTGCTGCTACCTGCGGGCAACCTGGAAAAACTGGCGGCAGCCTATGACTACGGTGCCGATGCCGTTTACGCCGGATTACCACGCTATTCCCTGCGAGCCCGCAATAATGAGTTCCGCCTGGAGCAACTGGCCGACGGCATTCAACTGGCGCATGCCCGGCAAAAAAAATTCTATGTAACCTGCAACATCCTGCCACATAACGATAAAGTTCGTTCCTTTCTGCGTCAGCTGCAACCGGTGATAGATCTTTGTCCTGATGCCCTGATTATGGCTGATCCCGGCCTGATTCTTTTAACCCGGGAAAACTGGCCACATATCCCTATTCATCTGTCTGTACAGGCCAATACCCTCAATCATGCCTCGGTACGTTTCTGGCAACAGATCGGTGTTCGCCGGATCATTTTGTCAAGAGAACTGTCACTCGACGAAATTGCAGACATCCGGCAAACCTGCCCTGACATCGAACTGGAAGTATTTGTACACGGTGCCTTATGTATCGCTTACTCCGGCCGCTGTTTGCTCTCTGGCTACTTTAACCGACGCGATCCCAACCAAGGCACCTGTACCAATGCCTGCCGCTGGAATTATAGCGTCAAACCGGCTAATGCAGATGACGAACAAAGCCCACCCGAACCCTTGCAGTCCTTTAATTTCAACACGGAACTGCAAGCAGCAGAAAGTCAGTTCAGTGCCACAGGCTTAACCCGACATCCAAAAGCAGAGCAGATATATCTGATCGAAGAAGAACAACGCCCCGGGGAATGGATGCCGGTCGAGGAAGATGAACACGGAACCTATATCATGAATTCCCGTGATTTACGTGCCGTCGAGCATGTTGAACGTTTAGTGCGTATCGGCGTCGACTCCCTAAAAGTCGAAGGACGTACCAAATCACTGTATTACGTCGTACGTACCGCCCAGATTTACCGTCAGGCCCTGGATGATGCGCTGCAACAGCGTCCGTTCAACCCGCAGTTAATTCAGGCACTGGACTCACTGGCCAATCGTGGCTATACCAGTGGCTTCTTACAGCGCCATACCACCGATGCCACACAAAACTACGACTTTGGAAATTCCCGTACCGGCAAAAGCCAGTATGTCGGCCAGGTACTGCGATTTGAAGCAGACCGGGCGGTGATCGACGTTAAAAATTACTTTCAACTGCATGATGAACTGGAAATCATCCACCCCTCAGGCAATGTGCATCTGTTTCTTAACGAACTGTATAATCAGGAGGGACAACCTATCAATAAAGCACCCGGTAATGGTATTCTGGTACAGATTCCCTTGCCTGCACATCTGCAAGGCGCATTGATTGCCCGTCTGCTTCCAGAAGACGCAGCAGCAGCACCAACACTGTAGACCGCTCCATGAACCGACGTTCAGCCTGTAACTGCCGGTGAAGCAACAAAGAGAAAGTGACCGATAAAAAACCGGGAAAGATAGATCCTGATTTTATCAGGGGCTTGCTTGTAAGAGTGGTACAGTGGCTTTGGTGGTGTCAAACCCAGATGACTCATTCAACGCATACCACCCGCCCTGACAATACCGGGACAGCCAGTCAAAAGCAGTCCTGAGCAAAATTTTAAAAATTAGGGCAACCAAGGCAATGGGCTCATTTCCAAACACCACAGCCTCAACCAGTTCTTTGCGTTTCTAGCTTCGCATTTCAAATTTATTCATGAACAAAGTAAATCATATAATGCTAAAACTTATGAAACAATTAATACTATAACCCATTGACATGAATACATTATTTTACAAAATCTTCAACGGATCAGTTATCGCTTGGTTATTGAACATCCACTCACTCATGTGAAAGCCGGTCAACACATCGAAAACCAAAAATCAAAAAACCGTCCTTCATCCCCCAGAAATCAAAAAAATCATGTATTTTTGTCATTTTCAGTAACTTTCGCATTAAAATTGCAAAAAGTCCCTATACTAATACTCTAGAATCTGAGGTAGAATAAGTCCGTGTGGTGTGACGAGATTCGTTCATGAAACTCTTCTCATACTGTCAACTTTTTGACAAATCATTTTTTTGGGAAGGGGGGCTGCAGGCCACTGATTTACAAATGTTTTTTAGGCATGGTCCCTCGGAAACATTAGCCCTGACTTGAAGGGATTAAGACCCCGACAAAGGGCAATATTTACTGCAAGAGGTTCGTTTAATTGCTCAAGGTCTTAAAGATCAAGTGGTAATTGAACAGCGTCAATCCTTTGATCTCTCCTAGCAAGTTTCTACCTGCCAAGCTGAAGTTAGAGGTACGACCAGCCCTGCGGCCCTAAAGCTGGGTGGAATTTTCTCGGCGAACAGGCCGTAATCCAGCAGACCTTTCAGCACATCATCTGGGCTTAGCTTTTCCTTGGTCGAGTCAAACCACTCGATTTCCATATCGAGCAACGCTGCATCCGGATCAGGCTTTGTCACCGTGGCCATATTCAACCCCAAAAGTGACCGCTAAAAGCGGAATGGTTATGTTAACGGGTTGTGATGAATGGGGTGCATGAATACTGAAGAATGCCAACAGCGTAACCTAATTTTGGCATCTTTCATGTGTGTCAGTCAGGTTAACCTGGGTATAATGAGCTCAGATGGCATATTTCGGTAGAATTTCATGCAGTCAATATTGGTACCGGAAAGGCAGGATGTTGTTGGTAGAACCTTTGTAGTAGGTCGGCCGAATACAAAGGGGAATTTCATTGTGATCCTGGGTGAGCAGCGCTATGTCATCCCAGGGGATCGGGCCAAGGCAGGGGAGCGTGTGCGCATTGTGGGTGTCGAAGGAGAAACCCTGCTGGTTGAGTCGGCGGCCACTTCTTAAACTGAGTTCAAACAATCTGTACGTAAATGTGCTTGCCCAGCGCATTGGCAGCAGCCTCAATCTGATCGAGCTTTGAGGCGTGACGTAGGTCAAATAAGCGATCAACTTGCGGCATATGCCACCCTAGGCGGCGGGCCAGTTCGGCTTTTTTGATTCCTTGGTCAGTCATTGCTTGATATACGCCTAACTTGGCGCATTCCAGTGCCGACGGACACACGGTTTTTTGTCCGGCTGCTGGTTGGCTGACAGTCGGTAAAGGTTTGCGGGCATCGACATAGAACGACAAGCCGGTTTCCAGTGCATCAATGGCGTTCAACAG
>JAJXWR010000092.1 GCA_021781515.1 Pseudomonadota bacterium
ACCATTGATTCATTTAATCAGTAAAGCTCAGGACGAATAGTTGAGGACTATGATGAACCGCGTATTCCGTACAGGTTTTTAATATGAGTTCTGTTTTAACCCTTAAATATACTATTTTCTACATCAATCAAAAAAACCAACCTGATAAAATGGGATCATGGGTTTATCAGTGTGTATCCCCTGATGCTGTTCAGTCAATTTTTCTTTATGATAAAGAATACATCGAACAAGAAAAATATCCTGATTTATGTCCTGTTTATTTACCAAAAAGAGCAGAACCGTATATCATTGACAATCTCAAAAAAATACCATGGGCTTTTGAGGATAGCCTGCCGGATGGATGGGGAAAACGAATTTTGATTGATACGCTTCATTTACCCAAGGATCATACGGGTTCTCATTATTTGTTGGGATACCTTAGTGAACCATTAGGTGCATTGCGCTTTCAGGTTGATTACGCTAATCCGCCTTTTATTGTCCCTACTGATCCCGTGGATCAAACAACCCTGATTCAAAAAATCAAGAACATAAAATCCATTGAACATGGACATCCCTTGATTTATCATGATGACATTAAAAATTATTCTGGTTCATCCGGTGGTGCGCGGCCTAAACTGGTTACACGCCTCAATAATAAAAATACTTTATTGAAAGTATCTTCAGATTATGATCGTTTTCCCGTCATCCTGGCTGAATACCTGTGTATGCTTACTGCGCATAGCCTGGATTTATGTGGACGACCTGTTTATCACCGTATTCCAAATGAAGACAAATATGACGAAGTGTTGGAAATGGATCGGTTTGACATCACGCCACAGGGCGGTCGTCGTCATCGCCTTTCAATGTATAGCTTATTGGGTGCACCATCTGAATCATCCAGTTATTACGACTTGGCCTGTGTGATAAAAAAATTAAGCAGGCATCCTGATCATGACTTAAAGCGTCTTTTCCTCCAAGCCTTGTTGAATATAATCATTGGAAACGTTGATGATCATTTACGCAATTTCAGTATGCTGTACGACGAAGAAGATGGGTGGCATTTATCGCCCGCTTATGACTTAACTGCTGCCGATCAGGAATTACTTGATCATCAAACGGGTTCCCCATCCCATCATTATCTTTGTTTGATCCAGCAACAAACTCTACCCAAATATACAGCTGCATTTATTATTGATCTTGGACAGTCTATTGGGTTATCTTCGCAAGAGAGCATCCAGCAAAGCCATGTCGTTTTGCATACGATCCATGATTGCTTGTTGACTCATGAATGGATGAACGACGAAAAATTTGCAGGATGGCGCAAAGATTTAGCTTATCGTTGTCAACAATTGGATGAATCATTAAAAAACGCACCCATGCCGAATTAGGTTTATTTAAAAAGGCAGTTTTAACATTACACGTCCAATCAACTCAGTATCTTATCGGATGGCGAGGGCTGCCCGTTGCCCACAAAGGAGCAGACGCATTAACAGACAAAAACCGGAAAAAACACAAAAAACATGTCAATACCTTTTGGAAATATATTTTCGCCGTTTGTGCCGAATGGTTGCGATTAAATTAATAGAATTTTTCTCAAAAAACTAAAAGAACCAAGTTAACTTCGTTGTTTGATCTTTAGATTAACAGAAATATATCCAATTAATATAATAATAAGACTTAAAATAGAAATTGGTGTAAGAAAAATCCCCATTACCTGGTCAATGGTGTCTGTTTTGTGGGTGACGCACATATAAATAAAATCGCGCCTAATATAAAAATCATTGAACGTAATATAAATTCCTGGAAGGATTATATTGATGATCAATAAGTTGAGCTGGAATTTATTTCTTATAAACCTGTTTTGCTGAAAATATCTATAATAAAATTCCCTAAATCGCTTGCGAATTATAATATAGTACTCATCATAAGGCATGAGAATGAATACTTGCGTGCACACACAAATAATTGAAAGAAAATACGCCTCATCCAAGAGACCTAGATGGTGGTTATAATTTTGTCCCTGGCATTTTGAAAGAATTGTAAAGCTTGCTGGAATATAATTGTGGATGCTATTTCCTAGTATTAAGCCAAGGTGACCATGCGAAAAAAATAAAGCGTCTAGGCAAAAAAAGCCGGCGCATACATAGGATGTCCACCATTCTTTAACTTTTTCATCTTTCATATGAAATAATTTAATAAAAAAACTTGACAGCATGCCGTATTCTTTGGTCATTAAAATCATCTCTCTCTAGTCTTTCATTACCCACTTATTCAAGTGCATATCCTTACACACAATTCACTCATTCTGAATTTTTCGTGTCCATCGGAGCGTCTGAACTGCATCGACAATACGCTGTAAGCTTTACCAAATGGTCTTCACTCTTGGCTCTCCATCGCCATTACGCCTCAAAAAGTTGCCCAGCATGGCGATGAGCCGGATCACCTCGTTGAGTTGTGGAGGCTGTTTGGGGATTTTCTTTTTCAGCAGGAGGTAAGCAGTTTGCCACTCATCACGATCGAAAGACAGTTCGGCCTCTAGGTCGGTGCAGGTACGAACCAGGCGCATCAAGCGTGCAATTGTTTGCCAAACTTGCTTTTGTATCAATATCTCCATCAACGTGCTCGGTTCAAAACTTGCGGTTTTCCAGGTTCTCGGTTGAGCAGGGGTGACCAGTTTTCTGCCGCTGCGTCGTTTGATCTGGATCGGAAGGGTGAGGGTCAGGCATGACCAGCAGTATCCGTCACTGCTGACCTCAACCAGTTACTCAGCGGGCAATATATCTATGTATGTGTTGTCCACTGATTGGTACTTGCCCGACCTGAGCCAGGCGCTTGCGCCGCCAGCAACTGCATTCCCATAGGCCCAGTGTATTACACGAGAGGAGGTTTCGATGTCAGTCGAAATGCCAGCAGTGAATCCTATCTCTATCAGGTTGTCCCCGTGTCGCATCAGCCGTTCAAGCCATCTCTCCAGGTGCGGCCTGGCTGCTAAGGTGTCAGATTTGCTGCGATTACAGCTTGGGTGCGCCAGGGCGAAGTTGTGGGTGATGTCGCGTCCATAGAGCGAGAAGGGGATGTAGTGGTCGACATCTATGTCTTTCATGGGTTCCCGGCAATAGAAGCAGCTATTACCATCAATCTTCTTCAACCCCTGAGCAATCACTTCCAGGGAATGTCGAGATGTGCCAAAGAGGAAATCCTCCAGATCGTCACCGTCGCCAAGGATAGAACGATTGCATTTGTTCGACTTAATGTGGTCGATCCAATGAGTGCGGGAGAGTTGTTGAACTAAAGGATGAAATAGCCGCAGGCAATACGGAATACCTGGCTTGAGGCATATAAATCCCCGTCCGTCGCGTACGTACAAGAATTCTTGCGTCGTCCCACAAAGGAGCAGACGCATTCGCTCTAGGGCTGATAGATGAAACTACCGACGAATGCCAGTTCCCCCGGACGGCGCATGGGCAAGATAAAGGTCTGTCTTTTTTCTTTTAAGGTGTTTTCGTGTTGCATGATGGTGACTGTGGCTTCGGTCAGGTCATTCGTTGACTGACCGCCATAATAATTGGCATAGACCAGATAAGTGCCGGCGATGGGGGTCAGGCTGGAGAATATCTCCGGGCCATAACCATCGGTTACGTCAATGTCGAGGGCATCGCCGGTGGAGGCCACGCGTTGACCATACCAGACATGTTCACCTTGCGGGGTGATGACATGCAGATCCAGATCGGTATGGTCGGTGTTCCAGGTCAGGATGATGCGAATCCCCGGAGCGATCTGTTGCGGGTTGCTTTCATAAAACTGGGTGCGCCGGAGGGTATGTCCCAGATCATCCCTGACCTCAATGTTATTAGAGCCTTTGCCAAAGGCATAGGGGCGGGCATAGTGACTGCCGTTTAGTGGCAGGGCCATCGGGTTGCCATTGATGATTAACAACGGCAGGTGATCGCCTTTTGGATGCAGCAGAATATCACCGGAAATCAGTGCCTGGCGGGATTTTCCGCCGGTATTGACCCGGACTGCCGGATAATTCACGTTCTGCATGAAATTGGCGGTATCCGTTGACGTCAGTTGCCAGCCACCAATTGGTTGTTCCGCTTCCAGTGCGCCTACCGGAAGGCACAGCAAACAGAGGTAAAGCCACTGCAGTACTCTAAACATGCGTGTCATCCATTGTTAGTTAAAAAAGCGGCGGCTGATTTTAATTGTCCTGCGCTAGTGTAGTCGCCCACTGTTCAATATAGCGTTCGTTGGCCCCATTGGGGTGATTTTTAAAGGCCAGATGTAAATATTCGTGCCACAGACTGATATGATCCTCGTGGCTCCACAGACGACGGATCCAGAGTATTTCCTGGCGTTGATCGGCGTAAGGAGTGCCGTAATTGAGTTGACAGATCATTAAATGGGCGACGGGTTCATAACCGGGTTGTTGATAGAGCAACGGATTGACATGCGGCAGGCGCTGCTGCAGCCAGTTTTCCACGGCATATAAACGCAGGCAGTTGCTTTCTCCGCTTAAGGT
This sequence comes from Pseudomonadota bacterium, assembly GCA_021781515.1. Taxonomy (GTDB): domain Bacteria; phylum Pseudomonadota; class Gammaproteobacteria; order Pseudomonadales; family Moraxellaceae; genus JAJXWR01. The sequence continues at coordinate 4,502 of JAJXWR010000092.1, forward strand.
GGTCAATACACTGGCAGGAAAGGCGGTTTTTAGAATGCTTAGGTAATTGAGTCCCCGTTGTTCTTCTTGTACCGCCTGTTCCCAACTCAGTCGATCCGTGAGTTGTCCCTGTTGCTGATAGGTCACTGACTGACCCTCAAGCGCTAGCCCTTCAGTGAACAAGGCGTCTTGCCATGCCAGAGGACTCGGCGGTGAGGGACTGACCCGTTGCTGTCGGGAGTCGTCCTCCACTTGCCAGCAGCCGTGGGCAAAGGCGGCATTTTGAATCAGCCAGGTACGTGCTGCAATAGCCAGGGCATAAGCGGCCTGTGTTGCCGCTGGATGCGCTTCCCGGTCGATGACTCGGGCGATATAGTCTTCTAGGGAAAGACGGGCACTGAGAACGGGGTGGGCCTGCTGGAGGTCAACGTGCAATCGGTCATTGCTTTCTACCCGCAGCCGCTGGCCGTTGACAAAACGGAGGTACACGGTTCCCGGTACTGAGCCGGACCAGTGCAGGGGCTGTCCCTGCGAATCACTCACAGTGTTCAAGGGGTAGCGGCTAAAAAATTGGACGTCCACGCAACTGTCCAGGTGATTATTATCCGCCTGCGCCTGTCGCAGTAGCCGCTGACCAAGGAGGGCGGCACTGCGGTTCATGACCTGGGTACTGGAACCTGCACCGGCAATCCAGAAAGGGGTTCCGTCGTAAAGCCAGCCAGCGCTCCCCCCGAGTACTGCACCGGGATGGTCCGGATCATCCCAGGTAAAGGTTTTAAAACGGTAGCCGCTGCCTGCCTCCGCCAGAAAATTTTGCCAGGCGGGTTGGAGAAATCGGGGCAACAGGGCGAGCCGGGCTTCGTCCTTCAGCGAAATTTCCTGCAATGCGCTGAGTAGTTGCACGACGGACAGGCTGTAGTCAGGGCGTAAGTTGGCAAGACGGGCAAGCCATGGGCTGTGAGGGGCCTGTTGCTGCCACCAGTGTTGCCAGGTCTGGGGGTCAATGTGTGGGCGCAGGAGGAGAAAATAGGTACTGCAGGAGCGGAGGAGTGCCTGATTTCGCTGAATCGACTGGCCGGCATCGCAACAGTAAACATCGGTCGGTATCGCCGGGCTCTGGCAGCGGTAGGGGAGATCAGGGAGATGATTGCCCGTGGAATAAAGCCAGTAAAATAATTTCCAGAGACTGCCGAGTGGCACATTACCGTGTAGAAATCGCTGGGGAACCGGTGTGGGGAGCGTCCCTGTCGGGTTCAGGGAGGCCCATGCCAGTGTTGACGAGCGTGTCCATTGGGCCATATAGATGGGACGCAAATCTATGGCTGTATCGGCATCCTGGGCATGACTTTGCGCATGACATTGCCATAGAATGCCCAGGATAATGGGAAGAAGTAAGCCGTGCTGTAGTTTACTGAACGACCAGTGCATTAAGGGCGGCTTCCGGGTTTTCGTATTGTCGCTGGTTGGGACGATAGACATCATAGAGATAGGCCGGTGGTAGCTGGAAACGGCCTTTTTCGCCAAAGCGCAGCAGATGCCTATAGATTTTATGACCAGACACTGAATCCATGGGAATCGTGTAGCCCCCTGGGCAGGCCTGGCCCTGTGCTGCTTCCAGATCGGCAGCGGTGGCGCTGCCGGCGTCTCTGAGGCGTACTCCCCAGGTGCCTGTTTCCAGGGTTCCCCCAGGAGGCAGGGCCAGTACGGCCAGTACATGTTTAAGCGGCGCAGCGCTACGGTTCACCTGCAGTTCATCCAGATACAGTGCGCCAGTCATCAGGCGGGCAGGGGCGGGTACGGCTGTTTTCAGGAAGCTGCCATCTTTCTGGAGGTGGAGTTGATACAGGCGGCGTATAAAATGCAGGCCTAAATCGGCAGAAGGCAGTGCTGTCCGGGTATGGTAGCGAAGGATGGCGGTCAAGGGGCGAGCAGGCCGCTGTGTCAGTGCAATCTGTTGCGGGGGAGTCTGTGTCTGCGGCCAGAGGAAGAGCCGCTCACCACTTTGTGCCTGAACCCACTGCCATGGAGCTAACGGTTGTGGGGTGGATTGAGGACTGGCCAAGAGAGCGCTAGAACTCGCCAGCCAGGCCAGCAGCAGGGCTTGATCCATGCTCGGGTATTCTCCGCGAATCAACGGCAGCAGTGCGGCGGCCTGGGAAGGCGTATTGAGTTGGGTATAGATCAGCAACGCTTTAGCGCGCGGATCCTGGCATTGGTCGAGCCAGAATCTGGCTGTGCTGATCTGTTTTTGTTGTGGCAAGGTGGGATGGATGTGCTGTTGTTGCGCCAGAAATCCCGTCATCACCCAGCCCATTAACTCGGGCATACTGTCCGTGGGTGTGCTGTCCAGCAAACTGTACCAGTGCGTTGGGGTGCAGGGGATGACTGAGGTCAATGGCGGCGTAGTTTGCAATAACCCTTGGGTAAGGGTGGTGACCGGTAGATGCATCTGCCGCATCCAGTCCACCATCAACGCCCGTTGCCAGGCCGGCAACTGAGGGGCTGTCTGGCTGTAGAGGTCTTGCAGCGGTGCGATGGCTCCATCAGGCAGAGGGCTGCCCACGGCTTGCATGCTGAGCCAGTCTGCATAGTAGGCCCAGCCGGTAATGAAGGGATCGACGGGCATCCACGGGCCCCACCAGCCGAATTGACCCTGAGGGCCGGCCATGTGTGACAGACGCAGGTGGTTATCATACAACTGGTGAGCGATCTGGTCGGCCTGTGTCGGAGTGGTTGCTTGCGCCACTTTATAGGCCATGCCGAGGGGAATCATCTGGCTGGCGGTTCGCACCACACTGCCCGTAGGTTGCTGAATCAACTGATCCATGAGTCGGGCGAACAGGGACAGGGGGCCCGTGGCCAGTGTCATCTGAATGTGTTGGGCATCGCTCGGGAGGGTGATGCTCTGGGTTTGCGCACTCAGGGTCAGCCACTGTTGGGTCAGTGACTCCCAGAATGCGGGTTGTTTCCTGAGGGGAACACGCAGGGAATCCTGCAGTTTGCCTTGTGACCAGAGGTAGAAATCGACGGGCCTATTTTGTAAGGAGACCAGGGAAACGGGCACATAACTGACGCCTGGAGACAGAGACAGGGTCTGGAGGGTGTTCAAGCCGCCTTTGGCCTGCAATTGCAGGGTTTGCGTTGCCTGGCTGTCGTTAAACACAGCGAGGGTTGCTTGCGGTTGATCGCCTTGGCGGAACCAGTGTGGACTGCTCCATTTCAAATATAAAGGCTGTGAAGAGTCAATCCATGCCGTATGCTGACCGACAATGCCCTCGGCACTCATGGCCCGAGCGGTGATTCTCCAATGCCCCAGGGCATCGGGCATAGGCAGATCCAGATGTAAATGGCCATCCGTTCCGGTATGCAGATCGCCGTTCCAGTATAATGTATCAATGTCGTCACGGCGGGGCCGTTCAAGGACCTTGAAAATCCGTTGATGGCTTTGTGAGGCGTCGGGGGAATGCCCCTGTAGTTGTCGGGAGACATCGTAGCCTGTAAATGTGAAGCTGGCGCTGGTTCGCACATTACTGTGGCGCAAGTGATAAAAAAACGACTGGATGTTCGGTGCCAGTTCGGGTTGTAGTGCGTAAATTATTTCATCCACAATGGCGAGCGACAGGGTCGCAGCGACGGGTTTTTGCTGAATATCGGTATAAATATCCAGATGCACCAAGTCATGCGGCCGGTAGCTGTGCTGATTGCTGACGATCTTCAGATGGATGGAGGGTTGGCTGATCCGCAGCCCCTGGTTTTGAAAAACAAACTGATTTTGCCGCACATAGGCAATTGACAGGGTGATGTTTGGCGAAAATTCGCTGCGCACGGGAATACGCAGGCTCCATTGCCGGTCATTGAGGCGATGTGCCTCCAGCCAGTCTCCCGTTTCCCCAAGGAGCGCCGTGTGTTCTACCTGATCCTGCTCCAGGGTTAACAGTGCATGTGAGACGGGTTCAGAGAAACTGAGCAGCGCATTTGCTGTATCGCCGGGGTGGTAGGTCTCATGATCCATAACGACTTCAATGGTGCCGGGAGCAACCTGCAGGCCCTCGCCGCTTACCCAGTGGGAACAAGCGGCCACCAGATTATCCTGGGCGTCTGACAAGGACAGGGTGTAGGAACCTGCCTGTGAAAAAGCAATGCTGAATCGCTGGCTGCTTTGTTCTGCAGAGCTCAGTGTACCGGTGAGGCGGTGCTGATCTTCAAGACGGAGCAATGACCAATGCACGGGTGGCGACGCCAGCGGATCAGGGGTTTGAAAAGTAAAGGTGATGCGGTCACCGGGTGCGGAAAATTTCTGGTCCGCCTGCAGATGCCAGACACTGGCGGCTCGTTCAATCAGGATTTCATAACTGCCTTTGACCCGGAATGCGGCGGCATCGGTGGCCAAAACGGTCAGCAGGTAGCGGCTCGGATCTACGGCTGCTGGCAGATGCAACGGTGCTTGGCCCTGTGCATCGGTGGTGAGTTCACTGGCCTGTAATTTAAGGGGGAATTGTCCCATATACTGCAGATCGCCTTGTACCATGGTGGTTTTCTGGGAGCGGAGCAGCAATTGCAGGTGGGCGTAGGCCACGGGTCTGCCATCGGGATAATGCAGATTTAATACCCCATTGACCGGGTCTAGTGTTTTCAGGTGCGGTTTATCAAGATGCAGATCCATGGAAAAATGCGGTTTCTGATAATCTCCAACACGAAAACTGGCCCCATAGAGGGCAGAATCCCAGTGCATGCGCATCTCATAGCCACCGGCAACGCTTTGACTGGGCAGTGTAAAGCTGGAAGTGCCGCCTTCTTGGCTCAGTGATAATTGTTGATGGGCAACGGGCAAGCCGTTTGGGTCAAAGACTTCCAGCGTCATTTTGCCAGGCATCAGACGCTGCGACAGTCGGGCGCTGCTAAAGGTGCGTGCCCAGACCCTGAAGTACACAGTATCGCCGGGATGGTAGAGTGGACGGTCTGTGGTCGCAAAGAGTTTGGTGTTGTATATTTCGCTGTCATAATAGAAATTCTCCGAGATATAGACCCCCCCTTGCGGATCAGTGCCGTACACATAACTACGTTCAGGGGCGCTATGATTCAACTGCAGGAGTCCTCGGGTATCGCTGTCGCCTGAGGCCAGCAGGCCGCTGCCGTCTGTCCAGACATTATGCGTTGCGGCGACAGGCCGACCCTCCTGACGGTCTACCGTCCAGAGGAGTTGTTGCTGACTGGAAATCTTGTTGACAGCAATGGTGTTGCTGATGAACAGCGCTGTGGTGGCCCGATCTGTACCAACGCTGGCTTCAACGATATACAGTCCAGGGCGGAGATGTCCGAGTGGTACGTAGACGTTTCCTTCGGATTCGGGGAGAAAATTACTGCTGGAACCTTGCAACTGGACGCCGGCGGGCGCATGAATCGGTTGAGCAAACTGCAAGGGGTAGCGAAACAGGGCAATGCGTGTGTAACCGGGGAGAGGGGCCAGCAGATGACTTTGTGGGGCAGGAGGTGTTTGCATCAGGTTTTTGCTGGCAAATGCCGCTTGATGGAGTACAGCGGTCTGCCGGGCAGGGGTTGAAAAAAGGTGGCGCAGGAGCCGACGGGTTCTGGAGGCCCACAGATTCCAGCTTTGCCCCAACAGATCAGCAACACTGGGTTGCAGTGCATTATTGAGGAGTTGAATACGGTGTAAGTCAGATTGTGCGGCCAGGAAACGCAGCGGATCATTGACACGATACAGCGCAATATCCACGCCCCCGGTCTGCTGCACCTGGTTGAGGTCACTGACTTCAAGTCGCACCTGGGCTTCTTCCTGACTGCCAAAACTGCGATCGCTCAGCAAAAAAAATGCCGGCTCAGCGTAACTTCGCTGGGTAATTCCGCCAATAATCAGGAAAGAAAGGATAAACGATAAATACCGGCAAAATTGGGGTTGTCTTCCTGTGGTCTCCACCTGGGGTCTCTCCATTGCATCAATTGTCCTAAAGTGTAGGCACGTAGCCCATTGTCGGTGTGAGACACCTGGCCGGTATGATAGGCCAGGCGGGAGCCCGTCCAGATCATCAGGTGCTGGGAATCCCCCTGGTCATAGAAAAACAGATCGATTTCCCGGGCCTTGAGGAGGTTCTTACTGATAAACCGGGTGTTTGCCTGGATCAGTTCCAAGGCACTGACCCAAGCACTGTCAGTGCCGCTAAGGGTATGCCAGTGATTGCGTAGAGACTGTTGTTGTGGCGTCAAGACCAGGGGGGCAGGTAATGGGTGATGTTGTAAACCAAATGACTGTTGCCAGTGTAAAGAATGTTCAGCCAGCGCTTCGCCGACCACAAAGCGAACCAGACCGGCACAATCCCGCTGCAGCCATTGCAGCGCAGGACCGGCACTCAACTGCCGTTGCAGGATACACAAGGCCCACTGACGAAAAATAACGCCTTGACTGGAAGATAACAAGGGGGACACAGCGGTTTGTGGGTTGACAAAAACGGCATCGGCAGGCGCATTATCGTTTGGCATGAGTGCGATGGCGGTGCGACTGCAACTGACAGCAAACACAGCACACAGTTGCTGTAAAAACTGGCGTCGCTGTGGGGACATCAGGTTCATGGTGCTGTAGTGCGCCATTGCAGGTCATACCATTGGGTGCCGGGTTGCAGGGAGGTGCTAGCGAGTTGCATGCTGAACGGCGGAAAATGTGCCATTGCCGCCAGGCGGGGATCAATGCGTTGTTCCAGCACGTCGAGCTGCTCGCTGTCGGTGGGTACGGTGGCTTTGAGTTCATCACCGATCAATTGCGCCAGGGCGGTAGGATCTACATAGGCCAGTGTTTGGGCATTGGCCGCCAGCAGGTCAGACTGGGCGGGGAATAAAAAGGAGGCCACCGCAATGGCCTGATGCACCCGGTGGGCATCCACAGAAAAGCTGAGATGATCGCCGGTTATTGCCAGGGTTGGATTTTTTTGCGTATCCACGACCGGAACCTTGCGTTGCATCACCAGGGTCTGGCCCTGGGTGCTGAGTGAAATGGCAGGATCAAGGATTTTTTGCGAGCGTTCACTATTCACGGTTACGGCCC
>JAJXWR010000093.1 GCA_021781515.1 Pseudomonadota bacterium
AGACTATTTTGTGCAAGTCATGCAAATGGACAGTTTCACACTACGCCTGGAAGCCACGTCTGAAGCGACTTAGAGCCAATTTTTATGAGAAAATGAACTCCGAAACTTGAGTCATATAATGCTAAAACTTATGAAACGATGAATACTTGGCCACAACGCATTGCAGAGACAGCAGTTACAGTTGCCACACTGATACTGATCCAGCATGCGCTACTTCAGGCATATCACAGGGCAAGGATTATGAAGCCGCAGCAAACCCACTGATTAACTGAGACTATTTCAGGACAAGGACGACAGATGGTTTGTTACTGAGGATGGAGCGGGAGACTTCGTCTCCCGGTGCTCATCATTTATGGATTGTAGTTTTTTTGTTGTTCTTATATAAGATGCACTTGATTTATTTATTGTTTTATTCGTTATTATTATTTGTATTTATTATAGTTTTTTGGTGCTTATTCTTATTATTTATTTTATTATTATCTGTTTTATTGTTATCTGTTTTATTTTTATTTGCCATTTTTATTTTTATCATCTGGCAATATAAATAAAGCAGGAACCGTGCCAATATTTTTTATAGATCTATCATGTTGATTAAATTGGCTTTATTAAAACACATCTCTACGCTCACTGCATTTTTCCGCTACGTCGAGTAACACCCCGTTACCCTATGTTACAAAGCCGACCTCTGGATTAGATCGCTAAACGCTCAATATTAATCGTTGCCTAAGTTTTTGCGCATTTTCTATTGCTCACATGTTCCAGCATACACGGTGTCAGACAGGCGAAAGAATTTCTTCGCTACCTCTTTTTTTGTTAAATGGATCGCAGGAGAATACTGGATTCCATTTCAAGTGTGCTCGTGATTGGATACTTGCTCGCTTCTGCTTTGGCATGTTTCCAAACCTGTTCGTCCGGATTAAGCTATGGGGAATTTGATAAAAGAACTCCACGCTCTTTGTATAGCAGTGTACGGATGCTATTCACTGGAATCTCCATCATGATGGCATCTTAAAGCCACCTCATGTCTTCACCACTGATTTTTCGAGGGAACGACCCGATCTCGCATTTCATTCAGCGTATGCCACCCGCCCCGACGATACCGGGACAGCCAGTCAAAAGCACTCCTGAGCGAAACTTTGAAAATTCGGGCAACTGTCAGGAAACCAATACAATGGGCTCATTTCTAAGCACCACCGCCTCGACCAGTTCTTTGCGTTTCTGGCTTCGCATTTCAGATTTATTCATGAATAACGTATATCATATAATGCGAAAACTTATGAAACGATTAATACACACCTGTCCGATCTGACGGTGTGTATCTGCTGGCACAGTCATCCAACCAGTAAACCTTGTTTTTTTGCCACCCTGCTGCTGACCCACATTAAATTTTCCGGTACAGCTACCGCTAATGTGCAAGGAATATCGGGTACTTTCAGCAAAAAACTGCTATCATCCATGCGCAGTTTCGGTAACTGCTGCACTAGCCTGGAGTTCTGCCTCCCACGACAATACATCAGCAAATTCATGAGGGCATCATGGCGACATTCACGCATACCTTCCGCTGGCAATTACGGCCAAGCCTTGTAAGTCTTGGGCTGATACTCGTACTGACGGCCTGTGTAACGGCTCCTCCCGTCATTACTCCCGGTGAAATTGATGCTGCCTTGCATGCCTCTGATCCAGAGCAGCGTTATGCAATATTGTCCCAGCGTCTGCAGCGTACACCCTCGCTTAAAGGCGAACGTCTGAATGCAGCAACACTGCAGCTGAACCGACTGGGAAAATTTATCGTTCAGCAAAAAGCGCAGTCCTTGCTGGACAGCTTGAGCAACTATCAGGGAACCGATCATCTGATACCACTCCCCGTGCTGGATGCAGCCCTGCAGCAGGCATCGACGCTTCGTTCGCTGGATAGCAAAGAAACACAGGCACTGGAAGATCATCTCCAGGATTTGCATCATCAGACCGAAGCTAAAATCCAGGATTTGGCGCAGCAACGCACCGGGCTGGATGACAATGATTATACCGGTCGCTACCAGGCATTGAGCACTCTATTTCGCCTCTCCGGCGACTCTCGCTATGAACTTGAGCGTTCCGATCTGTTGACTGATATGCAGAAAACCGCAAAAGAAGCCATGGATCACGGTAATTTCAGTCGTGCAGCGGAACTGTTTGCCCAATTGCACCGTCTGAACCCTGATGACCCTGATCTGGCTAACGCCAGCCATCAGGCCTATGCTCGGGCCGTTGAAAAATCATTCTGGGACAGTATTAACCAACACCAGAACCGAGAAGCTTATGACACCTTTCTCTCTGCCCTGCATACCGCCGACGCCTCGGCATGGATTCCTTTTCTGAGCCATTCGGGTAAAGACATTCCGGCTTTTTACCTGGCACACGCCACCAGCGAACTGCAGCAAGGCCACCTCTCGGCCGCTTACCTGAATTTTCACGAAGCCCGGCAGTTACGCCTGATTCTGGCCCCTGCGGCAAAAAAAATCCTGCCTGAAGAAAAAAGTTTTACAGATCACCTGTTTGAACAGGAGCAAGTACTGGAACGAGCGGGTAATGACGGCAAAGCTATGGGCCTCCTGCTCGCCCTCAAAGAATTTGCTTACCCCGATGTCAGCATCAATCACCGGATTCATGACATCCGGCAACGTCTGCTGAGTCGGGCACTGCCACATATCAGCACCTTGCCGTTTGCCGACAATCACGGTGATAATAATTTTGGTGTCATGGTCGCTGCGCAGATTACCCATTCGCTGTTCCAGAATCTACCTCATGATGCGCAACTGGTCGACAACAGCCAACTGCAAGCCATGCTTAAATCTACTTCCGGTACGGAACACCCGCATGCGGCTGATTATTTGATTGAGGGCAGTATTCTTGAAGCGCATATTGATGCTACTGAAGAAAAAGGCAGCAAAACCATGCGGGTAACTACCGATACGGAAACAGAACCCAATCCTGCTCACAGTCAATGGCTGACCCTGTCGCGGGCCGACCGGATCAAGAATCCGGAACCACCTGCCACCCTGACCAAAGATAAACAGCAGGAAATCACCGTAGCGATCAATCAGGTACGCAAAACCGGGTTGCTGTCCGCTTCATTTCGCATGGTGGAAGCACAAAACGGTCAGGTGATCTATACCGCCACAGAAACCGTCAAAGAAGACGATGCCGACCAAGGGAATGAAGGCATTGATATCGGTAATTTCCATTTACCCTTCAAATTGCCAAACTTACCTTCTGACAGTGAAATATACGATCATCTCAGCCACAAGATGGCCGATGTCATCGTTAATGATCTGACCACACAACTGAAGGATACCGATCTGCGCTACGAACAGGCCGCAGAACATGCCGCTGAATACGGCGACTTGGCCGTTGCCAGCCGTTATGCCGCCTTTGCTTATGTCATTGCCGAATCCAAACAGAAAAACACCGAGGCACAGCAACAACAACTGCTTAACCTAGTGTTCCAGACTGTTAGCACCCCCGCAACACCCATAGCAACGCCTCCTGCGGCGGTGCCTTAAATGCTGCCTTCCATGGATCGGATTTAGCGATGCAAAAACCAGTGAGTGGATAACATACCCAGAAAGGTCATGAGCAGTGACCCGGTCACATGCACGCCAATGGCCACTATGGCCCATTGAATGCGTCCCTCCTGCAGTAAACCCATCACTTCAGCTGAAAATGTGGAGAATGTTGTCAATCCCCCACAAAAACCGGTGATTATCAGTAAGCGCCATAAAGGAGACCACTGAGGCATTTGCGCAAAGAGTACGACAGCCATCCCAATGATCAAGCCACCCACCAGATTGGCCATCAGCGTACCCAACGGCAGTACGGGAAACAACGCATTGAGTTTTGTGCCCAACTGCCAGCGCAACAAGGCCCCCACAGCGGCACCAAAGGCAATAACCAACACCGCTCTCATGCATCCTTCTCCCCAAGCACACCGTATTCTACCGGAATACAGACATAGAAAACCGATACTTGCTCTTGCCGCAAATGCTCCAGAAATAAACGGGCCTGCTCTGTACTTAAGATAAAAACAATCTCCACCGGCTGATCCGCCAGTTCAAAAAAATGCGCCGCATGCATCCGTCGATGCCGACCAAAGCCTTCTGCCGCATAATGCGCAGAACCTCCCTGCAAACCCGTCCGCTGCGCCTCAGCCAGCAACCAGCTATGCAAGGGTTGTCCGGCGTGCTGATGATTTTGCTGGGTATAGAACACCAACTGCGTTCCCTGAAACATGGCTCAACCTCCAATTAAAGCCTTCAAAGCCGAAGCATCCTGTGGCATAGTGTAGCCACATTTCTCACTGACTACAGAGGAACTGCAGTATGGTAATAAAAGGGGTACAGCATCAATTAAACGTCTTGAGTTCGGTAATGACCTCCACATTAACCGGCTGGCGTGGCACCTCGGCGTTAGCCCATGTCAAAAAAGCCGCTAAACCGCTTATTCTTTTTGATATGGAGGGCTGTCCTTATTGCCGTTCCGTCCGTGAATCCCTGACGGCCTTAGGTCTGGACGTGTTGATTCAGCCCTGTCCCAAGGGAGGTCAGCGTTTTCGGCCAGAAGCACAAAAACTTTCCGGGCGTCAACAATTTCCCCTGCTGGTAGATCCAAACACCCAAACCCTGCTACTGGAATCCTCCGCCATCAACCGCTATCTGTTCACTACCTATGGCCCCGGAGAAGTGCCCCGCCGCTTACGTTCCGGCCGGATCAAAACCGGGCTGAGCAGCGTCGGCAGTGCTGTACGTCACTTGCGCGGACTGCATGCAGCCGCTTCCCATGCGCCGGCCCAGCCACTGCAGTTATGGAGTTTTGAATCCAGCCCCTATTCCCGTCTGGTACGGGAACGTCTGTGTGAACTTGAATTGCCTTATTTGTTGCATAATCTGGGTAAAGAGCAATTTGCCGATCTCGGCCCAGCAAAAATGCGCATCAAACCCGGCCCCTACCGCCCGGTGCCCGGTGGCCCAAGAGCCGCCATGCTTTTGAGCAAAGGCCGAGTTCAGGTGCCTTACCTGGAAGATCCGAACACCGGCACCAAACTATTTGAATCTGCTGATATTATTGATTATTTAAACCGTACCTACGCAGCGGCATCCTGAAATCCACAGCGCTACCGCTCAGGCGCACGCCAGTAGCCTGTCCTCTCTCTGGGGGAGTGACACATCTCTTTGTAGAGTGACACCCCAGGGAGGGACAGCAGGCCGCCTTTAAATTTCCCTGGCCCCCCAGTGCGGAAAATAATGCCGCACCAGGCGATTCAGCTCTTTCTCAAACGACCGTAGCCGTTGCAGTTCACTCTCTTGATCCAACTCCGGCGTATCACAACGCTCCTGCTCCACCTGCGCCTGAATCATGGCGGCACCGGCAGTCGCATAGGTGGAACGGTCAATAAAGATCAAGGATCCAGTGCCCCGACAGCGGCGATAGGCATCTGCCACGACCGGCTGATGCAAATGCAAACGGCAGAGCCCCACTTCATTCAATTGCAATTGATCGGTCAGTTCATGCTCCAGTGTGTTGATGTTGATCCGATACAAAATGCAGTCCACCTGCCCGGGAATAATCCGCTCGCCCTGTTTGATCAGGTATTCCTGTCCTGGTCGTAACGGGGTATCCTGCATCCACACCACCTGAACCTCAAGATTCTGCGCAATCCAGGCGGCCGAGTCCTGCGCCTGCACCAGCATATCACCACGGGAAACATCAATTTCCCGATCCAAGGTCACAGCGACACTCTGTCCGGCCTGCGCCACCTCTGCATCCACACCAGCCACCAGCAACTGCTGTACCTTGGCCTGTTGCCGATTGGGCAGTACCTGGAGCATGTCTCCCACCCGCAGACTCCCGGCCGCCAGCGTGCCGGCAAACCCGCGAAAATCCAGATTCGGACGAATCACCAGTTGTACCGGCAAACGCAATTCATCGAGAGGAATGTCATGCGTCAGTTCCACCTGTTCCAGAATCTGCATGAGTGTCGGCCCCGTATACCACGGCATGCCGACGCCTTGGGTGACCACCTGATCGCCTTTCAGTGCCGAAATCGGCACAAACTGCACATCTGGAATCGACAGACGATCAGCAAATTTCAGGTAGTCGCTCTGGATTGTTTTATAAACGGCCTCGGAATAATCCACCAGATCCATTTTATTAACCGCCACCACCACATGGCGTATACCCAGTTGGTCCACCAGATAACTATGACGACGGGTCTGTATCTGCAAACCGTATCGGGCATCAATCAGAATAACCGCCAGATTACAGGTGGAGGCCCCTGTCACCATATTGCGGGTATATTGTTCATGCCCTGGACAATCCGCAATAATAAATTTGCGACGATCCGTGGAAAAATAACGATAAGCCACATCAATCGTAATGCCTTGCTCACGTTCTGCCTGCAATCCATCGACTAGCAGTGCCAGATCCACTTCCTGATCGGTGGTATTGAATCGTTGAGAATCCCGGGTAATACTCGCCAATTGATCTTCATAGATCAGTTTCGAATCGTGCAACAGTCGACCAATCAACGTCGATTTACCATCATCCACACTACCGCAGGTAATCAGACGCAACAAATCCTTGGCTTCATGCTGCTTGAGATACCCGAGTATGTCCTCTGCAATCAGATCAGATTGATGCGACATCAGAAATAACCCTCCATTTTTTTCTTTTCCATGGAAGCAGACTGATCGTGATCAATCACCCGCCCCTGACGCTCTGAGGTACGGGTCAACAACATTTCCTGAATAATTTCTGGCAACGTGCTGGCGGTCGATTCTACGGCCCCGGTCAATGGATAACAGCCCAAGGTACGAAAACGCACCGATCGGGTGGAAATACTGTTTTTTTCACTTTCGGTCAAGTACGACAGAATCCGCTCATCATCAATCATTATCAACGCTCCGTCTCGCTCAACCACCGGTCGGGGCGCAGCAAAATACAAGGGGACAATGTCAATCTGCTCCAGATAGATGTATTGCCATACATCCAGTTCCGTCCAGTTCGACAGGGGAAATACCCGGATGCTATCGCCGGGATGCAATTTACTGTTATAAAGATTCCACAGCTCCGGTCGCTGATTTTTCGGATCCCAACGATGATGCCGATCCCTGAATGAGAATACCCGTTCTTTAGCCCGGGATTTTTCTTCATCCCGCCGCGCCCCACCAAACGCCGCATCAAACCGGTACTGATTCAAGGCCTGCTTCAGTCCTTCCGTCTTCATTACATCCGTATGTCGGGCCGACCCCACAGTAAACGGATTCACCCCCGCCTTGACGCCATCCTGATTGATATGCACCCGCAAATCCACCGGGTATTTTCTGGCAACCGCCTCACGAAAACGGATCATCTCCTGAAATTTCCAGGTGGTATCCACATGCAGCAATGGAAACGGTAAACGACCTGGTGCAAAAGCCTTCAGCGCCAGATGTAACATCACCGCCGAATCTTTACCAATAGAATAAAGCATCACCGGTCGTTCAAATTCGGCCGCCACTTCACGAATGATATGCACAGATTCAGCTTCCAGCTGCTTCAGGTGGGTCATTGGCACGCCCCCTGATACCCCTCGTTGATCAACCATAAAGACACAACACCTTTTTGTCAGTTATCCATTATCCTGGTGCAGATTTCCCCATTTTTTATCCAGTCAGCAACCACCACGCCTGTACTGGATTCAGCCTGTCATTTAACCGCTTTTTTAAAGAAAAAAAAACAACTTTTAATGAATATGCATCGGCTTGCATGCCAATGACCCTGCGCATCTTTGCAAATATCCACTAGACTGCCAGTACCAGAAAAATAGCCAGCGTATTTTCCATGTTAAGAAAGTGGTCACTAAAGCTCAAAATGGGCCTGTTGGGGTTGCTCTTCCTGATTGGCCTGATTTCTGTACTAGCGTCCTCGTTGACTCGTTATATTCGTAATTCAACCCAACAACAGGTCGCCCTGTCCATTGAATCCACCTCCCAATTACTGAATCTGGCGACCGTCCCTTATACCAATGATGCGCAGATTCATGTGCTGCAGGACTACCTCAGCGAACTGGTGGGCGAAGGCAAAGGACTGCTATTGTATGTGGTTATTGAATCCAATAACCACTATATGTTACAGGCAGGGCAAGTTCCAAAGTTCTTGCCCCCTCCTGACGACCTGAAAAAACTGGACATACTGCCAACGGTGATTCACATCCGCCAACCCATCCTGTTCAATGATTCGGTTGGCTTTTTGCAATACGGTTACCAGAGCGCCTCGCTGCAGCGGATGCGCAATGAACTGATCCGTCATGCCATTGTCGGAATGCTGTTTGTGGTTGTGGTGGCTGTCGCACTACTGACCTTGCTGGGACACCGCGTCGGTACACGCCTGCAAAACATGATTGATGTGTTTCAGGCCATCGCCGAAGGTGATTATTCCCGTCGAGTACCGGTCGACAATGAAGATGAGTTGTCACGGTTGGCCATGCTCTTTAACCGGATGACCGATGCCGTCGAAGAACGCTGGCTCTCCTTGCTGCATTCCCGGCAAGAGATCGAGGCCTTGAATAATACCCTGGAACAAAAAGTAGAACGACGCACCCAGGAACTCCGCTCAACCAATGGCAAATTGCAGGAAGTCATCAATGATCTGAAAAAAACACAATCCCAACTGGTGGAATCTGAAAAGCAAGCGGCCCTTGGCCAGATGGTGGCAGGTATTGCGCATGAACTGAATACCCCGCTAGGCAATACCTTGACCATTGCCACCAGCATGGACACCCAGGACAAGCAGTTCAAAAACAAAATGGTCGATGGAAAAATCAGCCGCAAAGAGCTGGAACTGCTGCTGGACAGCCATGCAGATGCCATCGATATCCTGCTGCGCAATCTCAGTCGGGCCACGACGCTGATCAACAGTTTTAAACAGGTCGCCGTTGATCAGGTCAGTGATAACCGGCGGCAATTCCGTCTTGGCAAAACACTCGAAGAAATTCTGCTGTCACTGGAACCCAGTTACCGCAAAAGAAAAGTACAAGTCCTCGTTGAGCACGCCGATCCGCTGGTAGAACTGGACAGCTTCCCGGGGGCTCTGGTACAGATCATCAGCAATTTCATCAACAATGCCCTGATGCACGCCTTCGAAGGCGTGGACTCACCACAAATTCAAATCAGCACGCACTGTTTAGCACAAGGCGTCGAAATCCAGTTCAGGGACAACGGTTGCGGCATCCCGCAACATCATTTGAACCGGATATTCGAGCCCTTTTTTACCACTAAACTCGGACAGGGCGGGAGTGGTCTTGGGCTGCATATCTGCTACAACCTGATCACTGCCCGCCTCGGCGGAAGTATTCAGGTGCAGTCCAGCCCAGGTGAAGGCACCTGTTTCAGCATCAACATCCCCCTCCAGGCCCCAGAACGCACAGCGCCTCCCCCCGAAAGCAACCTAGGGCTTCCCGAAGTCAACGCTTGACAGACACCTGAGGTAATCAACACTCAGTCATCACCCTCCCGGTGAAAGCGCCGCCAGCCTCCACCTTCACCGCCCCATCCTTCTCTGCGACCTCTCCATCCATCACCATCACCGCCACCATCACCGCCATAATAAGCCGGGGCCTGATAGATAACCTGCGGTGGACCATAATAATAACCAGCATTATAAGTCGGTTGTCCATAGGCTTGCGGCGGCGGGCCATAGGCTTGGGGTTGTTGCGGCACATAACCCTGGCCATACGGCTGTCCATACGGCTGTGGATAGGGCTGGCCGTACGCCTGATTCTGCATCGCCTCACCGGTCGCATACCCCAACACGGCACCCGCCGCACTCGCTGCCAGACGGCCATTGCCCTGACCAAACATGCTTCCCAACAACCCACCCGCCACAGCACCGACCGGAGCATCCAGTCCGTCTGCCAGCACTGGGGCCGCACTAAAACTCAGCGCTCCCAACAGTAGTACGGTCACTACTCCTGAAGTTTTCACACCAACCTCCCGAATCAAAACGATTCTCACGACGATTTCACCACTCTATCAAGATAGCTCCGCTCAAGGCGCAAGCGTGTTGAATTATTGTAACCAGACATATATTTTACTGGATTTTGTGGACTGGCTCACGAAAATCAGCGCATTCACCCTCAGAAAATCGCAAAAATAATTGGGCATCCGGATTTTCCTGTGACTAAACCTCACCCATACCTAAAGGCAGAGGTGTCCAAGGGCGAATTCCGCTGGGGGACTCCGGGATCTCGTCTTTCGACGATAGCATCCCGGCCATGACCAGCAGCAAGCCCTCTTTTGTAAACGACCTGCGCTAACGGTGTTGCCACCGTGATTTTTCCCGAAGGCTCAATCTTCACAGGTACGGAACGTATCCACCCCGTTGGCAACCGCACAGGTTTCTGAGCCGCCCACATCTTCAATAGGGGATGGGTGGTGTGTGTTACTTATCACGCAGTGCGCAAGTCATGCGGAGTAAATACCCCGCTGTACCACGCCAGAACCATCACCCGGCACATACCACCGCTGGCTTAAGCGGTTTCTTTGTGTAAACTTCGGTGAAGTGGTCGTACTGCAACATTTTCAGCCTTGCGTCGCAATGGTTCAATGAACATTCCCGGTGCTTTGATTTTCATGCGCTTACCCTGATTTTTCTGGAAGGCGATATAAGACAGGGTTGCGGAGTGGATAACATGACCCAACCCGAGAATCTGGTTGGCAAATTCGCCATAGGTGTGCTTGCGCTCGGCGGACAACTGAGGTTCTACTTCTGCATATTGGGTGCGAATTTCTGTATGGCGTTTAGATGGGGTAAACTGTTGGCCTTTTTTCCACGTCCCATTTTTTTACGTCCCATTCACAAATCATCGACAAAAGCTTCGCTTCCCCCAGCCTGATGACCTAGGTGTTAACCAGGAATCGCTTCAATTTCTTCAGTTACTAAACCAGCAAGTGGCATTTCGGCTATCTGCTGGAGCATTTTCTTGAAGTCGGCTTCAACAGTCATCCAAACATTATCGCCAAATTTTCTCTTCACATAGCCACGAATTTTCCGATAGTCATCCTTGGCATAAGCAAGAATCTGGACGTTGTGGCTCATTGCTGATTTTCCTTGTCCATCTCAGCAAAGAAAGAATCGGCGCCTTGGAACTTACCCTCTTCAATTTGTTTGTTGCCAAGTGCGAGGATTTTTAGTAAAGCCATTGTTTCTTGCTGTTTTTGGTAACTGTCAATGCCCATAACCACCATCTTTGCTTCTCCGTTCTGAGTAATAATTAGAGGATTGCTATGGTTTTCGCTGAAGTCCCTTGCAATCTCAGCTGCGTTTGCCTTCAGGAATGAGATGGGTTTGATTTGGTCGGATAATTTCATGATCGCTGCTCCTAAAAACTTGAGCAAAGTTGCTCATAGGATTTATCCGCACTTCGTTGACGCAGCTTTCGCCGCCCAACTG